>NZ_QUWR01000012.1:0-129317 GCF_003419885.1 Acinetobacter sp. SWAC5
AGAAAGTAACTTAGACCAGTGTTGATCATTCAGCATTGTACGAGGCATAGCGAGAAGTAAATTTGGTTTGGCGATTAAATTTTACTTTCTCGCTATTTTTTTGAACAGAAAATGTCAACAGACCCTAACTAATTGCTCGTTAAATTATTCTTAATGCATTACGGCGATACGGCTAATAGAAAAATCATATTAGTACGCAAGCGATGTTTTTTAATTGATTAAAAAAAGATTGAAAATCTTATTTTTCGAGAAAAGTTTGCCAGGTTGTGTTTTCCAATAAAATGAAACTATCAAAAGCAGAAAGCTTAAAACTTGGAGTGAACAGCATGTCAAATTTAAACGCTCAATCAGTACAGTTACAAGGCACTTTATACATCGGTTTCCCTAAAACTTTTAGCGGTGCTCACATGGAAACATTGTTTGATGAAATCTCAGATTACATCGACAACAACTGTGATTTAACCCTTGCGGATCTTCAAGCGGATAGTGACTATGCTCAACTTCAATTTCAACAGCACATGCCGACATTGGCTGATAAAACAAATTTCTTCTTCATGGATGTTGAAATCTACGTTGCAACATTAAAAGAAAACTTTGGTCATACATCAGTACTCGACCAAGTTACCTCAGTAAATATCTTTGGCAAAAACCTTGAAGACATTTGCACGTTAATGGCTCAAAACGGCTACGCATACGACCGTATAGAAGATTGTTGGTCACGCGAACTTTCTTAATTCAATTCACCCATACGCACGGATAACGTGCGTATGCCACTGAATCACATTTGAGGATATAAACCATGCAAAACCTAATTACAGCGCATTGCGAGCTAACCATCAAACATGATGAAAAACAGCAAAAAAATGTCGGGCCTGTTGTTGTGACGTTTGGGGCGATCTTTACTGCTGAGTCGGTGAATGAATTGTTTTGCGCTATATGCCAAGACGGAATCAGATTTAAAGCAATCTATAACCCCGACAATATGTATTTTTTACGCCATGAGCTAAGCCCAATTGCTGATTTGTCAGTTAAGACAGACCAAGACGGCAACATTATTGTCAGTGTGATTGCATCCACTAGCCCATATTTTGAGATCAAAGTACTAAAAAATGGTTTTACCAACTCAGACACCTTAAATAGTTCTGCGATTCGCACGTTGGTTCGCAACCATCAAAGCCCATTCCAAGAGCAAATTTCTGACTACTTTGAAACAGACCAAATTTTTAAAACCATGCAAGCAATTTTTGCACACACGTATTTAAGCCGATAAGGAACTTCACCATGACGACCGCTACTGCTACCGCTGAAAAGACCGTGTTCAAACGTGAAACGTTGGAGCTGAAGAACATCCATGTTTACACCCAAAACGACCGCATTAACCAAAAAAGTCGCGTTGGCGACCGTGCATACGACAATGGATTAGTGAAGGACATCCTGTTCAGCCCTATGCTTTGGGCTACCCCTGAATTTTCATCTAGCTATGTTACTCAGATTCAAATTAAAGGCACACGCATTTATGATTCACTTTGCAGTTATACTGGCGTTCGCACCTATTTTTATAAGTTGTCAGACAGTGAGTTTGGGTGCATGTATCAAAAACGTCCGTACCCACAAAACGACTTTCTCTTAATTTTTGCAAACTTAACGCAAATGTTTAACGATGCAGTTTGTTACTTTGGAAACAACAGTAATAAAAACGCTTTTAAAAGTCTAGATTTTGACATCGAATGCGGTGTTTCACGGTTCAATTTACAGCAACGCTTATTAGAGTTTTATAAGAAGTCTAAACGCCAATTGACCATCAGTGAAACAACAAGCGGGATGCTTGGTGACTCGAATCTTCGCTATAACATCTTTGTTCGCAACCAACCAAAATTGGACAAACACGGCAAGCCGTTAAAATGCACCAAAAAACTCATTAAGCTGTACAAAGAGCGTGGCACAGTTGCGATCTATGGCGGTGACTGCATTTCACCACTCAAGCTCGTTAAACACCAACAAATCAAGCTAGAGAGCGAAAATGGCAAGTTTTCATATACGACTGACTTCATCACGTTGTACTCAGTAGAACAAGACATGTACACCTTATATATTCCCTATTCAGTACTTAATGAAAGCTACGGAACAACTAATAAATTTTATGGTTTGCATCTCACCCAAGAAGAAGCAGAAAAAACCATCCCGAAATTATTAGAACGTACTCAAAAGTATTTAAACCATAAAAAAGGTTAATACCCTTGCGTTGATCAGCTAATTGATCAACTGCTGGCTTTATAAACGCAAACGATGTTTTTTTAATTGATTAAAATAATCCAAAACTTAATTTTGATAATTCAGCACCCATAATTCTACTAATGCATTTCCATCAAGCCTTAATTCAAACCATATTCAATTAACAATGAATTAACACCACTACGGCGTTATTTCTTAAATGTGGTATATGGCTTTACCCACCCCCTACTCGTCTATGGCTAATTGTTCCAGTGTCAGTCAAAAAATGAAATATAATTCATTCTCAAAAATGAGAATCTGTTCACAAATGGGAACGCGAAGCAGCCTTAATTTTAAAAATACCAGTTCATCTAGACTAAATTTGAGTAAGTCTGATTAATATTGAATAAAAAACCTAAGTTTTTCGCCGTATGTTTTAATCTTCAAGGGTTTAACTTTAATGAAATTTTTTTAAATAAACTAATTTAGTGGATTTTGACCGTTATAATGGTTTTATCTCGAGGCATATTGCCTTAAACTTGGAGCCGTGTGATGTTAAAACTATCTAGTATCTTTTCTCATGAAGCTAGGATTGAATCCCTTGTTATTCAATTTGAAGCCGATTATCAAACTGCACTAAAGCAAGGTTTAGATATTTACTTTGGCGTTGGCTATGCAACTAATGAGGATAGTCAATCTATACAGGCGTATCTTGTGAAAGATAAGGAGATTTATAAAAAGCATTACTGGAGTTGGGAATACCCAAGAACACCACACAAAATTGAAAAAACTAAAGCTGAGCACCGCCATTGGTTAAACCTAGCTGATGTACGAAACGCTGCGCTCGAGGCGAATATTACAAAATAAAAAGGTAATCTAAATGATAAAAAAAAGTGTGGGTTTTGAACGTGCTTCTGATGTTCAAGCCATCGTTTACTCAGTAAAAGATGGATCTGCAGTTTTTGTCGTACCAAATGGCTTTGTGGTGCTGGAGGTTCCATTGTCACAAACTCAAGCCGAGTACTTCAAGATGTATGAGAAGTCACCTAATGTTTTTGTGTTGCACGGTAAGGCAAAATTCCATTACGTGTGTGATTGTGAAGTTGAACTGGTTGGCTTTAGTGTGGAAAGATCTAAGCTAACAAATCAATTGGTCAATCCAAGCTTATTTAGCCACATTGATAAACCTGCAGTCAGTATAGATTGCATCTATGATGATATGTCTGCACCAACTATAAGCCCTGGCTTTTATTGTTAATTAGCTGGTATAAAAGATGCCCGAAATTCGGGCTTTTAATTTGTCTGAAGACAAGTTATTTCAACTCGCACGGCGCTTTAATTCTGATGTTATTTGCCCAAGAATAAACATCCGAACCTTTTTGTGGGAAAGGCTGACTCTTAGAATACTGCAACCAAAACACCGAATTATGGGTTGGATCTTGTGCCTTACGTTTTTCACGTAATTTAATCAGGCTTTCTCTTAACGCTGCAGTATCGTATTTTGGATCAAGTGACATAAAACCTACCGCAAACAGATCCGCATAAGATTCTCGCCATAGTTGCGTTTTACCGCTACTTTCAGCCGTTACAAAGGTAGATACATCATCCATCTTTACTTTGGACCGATCAGACGGCGCAATTGAATTTAATGCTTTAAGTGGCTGGCCAAGTTCACCAGGCACATCGGTCGCACGATCTAAACAGTGAGATAACTCGTGCGCTAATATCAGCATTTCCCAATCGTTGTAGCTTACATCGGTTTTTGCTTCTTTATACATGGTGTTCATGCTGGTTTTAGACATATTCACCAGGCAATATCCTGTACTAGATCTTAATGAAGCTGGAGAAGCTTGCGGTATATCTAAGGAAGTTAAAGCCCAACTTTCGTTAAAGTCACCTAACACAAGTGGCGCGTTGTAGTTTTCCTTGGCAAACTTTTGTAGTTGATTGAAGTTACTACCCGGTACCATCGCAGCAATATGGTCATGGTTGAACTGTTTCTTTTCTAGCGTTTTGAAACACCATATAAAACCATATGACAGTAGAAACATTAGGAGTGGAACAACAGCAACAGAGAGCATAAGTAGCTTAAAGTTTTCGTCTAGTCGCTTGGTTCGGTCTTTGGTCTTAATATAAGGTGTTGCCAAGCACCAGCTGAGCACTACTGTCATCAATATTAAAATAACAAGAAAAGTCATGGTGTAGCCAACTGGTTCAATAAACGTAAAGGCAATCCACGCATAACAAGTTAGGACGGTTAAGGTCCACAAAATGATGTTTAAAATGATTTTTGTTTTCACGCAGTTAGCATCCCTAATCTATAAAAATAAATGTGGCCCATTAAACGGGCCATATTGAGTCTGTTCTCTTCATCATCGCCAATGTGGTCGATATAAATAATTAACAAATCATCAAAGCTAAAAACTTTTCTTAAAAATTTAAGTTGGCTGCACACCAGGATAATCGTTGTAGTTGCCATCAATAAATTGATTGGTCGATTTACTGACATCATACCAAATCGGCATGCATTTCGACTTGTCACTTTGATCGATGGCCATGTATGGAAGTCCTAATTCGTTTTGAATCAATTCAGCACCCATAAATGGCTCAAGAACCTTCATAGGAATGGAAAACAAACACTCAACATACCCATTATCATGAATGACCTTCCGACTGGCTTTAGAAGCACTGTCAAAGCGCAATGCATTCCACAAGTGAGAAGCTTCATTGATGGTATGTGGTTGTTTTAGGTAATTAGGATTTTCAGACGCATAGATCGACAGTGTATTCACATCAATCATCAGCTTAAGTACACCTGAACCGACCATATGTTCAATCGGTATATACAGCATGATAGCGCCGTATCCTAAGCTTCGTTTTTTAGCATCTGGATGTTCACCAATACCACCAATAACGCTATGAATAAGAATAGGTAGAGTTGTGTTCATTTTATAAACCTTTCAATAGTTTTGTAGCTCTTTATACATTTGATACCGCGTATAGCAGATATATAACACGGCGATGTTAATAGAGATTGCATGAAGAATGATGATCAGGTTGGCACCCGATAATTCATCATATAAGGGCGAATAAAACGCATAAACGACTGAGAGTTCAGACATTAAAATCCAAAAAAAGCGGATAGAGGGGATATATTTAAAAGCTTCACTTTTTGCTTAATTTGTTTTTGCTGACTCATATTTCTCACCATTAGATTACAGCCATTAATATTGATTAATGATTTCATCCATCACATAAATTGAGTAGTTGTACTGGTCTAAGCGATATTTGCTTTCTTCAGTATGTTCACTGGCCAATGCTTGTAGTTGAGTTTCGTTCATGGAAGAAGCATAGCGGTTACGGATTGATTTAAGCTGGCTCAATTCTAAACGTCCAGTACTCTTGGTCAGATTGCTGACAGTTGTGAATAGATCCTGGTCATATTCTTGCAATTCACCATACAGCCAAGCAAGGTGTTCTGCATTGATGTATGGGTTATTTTTTTCATAGTAGTTTTTCAGTTTGAATAAACTCAAACCACATATGAACACAGCAACCATAAGGCTAATGACAAGCCCCTCACCGAGTTTAAGTAGGTATAGGAATATAAAGATACTAATCACGCCAATGGCAATAGAGATATATCGCATGGTTTGATTTTGGAACATTTCTAACATGGGCATTACTCACTTTTTGTAATGTTGTTTTGATAAAGATGGTCTATTTGAGCGATGGCAAGTTTCATGCGTTCCGTGGTGCAAGTCAGGTCGTCATCAAAACGATGGTTGAATTCAACAATCCCCTGTTCTTCCATGTCTTGCATTTCACGCTTAGCATTACTTAAGCCTTTTTCTATACCAACCAGATTCAAGTTAAAGAAGTCTTCTAGTAGCTTTTCACTCTCAATGATTTGTTTGAGCTCAGTAACATAGACTTCAGTTTTCTTTTTGCTGATTTCCGCAGCCATCGCATAACGAAAGTTGCCGTTTACAACAACAGTTTTGAGATCTGGTGAATATTCGTTGTATTCACTTGGAATTCGACTAACGGACTGGACGGCGTGACTCCAGCCATACTTCTGAAAATATTCAATTCCCGTCATGGTATATACCTACGATTGTTCTTTTTTAAGTTCAATAACAGCCAATAACGCTTTGTTTTGGCGTTCCAATTCATATTGTTTTTGACGGTCTACATTTTGGCGATCGAAAAGTTCTCTAATCTGCTGTTTGTAGTGGTTGTCATAGTACGAATAGGCTTTACGTTCTGCTTTTCTACGTGCAATGCGAACTTTGGGATGCCAGTTGAATTCTTTGTCGTCTGCATAACCCCTCATGAACTCAACCAGTTTGCTATCACCACGCATTTTACAAACCTTAATGAAGCCCATTTCTAAAACTGTAATTGGCGCACGGCGCGGATCTCCAAACTCCCAACGCCGTTTAATCCCAAAGCCACACATCTCTATTTGAACCGTAATCATGGTTTAACCTTTATCAAATGTTTGAGCTTCTGGATCTTCGACATTAAATCTGGACCATCACTTTCATGGTAAACAAGGTGTTCATTAACGAATGTGATAAAAGCATCCAATTCAGTTTGAATCGTTGCCAATTGATTGCGTAACCACTGGCATGTGGCTTCATCTTGTTTTATCGCCGTTTCAAGCAATCCTCTCGCATGTTCATAGGCATTTGCCTCACCTTGCGCCACCATATCTGCAGATGATTTCCAATCGCCCCATTTCTTATTCCAAAAGTCATCGAGCAACTGCAGTAATTTTTCCACTTCCAATTGGTCATCGCTGATGGCTGGTGTTTGCATTTGATAGATAGATTTTTTAGTTTCTACTTCACTTTGCATCCAACCATCACGAAAAGCTTCCCATTTCGCCTGATGCACCCAAGAAGAATAATTGCCACTGGCCAACAGACTACCGACCACGCCGTATCTATTTTCAAAAGCGCTACGAGCTTCAATTTCTGAAGCAATGTTTTCATTAGTATTTTGCGTATCAATCATGCTGACTATCCCCATGAAGCAAAGGCACTTGTAATGAGATTTTTGTTTCCTTCATCTCATGAAGTTTTTGAATCGCACGTTCTGGATCTATCACCCATGCATCAAAGAGAAGTTGAGTGACAAAAGAAAACTTCTCACCAACTTTGCGGAACGGTGTGCCGTGGCTATTCAGGAATTGTTCAAACACAAGATATTGCTGTTCGATGGCCTGGTTAAGTTCAAACAGGTCAATACAGCCCTCTATCAAGTTGTACTCACCTAAAGCATTCGGCATAAACATCCATTTACGCTCATGGGTTAAGCCATCTACATGTAGGTAGGCGTGTTTGTTGAGGCTAGTCCACTCAGGTTTCATCATGACGTAGGTGTTGTACTCGTCATCTTCAAGATAGTTGTAGTGGGTAGCATCAACGGGTTTCTTTGCTAAAACAGAAATGGCCTGTTCAAGTGTCAGACCGAGAATGAGTGCATGTGGTGTAGTTGATGATTGGTGATCCATATTCCCTACCCCTTAGATTGTCGGGCTAGTCGGTTTAGGACCACTCAAACAAATTTCGTTTTGAACGTGATTGTAGATCTCAGCCAAGTGAGGTCGTGTGCTAAAGAATTGATCTTCTGATGTATCAGAGAGGTTAGCACTCATGATGGTGAGTAGTGCTTCATTTTTGAATTGCGCTTGAACCGCTGACTTTAATGCACCATTCAATGAAGCATACAGATTGTTGAATAGCGAAATAACACGGGCATTCTGATCATTCTTTTTGAAGAAGATAAAATTAACTTCACGTTCACGGAAAAACACCAGCTGATATTCAAGCCCTGATTCTGATAAATCATTCCCCATATCAATCAATGCATCATCTGGAACGGCGAACGCAGCGTATTTTGAATCAAAGTTTTGAAGTGCTTTACTTGAGATTAGATTCAAACTTACTTTGCCTTGAATCGGCACACATTGGCTCAGTTTCTTAGCCAAGTAATGTGCAGCAGCCATGTGATGTGATCCACCAGCATTTTGAACAAAAATCTTAGGACTCCAGCCATAGATAAAAAAATGATCAGTGGTTGTATCTGGAGAGTTTAATAAACGGATTTCTGGCCATAACAACATTCGTTCTAAATTTTCCATACTCACATCACTAATGTAATCAGGGCATGCGTTTTTTACAAAATCATCAATGCTACGGTACTGGCTTAAATCCGACTTGGAATTTGAGAAGCCCCCAATTTCAGATAGGTCAAGTAAGCATGGTGTTTCAAGATGAATGGTTTCTGAAAAAATCGGGTTAAATACTTCAGCCAATTCTTCAGCAAAGGTAGAGATGTAGAACGGCTTATGATTTTGCGTATCTTGACCAAGGTAGCTGATGGAATCGTTATCTTTGGCATGTGGATTCAAAACAATGTTTTTGCCTGGTACAAAATTAGTAGGAGATATACCAGTCATACAAAGAGAATCTTTGATTTGATGAAAAGGGAAAACATCGGTCATGGCGATGCTGTCAGAATTGACTAAACGGGTATCAATAAAGGGTTTTAACTTGAGATTCTTATAAAGCTTATGTTTTGCTGAAAATACCGAAAGTAAAGTGTCTAACATTTTAAGCACTCCATTGATTAATGCTTTATTAAAACTAATAAAGATATATTAATACAGAAAGTGCTTATAAGTATTTTTTTGGAAAATTAATTTAAGAATTGCGGTTGAGTGGTATTAGTTGCAAGTGGTTGTACGGCGTTGTTATCGACAGACTTTGAGTACTGTTGCACTTCAACAATTCGCACACCTTTAACGTGTAAACGTGTTTTATAGTCAGTCATTCCAAGTGTTTGTAAGTCGTCTAGCTGTTCTTTAGTCATTGCCTATATCCTGTATATTGGATGTGATTTAAGGGCAATTTAATTGATGTATTAAGGATTGTAAAGGGTAAAACACAGTTCATTAAACTTTTTATGAAATGGTATATACCGATTAAGCCTAAAACAAAATAAGGTTTTAAGAAGTGGTTTAGTTATGTTTAAGAATACGCACGTTAAAACTAAGTTGTTATATTAAAATGCATCTAAACTAGGGTTAAAACCAAACTGGATGCCAATATGTGTTCAAACATTGAATCTTACGCCGTGAACCTATCCAATGTACCTAAAGCTATCTCTTGCTTGAATATGTATGACTTTCAAACGTTAGCACTAGGACCAACCTATTTACCCCGATTTATCACTTGCAGATCGCCACATTCCATATACGGCGCTATTGGTTGCATTTGATGTGAATGCGTCTGAAAAGTTTCGCTTACTCGAAATGATAGTGCCTGAAGCCATTCCGCTGTCGCAGTTGTTGTTATTGGCCATATTCAATGAAACGCCGTATAAGAGCGAATATGAAATAGCCCAATACATGCCGAGTGATGAATTAAGGCGTATTAAGTACAAACAGCTCACCCAAAAAAAACTAAAGGCTGGATAACCAGCCTTATGTCTTCTACATGGATGCGTTTAGTCATCCTTTTTTTTGATTGTAATGCCTGATCGTAATGAAGCTGAAGAACCTTTTGAACCAAGTATCACCAACAATTTTTCAAAAGTAACGCATTCGTGCGAGAACGGGTTTTTCATCAAAGCTTTTTCAAACTTAGCTGCATACTGTTGTTCTACGAATTCCATTTCATTTTGAGTGCTATGTGAGATGGCTTGATCAAGACTGGCTTTGTTTTCCGCAATGTATTGTGTCTGATCTTCAGGTTTTACATGGCGTGGCATCTGAACAAGCTGATATTCAGTAATTGGCGCAACGGTTAAGTCATATCCTGTTAGGATCTCTTTCAATTCATCATAGTAGCTGTCTAGGTTCATTGGTGTGATAACGGCGCGAGTCACAGTTTCAACATCACTTTCCTGTTGAGCCTGTTCAGGTTCGCTTATACGTTCACCATAGATATTAAATTCAGCATCAAGATCCGCATTGTTGTAAGCACCAGCTTGTACTTGAGGTGAAATGTCAGAATCTTTACCGAAGTACTGGAACTGTTTTCGCTTCTCAATAATCTGGTCTTTAATGTTTGCTTCTTTTTGTGCTGAAACAATACTTTCACGGTGTTTTTGTTCTTTGGAGATTTCACCTTTCGCCGTGGACGAAGACATTACTGTTCTTTGACCAGGTGCCATCCCTTCAGGTGTGATGGATTCAAGACGTCTTGCTTCAAGAATCTGATGTACAAAATCTTGAGTAAAGTCTTTTACCGTGTTGTTGTTTTCGTACAAGGTGTTATTGAGCTTTCTGCAGATCTCAAAATCACCAAGCGCCGTGACATTGGCAGATGAATTGTTGTCTGTCAGTAGCGTGTGTTTTTCCTCAATCTCATGAATGAAGTCTTCAATTTTTAAAGTAGGATCGTAGATTTCAGATTTTTGGATATTGAAGATTGGGCAAAGGTCATTTAAGCGTAAGTACTTGGGTTGAGTATCAGCCACATAGAACGCCAACATTGATACGATTTTAACGTCTGAAGTTTTACCACCTTCCCCTTTAGTTGATATGAGCAAGGTAAATTCGCCGTTGTGCTGTCCGGCAATTTGTTCAATTGTCACACGTTTTTCTTTGGCGAACTGGACTTCTGTTTGTGGTACCGAACGGTTGAATACTAGACCTTGATACATATTGATTGAGTTAACTTTACCTTGCCACTCTTCACCAGCAAAACCATCAACCAATTTGTATGTTGTACTTTCAGCACCCGAAGTAGTACGTCCAATGGCTTTAACGGTCGTGTTACCCCATGTAGCAGCTGCTTCCTCTTTAGATCCACGTTCAATATCTTCAAATGTTTGAGCACCGAACGTAATAGAGAAGTTAAGCGAACGTGCCTGAGCTGGTAAAACCGAAGCACCGACAATAACGATGTAGCCCCATTCGTCCAAAAATAGCTTAAATGAAGTAGAGGCGTTGGTTGGTCGTGCGTCAATAATGGCACGGCGTAAACCTTCCATTTTGTTACCAAGGGAACCAGCCATCATTTGTTTAATTGAGCCAATGATTAATTTTCCGAGCATTTTGAGTGAGTCTGGTGAACGCTCAAGAGCTGGTAATGGCACAGTTAAGATACGGCGGTTAAGTACAACGTCAAAAATATCAATATCACCGCCATGCTCTACACCAAAGATGTGACCATAGTTAAACGTCAAGTCGTTAATCGCCTTGGTTAACTGCATGGTGATATAACCGTGTTGCTCACGGGTTTTGGTTTCTTGTTTCTTTAACTTTTTAGGGTTGCTTGAATAACCAGGTAATGAAACGAGGTAGCCTTGAAGCTGTTCAGCCACACGTTCAAAGTCAATCCCGTATTTATCGTTATGACAAAATACCAATTCTTCAAGTGCTTCAAGTTCCATGTATTGCGTGAATACTTTTGGTGAAAGCTGAATGAAGCCATTGTCACGTAGATAGACCAAAACTCGTGTAAGTGCAGCGATAAAGGCCATCGCACGACCTTTCCACATGTCACCACCGCCACCGCCTGAGTCATCAAGCAAGTTGATCAAGAATTCAATCAACATCCCTGAGCTGGTGTTGCTCATTTGGTTCATTGAGTTGGTCATCTTGTCGGTTTGTGCACGTAGCATGTTACGACCTGAGGTAATGAAGTTGATCGTTAATAGATCCTCATTACGCCCAAAGCGGTTACATAAACGATAGTGGTCTTGTTGAGCCTTGGTATCACCTTTTGCGTCTACAAAGATATAACCTGAGTTTTGTACGTACTGGTTGGCACAGTTACCTAGCATGTATTCTGTTTTACCCGAACCCGTAGTACCTAACACAATTTGATGTGTACGGTCATCGGAGTTGGATGCATAAACAGGTAGACCAGTTTCACGGCAACGACCAAGGTAAGTCACACCCTCACCTTGTAGCTTATCGCGATTGGTACGTGCGTATTCCAAAAAGGCTTTTGGATTGTCCAGTACGTCATCTTTTACGCGTGATGTAATGTCAGTTGACGCATCCAGTGAGTTTGAATGCAACGGCGCACGGAATGGCCACTCAAAAAAGTAATCATTCGGATGTGTGTAGCGTTTTAATAGGTAATACGCGATCCCTATAAATATCTCACCGCCAAACGGAACAACAAACAAAATAACTGCAATAGCACCAAGAACGCCAACCAAATAATTAGCGCCGTCTGGCGCTGTAAGTTTTAAATGGATTTTCTCTAAGCCTGATCGTGTATCACGCTTAAGCGAACTAGGTCTGAACTTTGTTTGTGTGCCGTATTTTTGTGTAGAAGCCATACTTTGCGACCTACTCTTTTATCTTCAGGATAATAGGCAAAGTCGTTGTTTAACGACCTTACCCATATCCAAGCACTTCAATGTATATACCAATTAACGCAAATCTATGTAGCTGATTGGAGTTAAGAAGAAACAGCTTCAGACTTACGTTGGTTCAGTAATTTTTTCTTCATGTTTTGCTCAAGTTCATAGCGTTGATATTCAACAACCATCTCTTGTGCCATGGTAGAAATCACTGAAGCAGTTGCTTTGTTTTCATCAAAGTCCGTGCCTTTATTTTTGGCATTTTTCTCAATCATGGTACGCCGTGTCTTAATCTGATTCTTCGCACCTTTTGGATAGAATTGTGCAAGGACCTTCAACGCCTTACCACGTTCACCGATAAGGTCATACGTGTAGTTACGGAGCGCACGTTCATCGGGATGTGTACTGAGTGACCATAAAAGGATTGGACCAAGTGAAACGGTATATAAGCCCGAACATTCCATTTTTTCGAGTTTAATTTTACTGAAGTACGTTAAGCCTTGATCTGAGAAACCTACGTTACCTGAACCAAGCGCATCCATTTCTAGTTGAGTTAGACCGATGCTGTCACGAATAGCTTCACGAGATTCGCGTGTACCAGGATCGACAATCACATACGCCGTAGCAAAGCCCACCAAGTCTTTAAAGTCTTCTACTTTGTGAGATGCCAAGTTAAGACGAGCACCCCATTTACGCAATGTACGTGCGTCTTCAGCCAATTCTTCTAATAGGATTGGATCGCCTTTCGCAACGTGCAATTCGTCATAAGACATAATTTTGCGGTCTTCAAGAAGCTCATTAATCAGTTGGGTTGCATATTCACGATAAGCTTGTGGGAATTTTGGAATATCGTCACGGCTCACGGCGAACTTACGTTTAATGAACATCCGTACAATCTGGAAGAATAGCGATGTAGTTTTAGGATCTGATGATGTCGCAACTTCGTTTAAGTCGATAGAAGCTACACGAGCGTTACCGATGTCAAAGTTAGTGTGATAGAAGAATGCTGGATAGGTATTTTGTGCAGCCATAATCTGATGCGCCAAAAAGTCCAGTGCTCGTTCATTATCAATATGAACATCACTCCAAACATCTAAAATTGATGAATCAGAAAGGGTTTCAATCATATCGCCAATAGTCGGCATTGCGTAACGGTGTGCCAACGTGCGTCCACGGATCTCATTCAAAGAATGGAAAAGGTCACGTAGAGCGTAATAAGAAATATCCTTACCTTGTTCAGAATGTGGCTCAATCAGTCCGTGTTTTTCCATGATGCGATCTAGTTCTGGATCTGCAAAGCGCATGTACTTACGTGCTTTATGATCAGCATTCGTATCATCAGCAAAATAGAATGTACGGCGTAGGACCGCACCAATAACGTCAGAAGTATTTTTGGCTGGTTGCCCTTTCAATTCAGGCGGTGTTACCAATGAACTTAAAAACGCTGTCATTTGACGCATTTCGTAGTTTAACGGGTAGCGTAAGCCCATACTGAATTCAAGCGGATTAATCGCTTCTTCTTTTGAGTTTTTAATACGCTTATAGATGGCATAGTGACGTAGCTCTTCAGGCAATGAATCTTGCACTGTTTCTACTAACCCACGGCTTGACTCACCCACATCGACAATATAGGTCAACGGGATACGCTCGTTACCAGGCATCATGATGTCCTCAAGCATGCCTTTGTTCATTGTGACCGATTTACCCGTACCCGGTTTACCAATGTTAATAGTCGTCCATACAGTCACTTCATTTGAGAACGAATCAAGAATAATCAGTTTACCGTCTAAGGTTTTGTTGAGCTGATGCCCTTTATGGAATGGTGAGTTAATACGTGTCAGCGGTAACATGTAGAACACATCAAACAACGGTGCTGGTGAAATAGGTGCGTGATTACGTACCATCAAGCCCGGTATATGTGATGCCCAAGTCAAAATAGGATCGCCAGCCTGTTCCATGACTTTTGCACCGCCCCACGCTTCAAAACTCTTCCAAAGCTTTTGGCGCCGTCCTACAAGAATGTTTACACCATCTTCGGTATTTGGTGCCCATGTCATCATGGTCATTTGCAGACCAGCAACAGTGTCTACTTGATCTAGGTCATTTTTAGTGGCCATCAAAATGTTACCAGCATTACGAATGGCTTTGTTTTGTGCCGTCATAAAGTGAATAACGCTTGATAACGTGCGTTTCATCATGGTTCCAGCCATACCATCACCAGTAATACAGTAACTCACCGCATATGGGATAGAACGGATGTTACCGCTAGTGTCGTGCGTTTTGGCCTGGTGTAATAAGCGGAATAGCGTTTCAAACGTATTCGTCTTCGCTGGATATATATCTACCATCAATGGAGCATATACAACGCCGTCAGTGATAACACTTCCCACTGGATAGAATGAACCTTGACTTGTACCAGGTAAGATCGCATTCGTCATGAGTTGTTCTGAGATCGGTTGATACAAAACGTGTGACGCATCATGTTCTGATGGTATTTCTTTCCAACGCATCGGTAAGCGTGTATTCAGCATCGGCACAGACAAGGTGAAGTCATCTGAAGTTGAATGTGAGGCAATTTGTTTTTTAATCGCTAGACCAGCTTCAACAACATTCAATACTTCATAGATTGCTGGAAATTCTTCAGTTGAGAGTGAGTTTAAGAATTGTGAGACAAAAGACTCATGGTGTACGTATAAGCTGTCCGATGATTTAAGCATGTCTTGAGCATTGACCGTACTTGGCATTGTAATTTGCGACAGTAGCTTTTTACGGTTTTTTGAGTCTTGAGCCTTATCGATTGGCGATAGTAAGGTTGGCTCAGAGATTAAAGCGATATAACAGCTTTCGTTAAATACACCGCCTGAAATGGTTTCTGTCATTTCATCAATGATGATGTCTAGATTCATCGCACAACGCGCCGTGGTCGCCTTTTGCATGGCATTCAAGTCATGAATCGCGTATGGCGTCTCATGGTCTACTTTGAACGCTAGATGAATCGTATGTCCACGGTCTTTGAAGTAGTTACGCATGTTGCTCGTCATCAAACCAATTTGACGGCTGAATGCATCACCACTAATTAAACTCTTAATCCCCTTGTATTCGATGATCGTAATCATTGCACCAGTTTTTGTGACAAACGTATGTTCGTCCGATACTGTTTCTAAATCGCAATAATCCTCTACGTCAGCTTTCATGCTTTGTAGGAATAACATCAATATAATTTCAATCTTGGAGTAACCAGTCTTTTTATAACCAGACTTCTCAGCTTTCTTCTTACTCATTTAAACACCTTTATTCACCTTTCTACGTCTATCTTTGATTAGACATGCCTTTAAGCATTAAGCATTAAGCATTAAGCACTAAAAAACGGTAATTCTCTTAAAACGTTAATCGCACTGTCGAAATCCTTATTTTGAATTGCGACCTCAAGACTTTTAACAGAGGGTTTTAAGCTCGTATCTAAAACCAACCTTAATAAAAGCTCATAGTAGGTACTGTTAAAAGGGATATTATCATTTTTTGAATTAGTAAATACATCAGTTTTAACGGTTTCGTCCTCTTTTAATTCGACATACTTCTTAAAACTATTTAGGTCAAACACTAAACCCTTATTAAGCAGTTGCCAAAACGCCGTTTCTAAAACCTCTTGGCTTTCACCTAAAGTACCCACCTTGAAGTTTAAGGAACCTGTATTTTTAAGTTGGAAGTGAACCTTATCAAGCTCTATGTAGATCTCTTTGTTCTGGTATAAGCCCTGTTCGTGGAAAACTTTAGACACCGATAGCTTTAAGTTTTGGTATATACAAAAAGATTGCAGCGAACTCATTTTTAAGTTGCCCGTATCTATCTGGTTTGTCGCATCTTCTACGGACGTTGGTAGATGTATCATCGGAAAGTAGCGTGTCAGTTCTTCAGACAGTTTCTTTTGTTCCAAAACGCTTATAATTGATAATGGATTGTCAAATCCAAAGTTGGTGCTCAGTAATTTCTTATGCTTCACACTCACACTTTGCTTAACCTGTATTTCAACGTCTAAGCCACTCAGCGCCGTTATTTTGTTTAGGTGTACCAAAGTGTCATCCAACAGCAAACAATCGCTGTTAACGGGGATATTCATCAACAGTAGCGCTTTAATCAGTGGATCTTGAAAATGCCCCGTTGAGTCTTCACCAGTTGTTGTCTGATTCCCTATCGCTATATGTACAACATGGAGTAGCATTAGCGTGTTAGATGTATGACCAGTGTCGCGTGTCGTTGGTATATACAAATCGTTCAGGAAGTTGAAAGCCTCAGTACCTATAACGCATAAGCGAAATATCGATAGCTGATCGTGCGTTTCCTTTGGTAGTGCATCTATCCCAAGTTCCCAATATTTGTAGATGTATGGACCAATAAATGAGTATTCATCATCATTCAATATGTCCGTCTCAAATACGCTATCCAATACCGCTATATCATTCACTATGTCAGGCTTAAATGGCTGTAACACTATGCCCGATATAACGTCTTCTAAGCTCATATCTATGTATTCGGTATCTGTTAAGCATTCTGTCATTTATGTGAACTCACTTATCACCCAAACCCTTAAATACATCTAGTGTTTGGTAGTACTCATACTGCTCGTCAGTAAAGATATTCGGGGAAAATACTATGTAGTGGTTTGGCAGATTAAAGCTCTCGTATGCTTCGTCTGATACCTTTTCCAAAGCTTTTGCGAGTTGATACAAAGAAAAGTTTTTGTTCTCTTTGATGGCATTCAAATACCACTCTTTGTACTTGCGGAGCTGGTCTACGTAATCAACGTTCGCTACCAACATATCTTCTTGCTTGGCTTCTTCATATTCAGCCATTGTGTTGAACTTAATGTCCGTGAAGTACAGTTGGGTATCAATTGTTTGGGTTCGTGTCTTAATCGCATTAAACGCCTGTATATCCTCAAACATATTACGTGCGTATTCTGCTTCAGACATCTTTGTAGGATTAGGGCGTTGATGGCGCTTTAACGGCTCTACAAGCAAGCTTTGGCGATGTCGCCGTGCGAACTTAGCAAGCTCAGGATCTTGGTTGTCAGACTTATGCGATAACACCAGTAATGCACGTTGATATTGATTAAAGATCTCTTGAGGTATGTTCGTACTCAATACGCATATTTCAGCTTTCTTTTCCAGTGATAGTGCAAAGATGTGGTTTTGTGCATGGCATAGCGTACAGACCGCTACAATGTTCTCAGCCGTATGGTTGCTATGATCGCCGTCTAAGTGATGTGGCTCTAAAAAGTATTCGTCATAGAAATCACAAAAATAGCATTTAGCTGGTTGTGAAGACATTATTTGCTTTATTGTCTCATTGGTTTTAAAACCATCATGGATAGTTTTATCTTGACGTATCTCTTGCTTGTCGTTTACGCCGTTAATAGGTCTTAAAATACCAAACTTACGGTTTATATGTTTCACTTAAACCCCTTAATACTATTAAGTAAGGTCTAATTAAAACATGTATATACTATTTTTAAAATAAAAAAAGCGCAGCCTAAGCCACGCTTTTAAACTTATTTATTATTGTATTACGCTTTACCAGTAATAGTGTTCGCAGCAGAGAACATGATGAAGCCTACGATTGATAACGCACCACCCACACCAATACAGATCCAAGCAGTTTTCTTTTTCTTTTGTTGATCTTCTTCTGATGTATACATCATATACAAACCAGTACCAACTAAGCCTAAACCAAGCACCATGAACACTACGATTAAGAATTTATAAACGTTTTGACCTAATGTTTCACCACGGCCTAAGATTTCATTCGCATCAGAACCAGCAGCGTGTTTTCCGTAAGCTGTACCACCTGGGTTCCATGTGCCAGTGTTTGCATATGCAACTTGACCCATTAATGCAGAAACAAAAGCTAAAAACATTACTTTTGCGCGGAATGCAGTCGCTTTTACAGTGCGAACTGAGTGTTTTACTAATGATACCATTGTCATTTTCCTTTTATTTAATATACGGGAGCTAATCTCCGCACTGTAATTAAACATTCTTAAAACCCTATTGCTTTAAGTTGCTTAATTTTAAACTTCTCGTTAAATATCTTCA
Source organism: Acinetobacter sp. SWAC5 (assembly GCF_003419885.1). Taxonomy (NCBI): domain Bacteria; kingdom Pseudomonadati; phylum Pseudomonadota; class Gammaproteobacteria; order Moraxellales; family Moraxellaceae; genus Acinetobacter; species Acinetobacter sp. SWAC5. The sequence continues at coordinate 18,639 of NZ_QUWR01000012.1, forward strand.
ATATCTTATACAAGGTTTTTAAGAAACTCTCACCCTATTTTAAGAAGATTGTTTAAAATATTGTAAAAAAGGTTCCTCCTATTTGTGTTCCAAAGGTATTAACAAAGACATCGTGTACGTCCTGAACGTATACGCATAATACACCTGTTATAATTAAAACCCATGCTTTGCGGTATGTCGCATTGCCTTGAGCATCAATTTTCTCTACAAAACCATATAAGCCACGAGCTACGGCTATAATCCCTACCAGTTGCGTAAAACCTACAACCGCCGTAACGATATATGCACCTAAATCATTAGCACCAGCATCAGGCAAGTAACTTTGTACCGTTACAAGTTCTATGCCATTACCACCAAACAATGAAGAACCTAGTGCACCAATGATATATCCGTCATATCCAAGTGATGCAAAAGCACCACCGATAAGAATCTTCAACAATGCCCCACCAGTGGTAGGCTCTTTCATTCCATGACCAAAGAACTTTTGTTGAGGTGATGATGCTTGCATTAAGTCAAAAAGCGCCGTGCCAGTAATCACCAACCCCGTTACAACAAAGCAAATGCGTATAAAGCTTAGTAGTGGACCGTATATGTTTAATATCGCTTTAACTATATCTAATGCATCCACGCTATTTTCCTTATTTCACCCAAATGGCTTGTTCGTTTTCGTCAACAGCATAGACCGTGCGATTGTCTGGCATCTTCTGACCTACATAGACTGTATATGTATGGTTTTGAGAATCTGTCATCCAAGCGCGATCGCCTACAACCGCAAAAGCATCCAAGCGTTTTGCACCTTTTGGAATTGATAAGGTTTTAGATCCCGATGTACTTAAAGCCTTTTGCTTAGTCTGGTCTTTAGCTATTTTGATTAAACTAGTCTTTAATTCCTTAATTGCCTGTTCTTGCAATTCAACAAGGTTTTTAAGATCGTCATTTTCAGCTTTCAGTTGTTCATTTTTGATTATGGTTTCTGATTGAGCAACTGCAGTTTGTTCGCCGTTTTGTACTTGCCCATGCGCTTGCTCTTTTTCTTTCAAACGTTGTAATAAAATAAGTGCATTCGTACCCTGACTTTGATAGAAGTTAACTGCCTCTATTCCTAGATCAGAATCAATCGGATACGACATGGATTTGTACATAATCATGTATTGACCAGTGGTAGGATCTTTAAACACAATATTTTCATCAACAATGAACGCCGTATCATCAGCAATACTATTGTCCTTTAAAGGTTGTTGATTTTGGTTGTATGTTGCTTGTGTTTGTTGAATGCCTTGACCAACAGTATCAATGGATTCTGGTGTTTGTTCTGGAGCAACTGCCGTGCTGACGTCTTTTGGTTTACTCATTTGTATCCAAAAGAAAGTACCAATCATAATTAAGGCAATAACACCAATAACAATAAGAAGTTTTGGAGGAATACCACCCTTCGCACTACCTTCGCCTTTTTGGGGTTTGCCTTCAGCATCTTTTAGATTTTTCTTTGCCTGTTCAGCAGTCATTTGATTATCAGACATTTCGCTTACCCCTTACTTTTCGGTGTTGTTACGTCAGCATCAAAAAAGACTTCAAATACTTTTCCGCTGTTAACGATATACGTAGTTGGTCGAACTGTTGATGTACGTGCCATGTTCGCCATTTCCGTACCAACGTTACCAATGATGTTCCCGGCAATTTCTTTATCGTTTGGCTCTTCCTTCGTGCTTACAACATTGCCAGTATTTGTGATTTGGGTTGTACCAATGTTTTGATAGGCTTGTCCGTAACCCTCAAAGATTCCAGCAGTAACCATACCGCCAAGCTTTTGCAAAGTGTGTTTTTGGACTTTATCAGCCATGCCCGATTGTTTTGTTCCAAGAGTTAAAGCTCGTACTTGGATTGCATACTCTTCGCCCTTAAACAACATACGGGTAAAGTTAAATTCAATATCCGCAGTATTCAGACCAACAGTACCAATAAGTTTTGCGCCGTTAAATTTACCGCCAATAACAGTAGCAAATAGGTTTTTACCTTTATCAGTATTCACACCTGTATCTAAACGCGCTTTCATTGTTGTACCAGCTTTAATGATTGCTAGTCCTTTAGTAGATTCGCTAGTCGTATTCGCAACGTTCAAGCTTCCAAGGTTTTGTTGCCCTTCCGATGCTTTAGTGTTGTGTGAATATTTATATGTTGAATATCCGTTGACCTTGTTCTTTGTATTAGAAAACGCAGCAAGTTGATCAACAAAAGCAGTTTGACTTAATTCACGCGTTGCAGCATTACGTTCTGCATAAGCAGCTGCTTGTTGGCTATATACACTAGCAACATCATTAGCAGCAGATGAAGCATGTTCATATTGTTGCGCGTAGTTAGTTTGATAAATCGGTGCGTTTTGATTAGCACCGTTTTGTGTTTGTGGTTGTTGTGGTAGACCACCGCTAGTTGGTTGAGGTAATGCACCACCTTGATTTGCCATATTAGCTCTGGCCATCTGGTCAAGTTCAAGCGTAATATTTGGTGTACCACCTGTTGCAGAACCGTTTACAGGTTGCCCATTTGGACCTGTAATAAAATTCTGATCGTTCAGATCGCCGTTTGGATCTTGTGTTGCAACTGTTTTAAATTCGGGCAAATAGCTTTCACCATTTTTGCCAGCTCGAGCAGCTTCTTCAGCTTGTTTTTGACGTTCATATTCTACATATTCAGGAGGGATAACATTTGTACCCTGTCCTTGGATTTCTGGTGTAGCAATAGCAACCTGATTATCTAAAGCTAGTTGGTCACTTTTCCCCATTGGGTTAAACATAAAAAAGCCTAATCCACCAACTACTACCAAACCAATAATTGCAACAACGCGAAAGCGCGTATCTGCAAAAACACGTTTTTTGTTAGCAGTTTTAATACTTGTATTTTTCAGTTTTTTAGGTTGGTCTTCTTCTGAATGAACTTGGTTTGCAGAAATAATAGTTTCATCGGTAGTACCTACTTCAGTGCTACGACTAGAATTCTCTTCAATGTCATTCGGGTTATTTTGTTGGTTCGTTGAATCCATTTTTAATTCTCACTTAATGACTTAAAATGCGTCTTCGAGGTAAACAGTTTTAGGTGTACCGCCAGTCGTTGAAAATGTGATGTACTTCAGATCTTCAGAATCTTCATAACGGAAGATCTTCATACCGTTGTTAGCGCGGAAAGAACTCAAAAAGGCTGGTTGAATAACACCAAAGTTACTACGCACATATATATAGCCACCAAACTTCCAAGCACGGACATTAGGACTATCGGTTCGCATTTCAACAGCACCCTCAGGCGCTAAGCCATCCATAAATTGCAAACTCACACCATCTGGAATAATCGATGTTTGATTGCCTGTTGAATACATAGCTTTGGCTGTTGGGCTTCGACCAGGTATACGTGCGTCTACACGAACATCTAAATCACGTTGGCCAGTAGCTAACATCAAAATTACTGGAGCACCCAATCCCTTTAATGTGACCGTTACGTTTCCGAAAGCAGCTGGATCTAATGGTTCGATTGAAAGGATGTTAGTTTCAGGGATTTCGTCTGGCTCTTTTTCGTTTTGCTCACCTAAGCCATCTGAGAAACGTCCACGGTCCAAAGAAATCTTTTCAATGTTCCATGGATTTCCTGAAGAATCGGTAAAGACAATAGTAGATAGCATGCCAGCGCTTAAACGAATTACTGGCGGTTCCTCACCAGGGTTTAATGAAATACCCAAACTACGGGTTTTCGCTTGTGGCGTATTTACATAAGGACTAGAAAGGCTTCGTTTTTGTTGCAACAAAAGTCCTTTAACTATTTTTGTTTGCTCAGGTGTGAACTGCAAACCAACAAGATTGTGAACCTGTCTGTCAATTTCCGATGCTGTATCAACTACCTCAGGTGCAACCAAAGGAGATTGAGCATCCGCAAAAGTATTCGGAGGCATATCAGCAGCATTAACTATTGTAGTTAATGCAGTAGAAGCAAAAAGAGCCAAAGATAATTTTTTCAATTTCATAAGTATCATCCAATTAACGCGCTGGAGTTAACGTAATTGTCTTAACAGCAATACCGTTGTAGTTCAGATAAGAACGTGGATGCTCAACAATAGTAACTGTCGCAATGAAGCGGTGAGTCTCTTTAGGTTGTTTGTCACCTAAGAAGAATTGAGTAGTGATAGGAACACGAACAGTCCAACTAGGTTCTGCAGCATGTAAATCACGGTTTTCGATTTGTGGAACATCAGTAGCAGTAGTTCGCATCGTTAGGTTGTTTTGTACGATTGTGCCAACTGTTTGTGATTGAGCGATTTGCTTCATCAATGAATCTTTACCGCCCTCAGTGAAATACATTGAACCAGCATTGTTAATAACGTCACGCCAGTTCAAGAAATCAAAGTTGTAGACAGAAAGAATTGCACTCTTACCGAATTCAGAAATAACAACGTCAGTAACGCGAGGGTTTTTTGATGCTTCGATTGGACAGATAACCGAGTTATCTACTGTTTGAACAGCTTTGACTTTTGGGTATGCATTAAAGGCAGCAAAAATAATCATCGCAAGAACAGCACTCACGATAAAAGCGAAAAACACGAAAACAAGCCATCGTCTTAACTTTGCAATCTCCTTATCTTTTTCATCCACCTGTTTTCTGAGCCAAAGACTAGGATCACAAGAACCTATTTCAGCGTTTTCATTAGATTTGTCTTTAGACACAACAGCACTCCTATTTCGCTGGCTGATATATAACAGATGGAATTGGACGATCTGATTTAGAGCTAAGCACACACTTAACTGGTGTGCCGTCATCAAAAACCAAAGATTCAAAATCTGTTGTGGTGAGTTTAAAAGCTACAAAACTAAGCGTTGTTAAAACGGTTAAAATGCACAATGAGGCAAACGTACTAACCAACACTCTTAAAAGCCTTGCGTATTTTCTTTTACCTATTATTGATACTTCAGCGTAAGGAGAACCCCATGTTGAAGTAGTCAAATTAGTTTTAGAGTTATCCATTTAGTCAATCACTAAACCCGACTTTAATTCGTCCTTATAATAGTCGGTATTAAACTCATTTGCTATATTAAGATCAAAATAATAAAAGGTATCTAGGTTATTAGCTAAAAGTGTTTTAACAAATTCATGGCTACCATTAACGTTTTCAATAGAATCTAAAGTAGGCTTTATACTAAAACCACTATGGCCTCTCCACTTTCGCCCATAAAAGTTAGAAGCAGTATCTTTACCAGCATGTCCAAAAGCACCAGCTATCACAAACTTATCAATACCCTTTACCTTAGCATTTGCAATACATTGATGCCTTGTACTGTATAAAGTAGGTCGTTGATCTTCATTAGTTAAAACCTTGCCTCTAAGCTTAAAGTAATTGATATAACTTAAACGTAAACGCTCTTGCAGTATTTTAATAAAAGTCTGTTTTTCATCCCATCCAAAGGTATAGCCACTACTTTTATTTAAACTAGATACCTTTCTCACATACCTATTTAGCAAGTTCCAATAAAGGTATATCTTTTCTTGATCTTCATGTTTAAGGTCATCAAGTATTAAATACCTTTTAAGTCCATTAGCCCGACCATGTGTAGCCTTGCCATTTTCCACAATCATGATCAGTTTTGGTCCTTTTACTGCACAACAGAATGAAACGGAAAACCACTCAACAGGACGCAATCCAACAACAAGATTGGCATCAACAAAAGCAACCATCATCCGATCAAACTCACTAACCCTGGTGTTACTCTCGTTCTTATGCTCGAATTCTCTTATCAAGTAGTTGTAAAACGTGCGTTCAAAGTACTTTGTTTTCAGCTCAGAAGTACGCTTAGGTTTGTCCTTATTAGCTGTATATTTTGTGTTAATGATTCTTAAATATAATTCTTCTAAAAAATATTCATCAAAACCAGCATCTATATCTTCATCATTAATAGAGCCATTATTTAGCTCATTAAGCTTTAGACCGATTCCATACACTAAATATGCACGATATGTTCTAAATGTAGATTCCGCGTAATAACCATTTTCAGATTTAGTTTTAAATTCAGAATATATGTTTTCATACAACATTTTTAAATCTAGCTCTGAACTATCTAAATGTTTATCAATTTTTTGCTTAAGCTCAATATCATATTTGGTCTTAGTAGAATACGGAAAATCCTCTATACGACTTGTGTATTCTTTTAATGTCTTTGGATAGCTATTAGGATTCTCAAAACTGCTCACCACTACCACCCTTTATCCACATGCAAAACATGAGCACATACTACAACGTTAAACACCTTTCTAAAAGTACTCGTTAAAACGTTTTTCACTTTAAGCAAAATGTTTTTCACTTTTAAGCCCAATAAATGCGAATGTCTTTTTTGACTCCTCTCTTGTTAGTACAGTGGAAAAATCAAAAAAATGAAGTTGATAAATCATAAAAACACAGTGGACCTTTTTTACAGTGAAGTGCTTGATATGCATAGTTTCAATAGTCTTTTGCCAGTTGCGATGCCTTAAATTTTTAGGGAAAAATACGACTCTAAGCCTATCATTATTGCAGTTTAATTGGTGTTTAAGGTGTCAAATCTTTATATTTAAGATGCACAGCACTAAACCATAAGGTAGGTTTTTAAAAGTAGCAGCTTTAATGTCTTTAAACTTTTAAATTAGGAATGGTATATACCAAGATGCATTTTTTCTTCAAACAGTTTTTATCAATTTATTTAATATTAAAGAAGCTGGCTTATAAATAAATTACATTATCACCAATAATATTTTTAATATTAATTAAAAAAAGCATATTAACATCTTTATTAATATACTTCTATACTGTAAAATATAAATTACAGTATTAACAATATTTTAATTAAAAAAAGAATAAATGTACTTTGTTATTTTCTGTATAAATTATATTCTAAAAAAAGAACAAAAAAGAATAGAAAAGATAATAAAAAGAAAGAATAAGACTATAAAGGAATATAAAAGACGTCCAGCAAACTATAAGAGCTCATTTACTCTCTATAATTGATTGAAAAAAGTACGTTGTATTTCCATTTCAGATAGGTACTACTAAAAAAAAGCATTGTTTTGGACAGACAATGCACTTAAAAAGAGTATTTTTTACAGATTTGTCTTGTTTAGGCCAGGTACGACTGCCTGAAGAACGCCCTTAGATAAGCGTTAAAGCTTATAAATTAGGTTTAAGCGAGTGCCTAAAAGTCGGCTTTATACCTTTTAAGGGATTTTTTATAATTAATAAAGTGCATTTTAATAGTTTTTAGACTAAAATCATTTTGTCTTTATACCCACTTAATCCGGAGTAAAAATGAAGCACAATAAAAAGCTTTTAAGCGTTCTTGCAATTGGTTTAATGATGTCTGGGTGTGCTAGTCGTGATGTAACGCAATTAAACGTAGCAAGCCCTTTATCTATTATATCTGAAGCATCTCAAGAGGCTTTAATTGCACAACAGAACTTAAAGAACTCTTCTGCAATTCAAATGCAAACTGTTCAGAAGAAACAAGGTAGCATCAACCATGACCTTTTAAATATCGACTACATAGGCGATCCAATACCTTTAATTAAAAGTATTTCTAGCCAATACGGATACCGTTTTGTAGAAGCTGGTCCTACTCATGAGCTTCCAATTGTTAATTTTAATAAAAAGCGTCTTACTGGTGTAGAAGCTTTACGCGATGTTTCTGCATATTTAAATACTGCTTCGATAACTCTAGATCATCAAAATAAAAGTATTTTATTGACTTATAACTAATACCCTTTAAATCCTTTTATACATATCTGGAGTTTTTATGGACTACTCTAATAATGCTTCATTACAAGAGCTACTAAACCCATCTAACCAGTCTTCTTTAGAAGTTCATGTTAGTAATGTTGAACAGCAAGCTCGTTATGAAGCCATGCTTGAATTAGTTAAGCAAAAAGGTATTAAGTTAGGGATCAATACTTATTTAAGCAACGCTCGTGAGGTCATCAAAAGCCAAGAGCGTAACCTTGATACAATCTTTAACTTTAAACCTTACATGATCAAAGATGTTGTTGTTCCCCCGGTTATTATTGAATCAAAAGATGTAACTGAGACACCTAATGCCATGTCGTACAAGACGACTAAGCAGACTTATAAAATCTTGAAACAAGCTCGTTTCAGTACTCGTGCACCTGATTGGCGTCAGTACCTTGTTTTCCCTACACTTGATAGCAATGTTGATTACGTGACTTTCATTCCGAAAGAAATGTTACCAGCTAACGAACAAGAACGAAAAATATGGAAAGAGACTGCTGCTAAGTCTTATGAAATGGGTTTAGTTGAGGGCCGAAATATTGTTGAAGATGCAGTAGATCGTCTTAAACGAGATTATTTGGGGATGGTTACTTTCCATAAGTTTGTTTTAGAGGGCAAGTTATCAATGCCAGCAATTAGCAGTCAATCACTGGCTGTTTCTTCTACACAAGACACTATTGCTCTTGATATGAAATTGCTTCAAATCCAACAATTACCGCAGTTCAATTCAAATATTGAAACTTGGAAACCAATTCTCCAACCTGAACAAATTGCACCTAGCTATCAAATTCCAAAAATTAACCTTGTTAGCGAACCTTAAGTTCGCTAACTCAATTGGAAGTTTTAAATGCAAATGAAGGTTTCGACATTAAAAGCAAAATCTGCATTATTTGATGTTAACAAGATTAAAGGATCTGAAAATAAGATTCTGACAGCTACCAAAGACATTCGCAAAGACTACGATTCTAGCCGTGGTTTTGGTTTGGCTACATTAACAGCCATAACGACATACAAAGATCCGAAACAAGGGTTTAAAAGTCGCGATGAATTTGAAAGTCTTCTATATGAAGCATTAGCTCATGGTGCTTCAGATATTTTCATTAGTCCAGATCGCCCCATCACAATGATGAAAGACTTGGAGTTATATTCGTTAACACACCGTATTATCAATCGTGATGAAGCTCTACACATCCTAAGAACGATTGCTGATGAAAATGCCTACTTAGTCCTTATTAATAATAAGTTTATTAATAAGGCATATCGTATTCTGCAGAAAGACGCTTCAGGTAAGGAAACTCGTTATAACTTTCGTGTGAACGTATCTCGAACTTCGTATCGTGGATCTGGAGATTCTTTTCAGATAACGTTACGTACAATTTCTGGCATTCCCCCTCACTTTTCAAAAGTGGGTTTAGATGAAGATTTCATTAAAAGATCGCTACCTCACAATGGTTGCTACATCATTGGCGGAATCACTGGTTCTGGTAAAAGTACAACACTAGCTTCAAATATTCGCTATGTGTTGGAAAATAATACTCATATTCGTGGAAATATTTTGACTCACAACGAGCCTATCGAATACGAGTATGACGCAATTGAAAGCACACACAGTATTGTTAGTCAAAGCGAAATCCCCAATAACTTCGAGACTTTTGCGGATGCAAATAGAGAGGCGATGCGTAGACGTCCTGCTGCAGTTGAAATCGGTGAATTGCGAGATAAAGAAACAATTTCTGCAGCTCTAGAACTTTCTTTAACTGGCCACCCTGTTTTTGCAACGGTTCACGCAACCACCGTAGACAAAATTATTCCACGTATGTTGAAGCGCTTTAAGCATGAAGAACATCTTCAGGCTGCAGCTGACATTATTGGTTCAGTTTATACATTGATTGCTCAACGTCTTGTTAAAGATGTGAACGGCAAGGTATTTGCTGTAAGGGAACACTTAATTTTATCACCTCAACTGAAAGAAGAATTGCTTTTAATTGATGATATTCATGCTCAACAGAAGTTTATTCGAGAGTTAATGATTAATTCTGATGGTTCAGATCCAAACATCAGTAAGAGTTTCAGGAAACAAGCTGACGATCTACTCAAAGCTGGTCGTTTGCATGAAGACTACTATTACAAACTGATTTATTAAGAGGCGAATATGGATGATCAATATGCACACTGGTCGCAATTTAGATTAAATCTAATCCTATGGGGCGGTTTAAACGGATATTTGTTTATACCTTTTCTAGCTGTTGTTATTAAGTTTTCCTTGTTCAAACTTATGCTTTTCATCGGCTTGATAGTAGCAACATTGGTTATTGAAAAAGTATTTAAATACAAATACAGCTATATCCCCTCTGCTCTTAGACGCTTAGTTTTTGGGGGCAATAAATACACTAGACGCGGTAGAAGACGTTACTCGTTGTAAATCTTGAAAAATTGAAAGGTAAACTTATGAAAAATACTCAAAATGAAAAACCAGCGATTGAAGAACGTTATATTGTTCTAGGTATTGATGATGGACATGGCGGTACAAAGCTTTATGCTGGTCTAGATCAAGATGGAAATGAAATCAAACTGACTATTCCTAGTATTGCTTATTCAGGAAAAGTCCTCACTGGCGAAGAGGATTCTACTGACTATTATGTGGTTAAAGTAAATGAAAACTTTTATACAGTTGGTAAGAAGATCAATAGTAGTGTTCCTCTGGATACCAGAACAGACGAATACCCGACATCTGAATATAACAAGGCACTAATACACCAGGCAATTAAGGCCTATATTGACCATATCGGAACATATGATGGTAGAGCGTTTGCAATCGCTACTTCACTTCCTGTTAGTCGCTATTACACACCTGAAAAAACCAAAAACATGCCACTTATTGATATGAAAACTAATTTTCTACTCAATGGTGATGTTTGCTTCAACTTAAAAGATCATAAAGCTGGTAAACCGCTTAATATCATTAAAAGACATATTGTTAAATGTGAAGCTCAAACAGCTTATTTTAATGAGATTATTGATGTACACGGAAACGGTTCAGAAGATAGTGATCTTTTAATAAGTTCTGAATGTGCTGTAATCGATATTGGCGGTAAAACCACTGATATTGTAGTCACATTAGATGGAGGAAACATGCTTGATGGCCATCGTTCTACATCACGTAACCTTGGTATTCTTACCATCTATGAACGAATCACTAGCTTAATTCTTGAATCTGGCTATAAAACAGTTAACGCTAACTGGCTAGATTTCGCACTAAAATCTGGAACTTATGGTATAGGATCTCAAGCCAAAGATATTACAGGTTTAATTCAGCAAGCTAAAAACGAATTCATGATCGAATTAAATAACTTTATCTCTAAACAGATCGGTGGAGGCGATGATTTAGCATTAGTATTATTTTGTGGAGGCGGTGCAGCTTTTCTTGAAAAAGAGATTAAAGAAAAGTACGACTTACCGAACGTAAGAATCGCTGAATCACCAGAGTACGCCAATGCTAAAGGTTTATATAAGTTAGCTAAATACATGTATAAAATGTACGCAGAAATCAAATGACAGATTCAAACTACATACAACTATCCTATCAATTAATTCACTTAACAAGAGAAGATCTTGATGTGATTAGTAATGTTAATAGAAATCTACCAGGTCTAGACTTAAACGCTTTTAGTTTAAGTCTGCTGTATTTAGGATTTATCTTTTGTACTGACAAGCAGAAGATTTTTCTAAATGCGCCAGTGCAAAATGAAATAGACGAGACGTTTGCACAGCCTGTACGAATGAAAATAGATAAAAATGCAAATCAAAAACTATTTAATTCAATTAAAAAACATCCTCAAGGAAAGCTTCGTAGAAATTACATAACTGCTGTTTTACATGCTGGTATAGCGGTTCTAATTGAGCTTTCATACCTTTATAAGTTGTATGAAGTTAATGAGGATATGGCAAGCCTATATTCTGTCAATTCTTTCCTATTAAGGTTTGGCTTAAGTACTTGTGTTGAAACATACACCAAGTTTAATACTGCTTACTATGTGTACGATATTGAATATCTTGAAAAAAAGTATCTTGATCATATATCCATACAAATACCAGAAAGTAGTAAGGAGCAAATTGAACAATCACCTAAAAAGCCCGTAACTAATTCTATCAAGAGCAAGGAGGTTCCTGTTCAAAAAGCAGTTAAGATAAAGGAAGCTAAACATACTGAACATAAAAACATTCAGGACCACTCCCCTACCGTTGAAACATCTCAAAATACCGAAACGTCCGAAATTAACAATGCTAAACCAAGTCAAAACGTATCTGAATCAAAACCAGTAACCAATCCAAGTAGTTCGGATTGGCTTAACCAGACTTTTAATCCAGATCTATTATAAAAAAAACCGGCAATGCCGGTTTTTTTCATTCAAAGTTTTGAAACTTCAATCATTCAAGCTCTTAAAAAACTCTTCAATTTTTCTAGCTTTCTCTTCTGTAATATCTGCATCCAAGGCTACTCGCAACTTAAGTACACTCTTACCTTTGGTACCACATTCAGAACTCATAGAACCAAATTTAACGCCCTTATCTGTCTTAAAATCGAATTTAATCTTACTCGGTTGTTCTTCAGTAGTAGCTTCTTCAGTTTTTTCAGGCTTAGTCGCCTTATTTGCTTTTTCTTCTTCACTCAAAATAGCTATAAATCCTTTATGACGCTTGCCCGTGGATTTAAATTCTTCAACGTATTTATCCCATTCTGGTCTTAACAAGTCGAAAATTGCTTTTTCAGTTTTAGTTTCTAAAGCTTTATTTATTGCGGTATTCACTTCTTGAGCAATATATCCAGAAATTAGCTCAGGATCTTCGTTCAAAGAGTCCAAAATGAACTCAGGTAAGTCTAGAATATATTTGAGACGGAAATACTTCGACTTATCAATCGCAAATTTTTCAGTAACAAATTCATAACTTTCAAAAGGATAACCAAACTCTTCACATAATTGCTTGATTTTTAATATGCTTTCAAAATCTGAAAGATTTTGTCTAGCAGTATTATCCAATAAAGCTGTTATAGCAGCTTTATCATCATTCATAGATGTTTTAACTAAAGCAGTAATTCTCTTGAGCTTTAAAATCTCTTTAATTGCTCTAAAACGTCTCTCACCAGCAATTAACTCGTAACGATTACCCTTCTGTCGAACTGTAATCGGGTTAATTTGTCCATTAGTTTCTATATCAGCAGCCAAAATTGGCAACTTCTCATATACACGTTTATTCATGATACGTGGTTGATAAGGTGATGGATCAATTAAATCAATGTCGATTGATTCTAAATGAGATCCGCTAACAATATTTTTTGTTTCTCGCTTAGCTAGTGGGTTAAGACTCCCCTCTTCTATGGTTGGAGTCGCTGTATTTTCTTTTACATCAGTAACTTGAGCATCACTCCCTGTTGCATTAGCAACAGATGTTTTTTTCATGCTTTTTACTTTATCTTTAAAGTTCATATCAGCACCTTATAATTTTTTGTATTCAGAAACCATTAGATCTACAAGTTGATTAATTGCTTGTTTTGCTGGTGTTTCTTTTCCAGCATCCAGATCAAATACGGAACACTTAACATATGATGCTTGACTAAAAACCGTAGCATTTGGAATACAGATTAATTCCTTATTTACCAGTTTTTCTTGCAATTTTGGTTGAGCATATTCATTGCGAATATCTTCAGCCAAGGTAAGATCCACTGTATTACGCTTGTTATAAAAGTTTAGTACTGGCGATAGAATTTTTAAATCTGGATTGCTTGTCTCTAAGTCATCCATAGAGTTAAGTATATCTTCCAAACCCTGAATACTGTATTCACCCTGTAATGGAATTAATAAACTGTTTGATGCTAACAAAGCATTAAAAGTTAGAGTTTCCATTCGCGGTGGACAATCTAACAAAATAAAGTCGAAATCCCCTTTTATCTTTCTTAATACACTTCTAATAATTTCATTAGGAACTGGACTAGAACGCTGAATATTGATTTCAACATCACGAATGTTATTAGCACAAGCAATCAAAGACACATTTTCAAAGTTGGTTTTATCTGGACCTTGTATAACATCGTGAATGTTAATTGTTTTATAGTTTTCAAAAATATCTTTTAGAGTGCCATCTATATCGTTAATATCTGGAACATTTGAAATATGTTTTGTTGCATTACGTTGGCTATCTAAGTCGATTACTAAAACCGTATAACCTAATTTTCCAAGCTTAGCAGCACAATTCACCGTAGATGTTGTTTTGCCCACACCACCTTTAAAGTGGATGCTTGTACAAATATAAGTTATTCCTGAGTTCTTTTCCATTTTTCAATCACCTTTCAAGTAAAGTCAAACAATACAATATTTGAAAAATATTTAAAATACTTTTTCACTTTATTTTTAATATATTTCAACTTTTTCAATCTATATGCCTAACATGTGTCCATATCTTATGTGTTTTTCATTATCAGACTGATAACAGCTTTAGATTCCTTGGCGTGGATTTTTTCATTATCAGACTGATAACAGCTTTAGATCCCTTGGCGTGGTTTTTTACATTATCAGACTGATAACAGCTTTAGATTTTTAATCGTGGATTTTTTCATTATCAGACTGACAACAGCTTTCGATTTTTAATCGTGGATTTTTTCATTATCAGACTGATAACAGCTTTAGATCCCTTGGCGTGGATTTTTTCATTATCAGACTGATAACAGCTTTAGATCCCTTGGCGTGGTTTTTTTCATTATCAGACTGATAACAGCTTTAGATTCCTTGGCGTGGTTTTTTTCATTATCAGACTGATAACAGCTTTAGATCCCTTGGCGTGGTTTTTTTCATTATCAGACTGATAACAGCTTTAGATTCCTTGGCATGGTTTTTTTCATTATCAGACTGATAACAGCTTTAGATCCCTTGGCGTGGTTTTTTCATTATCAGGCTGATAACGGTTTTTCGATTCTAAATCGTTGATTTATTCATTATCAGACTGATAAAAATGGAGTTGCCAAGAAGAGGGGAGGGCTTACTACTACTTACAGTTAAATAAATGAGTAGACGTTGTGAAATGCACAACTGAAAATGATCTATATTAGCTGAGTAGGGGAGTGCCCTATTCAATAAAAAGACTACCAACAATATTTATAGAGAAATTTATTATATAGGCGGTTAATCCACTTAAATGTCTAGTAGGGGAGGGCTTCTTATTCATTCTTTTTAGTATTTGACCAAGAATACTGGCTTAGTGTTGAGATTGACCTGATTTAAGCTTTAAAAGGTATTAAATGCCACTTTAGTCAAGAGCTTAAAACCAGACTTAAAATCCTTAAAAGGTTTAAGGGGAATTAGATTAAAACCAATATTAACTATATAATACCCAACAATACACATATTAATAGGCTATAAAATGGCAGATCCAAAAGATAAGCTTGTACATGAGAATCATATTTATATATTTACTGTTGTTATGGTTTTAGTGGCTTTTTTGGCTGTATGGTTTGCTTATAAACCTCAAATTGTAGGGTTTTTAGTATACACAAAAGGCATTTTAATTATTCCTCTATGGTGGATACATAGCATATTCAAAGCTATCGGGCTTAACTACGTGCCTTTACTAAGTGAGTTGGTGTATTCAACAGAACACCTATGTAAACCAACAAACAATTGGCTTCCATTATTTTGTCAAAATAAGTTTAGCGAAGTCACTATTTTTCAAATTTCAAAAGCCAGTCAAGCATGGAATTTATTAATATTTTTGCTGGCAACACCTTGGATAAAGAAAGCTTATGACCGCTTCAACAGCGAGCATCCAGCACGGGGCTTTATCAAAAGCATGAACCTAGAAGAGTTCATAGAGGAACAAATTCCAAACCAAAGACACTTACAGGTTTTTGGTCCATTAGACTTGTCAAAATATGATACGAACAATGGTCATTTTAAAGCGCTAGATTCAACTTATGAGTTTGCAAATAGGCATGAGTTAATTACAGGAACTAAAGAGCGCCTTGTGAACATTACAATCAACGGAGTAACGAAAGAATATAATGATAAAAGTGAAACAGTACCTATCATAGATGAAGAGAAGTTTTTAAATGTCTTACGTGAACAACTAGGGGATCTTTGGATAACCCTTGATAATTCAAAAGAAACATCACCCGATGAATTATCGTATTTATCCGATGTTGATACAATTTTGCTAGCTTTGTATTTACCAGTAGCATGTGCAACCGATGAATCTATGGATGATGAAGAGTTCCGTAAAATCAAAAAAGATTCAACAACATTAATTAATTACTATTGGGATATTTGCACAAAAAATATACCTAACAACCCATTGTTTGCAATTGAAAATCAGTATGTTGAGGGCGATCGTAAGCTTGTAGGGTTTAATTTTGATTTCCTTAGAAAAAGAATTCACAAATACATTAAACATCCCGTTGCTACTAAGATTTTTAAAAACCATGCATATGTAAGAACTATTTTGTGTGAGGTTGTATTAACAGCAAGACAACTAGGTGTAATGCCACCAACAGATATACGCTGGTTAAAACTATACAATCGAACTGCATACGCATTCATACAGAATATTGGTAGACCGTCTTTGTTTAGTGAGGGTTTAGGTCCAATCTCGCATTATCTAATTGAGGTGAAATTAGGGAAGCCATTAGAAGAGCCAGACTTTAACATTGGCCTTGTTGGTTTTGAATACGAATTATTGAGTTTTGCCATGACTGAAGCTAGACAAAAAGCTGCTGAAGATGTGAACAGTATTATTCGAGTAGTAGAGTTTACGGACAAGGAATTAAACAACGGATCTTATAACTCTAAAAACAATGATAAAGATGATTTTAAGTATAGTGACGATCATGTTTTTGATATGGTGAGCGTAGAAATACCACAGGATGAAATACAAAAAAACAAGCAAAAAGGGTTTTAGTCTTAAACCTATAAGTTATAATTGACCGGTATTAAAACACCGGTCTTTTTTATTTAACTATTTTTTTAAAAACATATTTTAACTATACTGCTAAAACATGGCTTAAAAGGTAATACTCTAAAATGCTTTTAAATAATTTCACTAAAATAGTAGCAAGTTGCGCTATTAGTATTATTACAATCTCTACTTACGCTGCACCATCTCAGGACCTTACTTCTAAGATGCAAAAAATGGGCAAAGTAAAAGAAGTTAAACCCTTTAGTGGAGGTTTAACTTCTTGGATTCTTGAGGCACCTAATGGGAAAAATGCGGTGTTTTTTACAACATCCGATGAAAAAGTCATCTTACATGGTACAGCTTGGGATTCTGCTACTAAAAAAAATATATCTGAGCCTCTTAAATTAACTGCAAAAAAAATGAATACACCAGCACGACAACCAACAGCTTCCGTTGGGAATTTGGCCAGTGCATACAATCATCCAGTCTTTAAAGCTGTAAAAACGCTTTCAGGGTTTAAAGAGGGGAAAGCGAATGATAACAACACTGTTTACATCATTTACGATCCACGCTGTAAATATTGTCACGAAACATTCAACCTTTCTCGCTCATACGTTAAAAGCGGTGCAACTATTAAATGGATTCCAGCTTTAGTTCTAAACCAAAGTGAAAACGGAAAACAATTAGCAGCTGGAATTCTTCGTAAACCATCTGAAGATACTATTAATAAAACCTTTAATGGAACAGATGAAGAAATTAACTCAATTAAAGTGATTCCTACACCACAGGAACTTGCTGAGTTGGATAAACACTTAGGCGCTCTTCAATCTATCTTCTTCTATCACGAAGATATTGTTGCAATGCCAAAAGAAGATCGTGAACAGCGAGAAGCAATTCGTAGCGCTGGACAAAAGCCACAGCCACTAACTGCTGGTGTACCAGTTGCTATCTTTGTAAATAAAAAGACTGGAAAAGTTGAAGCTCGTAGAGGAACTTCAGAAACAGCCACTCTTGACTATATTTTCAAATAAGAGGGAATTGAGATGAACAAAACTCAATTGAAAGCTTTCCAATCGATTGTCGGAAACTTTTCACCTTATTTCTCTAAGATAAACAATGAGTCTATGTTTTTAGATTCTGACCTTTCTGGAGATACGGATAGAAATCGCCAGGTGAGCATCTTCAATATAGATGCAAAGGCCACGGATCTACTATTAACGATCAAAGGATTTGATCAGGTCGAGAATAATTTGTTTAGAGGACAAGTTTTCTTAAAGTCTGACGAAAACACAGAAATTCTTATAAGTGAGCCATGCTATTACTTAAACAAAAGCAAGGTTCGTTTCAGTACATATGAACTTCAGAGCTACATAAAGGAAGTTTGGCATCAAGCTCTAAATGAATATAAGGCTGATGTTACAGACAGCCCTATACGTTCTAATGAAGAAAAATACAGCTTATCTTTAGCAGATAGATTCTCTAGTTTTAAAACGTCTTGGCCAGCTATGGGCATTGTAGCTGCAGTAGTTGTTTTTGCTGGAGGCGGTTACTTTTTAGGTTCAGGTACTAATGAGAAAAATGCATCTTCAGAAACAAGTTCGCAACAACTAAGCACATCTGATAACCCTGAACTTGACGGTAAAGCCTTGGCTCTTAAAAACATGGGGTTAGATCCTAACTCAATGGCTTTTGATAACTCATGCTTTCAAGAAAAATAAGGTGAATTATCTATGAGAGCTAGACGAATAGAAAACCTTGAAGCATTACAGCTAAAGGCCTCAGAAATAGCACAAATAACCGTTAAAGAGTTGGAAGCACGACACTATTTAGTTTGGTGGTTGAGCTCATATGACCGAAACATGAAACGTGGCTATAACAATGAAACCATTTGCTTAAGCACCTATCAGGTGAATGAGTTTTGTTTTTCATATGCAATCACAAGCGAAGTTGAAAAGTTTTATTTACTAATACAACCCGAAAATTGGTTTTTAAATGATTTAACTTTCGAGTCTGCTTCTATAGATGAAAAAGGCTTAGTTTTAAATTTAGCTGAAGTAAATGATCAGTTATTCAAGCTGTATATATCGCGAATGCAAATCAGATTTAATCTTGATGAAATTCATGCTGAACGTTTAACACACGCAAAGAAATATGCAAAAGAACTGGTCTTTATTCAATACAACCCACAGAAAAATCAGGTCATGAATGTAGGTGTTTCTATCAATTTAGAAAACAACACAATCACTCGAAAATCATCAAATCAAACGGCAAAAAATAAGCGCTTGAAAGGGGCATTCTAATGAAGAAATCAAACTATTTTAAGGTAATTGGTGCAATAGCAGTTTCAACAGTTGTTTCACTTGCTTATGCTGGCTTTACTGAAATTAATAGTTCTGGAGACATTGTATCTAAAGACAGTGCAAATGCTTTACGCACCAGTTTTTCAACACCAAATCAAAATATACCAGCGCCATTACGCACATATTCTCTATGGGATAAGATCTCAGAGACAACCAAATATAATGGCACAGTACAACCAAAGCCAACACCTGTTGCAATTGAGAGTACATCTTCTCAAGCACAAAATATTCAAAGCAAAAGCAATATTAATGTGGCTAACATAGAGAGCCAACAGGAAATCAAAAGATTACAGGCAGCACTAAAAGAGAAAGAAACTGAGAATAACAAGCTCAAATATTCAAACCTTGAGATGCAAGTGCAAGTAGTTGAACTAAAAAGCGATATAAACGAACTGAAGCAACAAGTTAACTTTTTAGCAAGCCAGATGCAAATTGTTGAAAGCGATGTGCTTGTAATGAAAAACAAAAAACCAAGTTCTTTTTTAGCACGAAATTAAGCAATGGTTGTGAAGAAAATTACTCAAAAACCTACCAGTGAACAGCAACGAGCAATTGATAAAGCAACACGACTAAAAACCAGTTTTAAATTGATTGCTTTTGCTGGTACTGGTAAGACTACGACATTGATCCATTGTAGTAGTGCTTTGCAACAACTAGGTAAGCTTGGACTATATCTATCATTTAATAAAAAGATGGCAGATGAAGCTAATCAAAAATTCGCTGAATATGGGCTGAATTCAGTCACATGTTCTACATTCCATTCTCTAGCTTACAGAAATATACCTGGTTGGCTGAAAAATAAGATTAACAAACCTACGTTACTTCCTAAAGATATTGTTCAAAAGTTTAAGCTTGAAAACATTCGATTTCAGTACAACGGGAAAAACCGACAACTCACCGATCTAACATTAGCGCTGATTATCCTTAATACATTACGTTATTTTTGTATGACAGTGGATCAGACTGTTACCAATGATCATGCTTACATAGCTTTAAAAGAACAAACATCAATTAAGCGCAATGACGTTCTTGAAGATAAAATCACTTCAATTGCGAAAATGATCTGGAATGATGTAGTTGATCCAAACGGTGATTATGGTATTACACACGATTACTATCTCAAGTGGTGGGTACTGCAAAAACCACAACTTGATTTTGATTACGTGATGGTAGATGAAAGCCAAGATAGTGACCAATTAATACTAGACGTACTCAAACGTCAAAAAGCAAAAGTTATTTTTGTTGGAGATCCATACCAAAGCATATATGGCTTTAGGGGTGCGAAAGATATTTTACAGAACCTAGATCTTGAAGCATTGTACTTAGAACAGTCGTTTCGGTTTGGTAATGCAGTTGCAGATATAGCTAATCTACTTCTCAATAAACTTTTTGGTGAAACCAGACAGTTAAAAGGTTTACCAAGTAAAACGTCAAAAGTTACCACTTTCAGTACATCAAGTTATGCACCATCTTCATTGAACGCGATTATTTGTAGAACAAATGCTACGGCTTTTGAATACTTTTTTAAGTTTCATGGCTACCTTAATGGCGAAAAGAAAATACGTCTTGAGGTTGATGGAAAGCGCAGTAAAGATATTTTCAGTGGGATTTTTCAACTGAGAGCAAATAAACGGCCAACGTGTAAAGAGCTTCAAAACTTTTCTTCCTACCAAGAGCTTGTGGACCATATACAAGTGTTTGGAGAAGTGGAGGGGGCAACTACAGAATTAAAAACCTTTCTGGATCTAACAAACCAATACTCATGGCAAGTGATTGAGTGGGCGTTAGAAAATAGTATGGCTGATGATGAAACTGACCCAAAAAACACTTTGGTCATTAGCACATCACACAAGAGTAAAGGTTTAGAGTGGGATAATGTCCTAATCGCAAAAGGCTTTAACTATAAAATTCTCGATAAAAAGCTAATGATTTCTGCAGATGAAAAACGGCTGTTGTATGTGACCGTAACACGAGCCAAAAACATATTATTTACAGATGGCATTAATGATTTATTGGAACACTTAAATTCAAAAAATACGGAGATTTCAAATGCCTAATCAAGTTGAAGTTCTGCAAAATAGAGTGTTTCAGGCATGTCACAATGCTAGTTATATTCGCGGAGAGTTTCATCACGAACCGTATATCATGGAGCTTGTTAAGAAAAAGGGCTCACAGGTCGCAGATATAATCACACCACTTCTTGAAATGTTTCATCTAATTGAAAAGGAAACAAAGTCAATCTTTAGTTTCACGGAAGATTTTAATTTCAAGCAACGCCATTTTGAACCAGGTGTTTATCTCAAAACTAAAGAGATATTAAATGGTGTAGAAACGTTCGATGGCCTGGCTATCGTTGATATTCCTTCAGGATCTTTTAGAAGCATTGTCATAGATTCAGGCGGTGGAATTGCTTCAAGTAAACATACAATTGAGCAGTTTAAGGAATTAAAGGGGAGATATTTAATTCCATTTTATTTTGATGGAATATATGTGCACCCTCACTGTTATACATATTTTTTCATCGAAAATGATATTAAGAGGGTGATGCCCCTTGAGGCTTATGATTCAAGCAAAGTAGGAAATGAGCAAAACATGGGCTTGCATTGGGTAGAAGAAGCAATTGAATACGGTAATCTTCACTTTGGGTTTGAAGTTGAAACACCAGATACCGAAACAATTATAGAAAAAGTCTAAAACCAAACGACAAAAAAGGGCATCTTATAGATGCCCTTTTTATGTTTTGAAATTAATAAGAAAGGTCGATTGCCACTTGTGCTAAAGATGTAAAAGCAGAGGATTCACACATAAAAGATTGACGAATAAAAAACGATGGATTGTATGAGCTCACCATAGTTTGACTATCACAGTTTTGGCTAAATTTAATATGTTGTGTATTGATTGCTTGCCAAGCTGCAGCATTCTTTTGACTTTCCGCACGAACGTCTTTGATGAAACGTGTTAATGATTGGTTGTATGGTGTATTGCACTTAAGTTCTGGTGAACCGTACTCAGAATCACGCGCTTCATTATAATTAAACACGCATTTTTGATACTCAGCTTGTACCTTGTTATAAGCTTGAATAGCTTCAGCTTTGGTCTTATAACCAGCGTTGGCAGATGACGTAATAATGGTAGCAGCACATAACAAAGCTAAACTTAAAAACTTTTTCATAACCTGATCCTTTATTACTTCATTAATGCCGGAATAAACATTGCCCAACCTAATTTATTGGTCGCTTTACATTGCATGCTTAGTGTTTTGTACTTTGCAGTCTGGCCAGCGTATAACTGATCGCAGTTAGCAAGTAACTGAGTAAAGTTTCGATTGTGATCAGCTAGAACACGCGGAGCTTCTTCATTATTAATATATTTAGAAGCAAGGCTACCAAGCTGACTTGCGCGGTTATAAACATTTGTATAGCAATTTAGGTGTTTTGCATCAAATGGATCGTTAGAAACCGCAGCACATTTAACGTTTACTAAGCGCAGTTTTTCAAGTTCAGCACGAATAGAGTCTGAGCTAGTATTAGCACTAGCATTAAAAGATGCACATGCTAAAAGGCTAAAACCCAATAAAGACAAAAATCTGTTTTTCATAATATTTCCTTTAATTGCTCTATTAAGGGTATTCAGAATAGTAAGGGCATAAACGCATAACAATACCTTCAAATGTAACGGCTTCAGCTAAAGTCACAACACCATCTCGAGGGTTTCTATCGAGGTTTCTGTTCGCATTATATTCACGACTAGGGCTTTTATATGGTCCACCTAAAACTAGAGCATAAAACCCAGCTATTGTTTTATTATTATAGTCGCTTTTACGTTGTCGTGCTTTTACTGCAAGATATAAATCTAATAATTCGACTTGTTGTTGAGCACTCAGTGTAGTGATTTGCTTAGGGTTTGATTTAATTGAAGCTGGTATTCCTCTCGCTGTTAAATCTGAAGCATTAATATCTGTTATACCAATTTTAGTCCATTGACTTAAACCATATGCACCAGCGTTGTTGTCAATTTTAAGATTAAAACCGGCAGATTCAAAACCAAGAATAGCTGCAACGTCATTAGGGTTATAACCATGTTTTAAAGAAACACGTTTAATACCATCTTTAACCGCACCAAAAGCACCTGGTATACCCCAACCACATTTACGATCTGGAGTACCTTGTCCACCTTTTAAGATTTGTGCATCTGAATAAACTTGCCCGTTTCCACCTTCCTCAAAAAGCTGTTTCATTTCAACTACTGCTACTTCAGGAATAACAGTTGGTTGTTCAGCTTTCGTATAAAGTTCATCTACACGGCCAGAATAGCGTTGAGTTTCTGACGCTGTATAAGCTGCCAAAAGAGCCTCTAAGCGTTCATTTTGTTTATGGATCTCTTTAGTCAAATAGTTTTGTGCATTGATAATGTTTAGCTTTTCAATCAAAAGCCCCATCATCGACATAGTTGCTAATTCATTAAACCATTTAGAGTTGCCATAACGTCCAGTACCAATGTTTTCAATTAATTCTGCTGGCGTAGAATTAAGTGCACCAATATCAAAACCCACATCATCAGCCGTACCACCAAAAATAGTTCTAGGCGGTGCATATTGAGCAACATCATTTGCATAAATGGTACCGCTTGCAGCTGCTTCAGGTGAGATAGTACCGTCAGCAATCATTTGAGCGACTTGCACTTGTGCAGATCCATAAGCATCCATCGAAACATCGCCACTAAATGCAAGTGCTGGAAGCTTTTTGCCTTGTTTTACTGCAATGCCATCTACCGATGAAGAAACGGGGAGGGTGATTCCTGTTGATGATGAATATAAGGCATTCCATTGAGTCCTAATGGTGTTACCCAAGTACGGTGTGTATTTGTTTTCTAATGCTTGTCCTTGTGGCGAGACACTAATCACAACGTCTTGAGGTAAATATGGCGTAGGATCTGTTAACTTATATTCAGAACTACCCACATATGGCGCAGATCCTTTAACGCGTTGCTGAAGTGCAATGGATGGATTTTTAAAAACTTGATCTAAGTTTTTATTCAGCCAAACATCTAGCCCACGTTTTGCCTTTACACCATATTCAATGTGCAAATGCACGGCACATGAACCACAGCCTTTATTTGACATGTGTGCGATGTTTTGACCAGCTTGAATACGTTGACCAGGGTAAGCGTTATATTTTTTTTGATACGATGGATCAGTATGGCGATACATGATTCGATCGCCAGTATCCATCTGCATAATTAGTGGGTTAGTGGTTGATTGGTTGCTTGCACCAGATGAACGTGTGTCATAAGAGACAATAGAACCTGAACCAATTGCTTTAAGTGTAAGGTCATTAGGATTCGCACGACTAATATCAATACCGTTATGACTACCAGCAGCGCCCCCTCGCAAACGAAATTCACCAAAACGACCAGCACTACGGCGCCCATCATTCGGCATGATCGAATATTTATGGAAAATCATTTTTTGAGCGTTGTTAGGAACTTTTGCCGTATTAGCATTTGTAGCGGTTACGTTTTCAGAAATAGGATCGGCGTTAGCGGTATAAATAAAAGCCGAACAAGTCACTAAAATTGCGACTTTAATGCCACAGCTCAAGGGCTTTAATTGAAATGAGGGTTTAAATTTCATAAGTGAATCGCCAGGCTTAAAGGAAGTTCTTAAAATAAATTAACTTCTTATTAAATGTCCCTAATAGCTAAGTGGACGGATTAAGTATATACGATTAAATACTTATTTTATACTTTAAAAAAAGTTTTTAGGTTTTGTTTTAAGATAGTATATACATATAGCGTTAATCTTATTGATAGGTTTAAGAATAAGGTTACATGGTTTTAATATTTTAATTTAATAAAAGTAGTGAGGTATCTAAATATGTTAAATCACGCACACGTTTTAAGCGCTACTTTCGACCAAGCGATTGACCGTGCTTCAATGGGATTAGACTTTTTAATCCAAAACAAAGTACACATGAAGAATGAAAATGCCTTGTTAGCTCACATTGAAATGCTAGAAAACAGAATCAAAGGTATTACAAATCAGTACAACGAATTGGTTACTGAAGCGAACGCACACATTGATGACGTTACAAGCAAGCACAATGAGCTGGCGAACAAGTACAACAATGTTTGCGCCCAAATGAAAGCAAAAGACATCGAGCTTAATAACAAGCAAATTGAGTTAGAAGAAGAGCGTATCAACAACTTTGACTTACTTGTGCAAAACCGTTCATATAACAATTTGAACCGTGCTTACAGTCATGCAGTTGGTCAGCTAGAGAAAGATCAACAGCAACTTGTTAATATCGGCGTTCGTAGATTTATTTTTAACTCTACAAACAAAAACAACATTCAGAAAATCAACTTTTAATTATGAATATTTTGATAAAAAAAATGGTGCTTATAAAGCACCATTTTTTATTGTCTAGATTTTAAGGTTTACCTTTAAACTTAGACAGAGTTGAACTTAAACCTGAACGCACACGATTAGTCATAGTGCTACGGCCAGAAATATTAGATTTCTTGGTTGCACTAGAACTAGCACCAAAACGTGCATTAGGAGTCGAACCAGTACCATACGTATAGCCAGTACCACTTGCAACATTCACACTACCGAAAGTAGAACCAGTCTTAGATGCTGATGCTTTAGCTACACCACGATTAAACGTAGAAGCTGTTTTTCCGTAAGCATTTGCACCATATAGACCACCACCAGTAGTAGGCGTATTATTTGTACCACTTACACTTGTAGCACCCATACCGAATGTAGATTGACCTTGGCTTGGGGTAGGTGATGTTGGTTTAGCACCAAGACCAGTTCTACCACCCGTACCACCAGTGACACCACTTGGAGTAATACCACCTGTACCACCAGTTGCAGCGCCAAAAGAAGCGGATCTAGCTGGCATGTTTACAGGGCTATATGCAGTCGTACTACCAGTACCGCCTAATGTATTACCACCTGTACCACCATTGCCACCACCACCACCTTTCGGATTATTTGGACCACCCTTACCACCATCAGGACGTCTACCAGGCGGTAAAGGACGGCGAGATGCTGGAGATGGACCAGACAACGTACTTGCAGCGCCACCAAACTTTTGAATAGCTTCTTTTGAGTTTGTTTCACCCCACTGACCGCCATTCAATCCAGAACCAATCCATTGTTGTACTTGGTCAGCAACACTAAATACCAACCCGTAAATCAGGTAGATCGCTGAAGTCATCAAGAATAGATATAAGAAGAACTTCCAGATAAACGTAATCAGCTCAGTAAAGATAACTGTAAACGTATTAGATGAATAAGCGATGCTCATTGCACCTTGGTAGCTAAAGAACATATCAGTAAGCGTAACAAGAGCTGGCCCGATAATAATTTCAGCCATCCAGAAACCAACAATGATAAATATTGGTCGCATGAACAACGTTAATACCGTGACATAACCTTGTGTTTGGCTACCGACAAAAGTACGCTCAGGGATCATGTGCATTAGCGCCCATAAAGGCAAACCACACACAGCGTATAGGATATGGATGATCCAACCTACACAAGCTAGACCAAAGAAGATCATTGGCATATATGGAATAACAACCGCCATCCACACACCAAGAATCGTCAAATACGTTACTAGCTGACCAAGGATAGGAGCAAAGATATTTTCAACGGCATATTCTAAAGCGTTGGTGCCTTCTTCAGTTACGCCCTTAAGCCCTGGTACCCATTGAACAAGAGCAGAACCAGAACGAGCAGTAAGCACGACTAATTTCATACCGACAACAGTACCTTGAGCCACAGCTTTATAGACTAAGATTGCTTCACCAGTATCTTGAATATTACGGATAACATTCGTATTGCGGTGCAATGTAGTAGGGCTGATATTTGAGCTTGACGAATTATTATTTAATAATTCCGCATCGCCTTTTTCACCGACCAATACACCCATTACCAATGATTTAGTAATGTTTGTTGCCCAAGCAGAACCATATGCCGAAAACTTTTGATCGATGTTGGATACTTTGTTTGAGTCACCACCATCGGTAGACATTGATATTAAGTTGGTAGAGTCGGCAATATCGCCGTTTGCCACCCAATTATTGTTGGATGTAATGCTACCAACAGCATTATCCATTGCAACATAAACGGTGTTATAAATTGCTTCACCTTTTGAGTTGCTCATGATTGCTGAATTCAGTGTAGGAGGGCTGAACGTCCACAAAGGTTCAGTAATATACTTCTCAACAATAGCGCGATATTGACCTACTTTAATACGAGCTTCAGGCGTCATCATCCAACCGCGCTGATTTAGCGTATTAACAACAGTTTGAACCGCAGTATAGCCATTTTCAGAAGTCAGAACATTATTCGTTACGGTATGACTCTTATTCACATAATTATCAACTAGCGCATTGAAAGCATCCATAGCAGCTTTACTAATCGGGAATGTTCCTTCCTGTTCAGTGGCATTAGGGCTTACTTGATATGCGATATACCACTTTTCTAAATCGATAAAGAATTGACGATATAGATTGTTCTTTTCTTGTTGTAACTTAGCTTGAACATTTGCCAAAGCAACGTTGATCTTGTTTTGATCTGATTGGCGAAGTTTATAAACAGGAATGTCCATTAACTCAGCATTAACCGCAGCTGGATTAACAACGTTCATTGAAGCACCGCCACAGATCGGCTCTTTTTTGCCCCCAACTTCTAAACGGCTGTCAGCGTAAGCGAAGTTATAAGTAACAGATGTCCAGTTACTTGCAGTTTTAGCGGTTTTATCAATGTAGTTTTGCTTTTTCTCTACTGCAGTCATGCTAACACCAGGATTAGCATTCGCCCCATAAGCACCATCACTAAAATAGCGCCCGAATGCTGGCGGTAGAGTATAAAACTCTTGGTTTAGAACGTTAATACAATGCAACTGGCGAAGCATAACAGGCGCATTTTTCCTAAATCCAAAGATGTCACGCTGATGATCGTGCGTATCTGACAAACTAGCCGAAGCCATTAAGGATTCGCCTAACGTTCTATTATTAATTGTATTGGATACATTATTTGACCATAGCACCATACCTAGCACGACTACTTGAATGAAACAGTAGCCGGACGCCGTAGGTAAAAGTAAAATAATCGAATATAATATTCGGGAAAACATCGTAGTGACTTTTGAATCTTTCCCGAAAGCTTCACCGTCCTGGGCGCTTTTCAAAAGTGCTGTTAAACCAATACCGATCGCAAAAACCAAAACCAACGACATTGCCACACTAGCTACACCGCCTAATAATATATTAGTGAGTAAACCTGATGATGGTACTGTCGAGGCTGGTCCAGACGCATTGATAAACGCATTGATGAAGTCGTGTCCAAAGATAGATGAGAGAAGAGTAACGGCTTGGTCGCCATCACAATTCGGATTTGTCGATTGACAAAATAAACTCATAGCTAACTCACCGTTTTTCTTAATGCTTCTTATACATCGCTTACTTAAGACGACTAAAAGCAAAGTGTTATAAATTACAAGTTAGACGTTTAACTAAAAGGCTTAATACCTTTTAACCAAAGAATCATTAAAACCATTTTATTACAAATAACAATGGTTTTTAAATTAGCAATAATGTACCACAAAACTGTTATTGGTATATACAGAAAGTTTAAACATGACTTGCTAATTGTTTTAATGATTTAGTTTAAATACAAGAGACTATTATGGATAAAGCAAAGTTTACATCTCACTTAATTTTACTGTCGGAAATTAAGAAATCTGTATCTAAAGATATGGGGAAAGATATAACTGTTTTAGAGTTATCCTACATACTCAACCAAAGCATAAATCCTTTAATGGCAATAACTTATAAAGAAAAACTAGATAAAATAAATACTTTTGAATTAGATCCTATTGAAGTTCTCAAAAAACGGAAGAACCTAAAAATATTAAAAGTATTAAACCTCATGCTTACGTTAAATCTAGACAAAACCATTAAAAAAGACGATATAGAAAGTTACAACGAGTATAAAGACAAGTTTTTAGAGAACATCGCAACAATAGGTTTAGACAGATTAGAGCAAGAAGCGTTAAAGGTACAAATTGAAAATTTATTGAAGTATAATTGGGTATCTTAATACATCTCTTAATTTTAAGATTCTGACTTTAATAAAGGGTTTAAGCCAAATGGAAAACATACAGAACGAAGAAGATATACTTCAAGACGCGACCAGAGCCGTTTTTAATTGTGGCACTAGTTTTAGTGAAGCTAAAGTAGTTTCCCTTACTGACGAGTTTAACCCACAACCTACACTACAAACACAACGAACCAACCTAAAATATATCTACGACAATAAACTACCGAATGAAATTGGACGTCAATTAGCGCAAGAACCAGAATACCAAGAAGAAACACGTTCATTACTTGTTGGTCACTTTAAAGAAATGGCTCTAGAAGATTTAATTGAGCAGCAAGATTACCAAAACCGCTACAAACAAACAGATCCAGAATTGGACCAAGACAATGAATCTGAAAACAATATGGATAATGAATACACATCACGCCCACCAGAGCCTAGACCTTGGTAAGCCTAACCATTAAAAAGAAAATGCCCGAATGATGGGCATTTTTTATATCTACGTAGTAAGCATCCGGCTAACACAGCCTTACCAAGCGATCCTAGGTGGTGTTTCAAAAAGTATGCTGGCGTTAAACAAATCCGTTATTAAGGTAAAAGAAAGTCAAATCAAAGGCTTTAAAATGATTTTCGAGCTTTTTAGAAAAGTTGCAACTTCTCCTAAATCCACGCCTGATTCGATGACGAATTCTACAATTGTTACCTTCAATACCGACGGTAAAAAACTTACCGATCACTTGCTTGCAACATTGAAATGCTGTGATAAAACTATCCCAGTCATCACTCGCAATTCGAGCATATTGAACCCCAAG
This sequence comes from Acinetobacter sp. SWAC5, assembly GCF_003419885.1. Classification (NCBI taxonomy): domain Bacteria; kingdom Pseudomonadati; phylum Pseudomonadota; class Gammaproteobacteria; order Moraxellales; family Moraxellaceae; genus Acinetobacter; species Acinetobacter sp. SWAC5. The sequence goes on from NZ_QUWR01000012.1 coordinate 48,651, forward strand.
CTTTTTAAGTCTAGCTTTAAGACGTTGAACCGTTGCTAAATCCCGCTTACCCCAAACATAAGCAACAATTTCTCCAGATTCTCGATGGTAGGCATAAATAAGCCATTGTTTATTTTTCTTATTCCCTACAAAAGTCCAAAGTTCATCGACTTCAAGACATTCGTAGTGGCTTTGTTTAGGCTGAATCTGATAGATCGATTCACTTAAGGTTCGTAATACCTTGCCAATGCTGATACGCTCGACTTCAGCAATATCTCTTACACCGCTTCCTCTGACCATTAAATGTAATATCTTGCCGGTAATACCTGAGTTACACCCTTGATAGCTTAATGCATGATCACCAATAAATTGACGTTTGCAATCTTTGCACTGATGGTTTTGTTTCCCATCTACTTTGATGCCATTTCTCTTTATATTGTTACTTAGACAGGTAGGACATTTGATTTGTAGCGTTATTTTCATACCTCTATTTTATCAAAAGCCATATTGTTTTTTTCAGCATACTTTTTGAAACACCACCAATTTTTTAAGTATAAAGTTTGAGAATGTTTGTAGTCTTTTGTAGTGCATCCAATAGTAAAATAAATAATTGTGAAACCATGAAGAAACATATCAAATTGATTTTTATATAAAAATATTATTTTTGATTGGAGGTGATTTATTTAATTCTATTGATTATTGTGACGTACTACTGAGTCAATTGTTGTTAAGTATTTGTTTTTAAGTATTTTAATTTTTTATTTGATTAGGTGTTGACCTTACCATAATTGGAAAGAATAGAGTTACTACATCAAGGGTAATGATGTACCAGATAGGAAAGAATAACTTCCGAGCTTATTACCCATTATTTTTTCATAATTGTAGTAAGAGGATAGCTCCATGAAACGCTTTGTTCCAATGTTAATGGTCGGTGCGATTGTATTTAGTGCGGGGTGTTCCTCTTCTGACGCTCCAAAGGATAATTCAATGAGTGAGAATAAACATGAAAGCCATTCAATGCACCATGATATGAATGGTTCAGCTAAAACAGATAATCCATCTACAAATGCCTATATGGAAGTAAATACTCGTATGCACAGCGGAATGGGTATTGATTTCACGGGAAATGCAGATACTGACTTTATGTTGGGTATGATTCCTCACCATCAGGGTGCGGTTGATATGGCAAAAGTAGTTCTTCAATATGGCTCTGATCCAAAAGTGCGTCAGCTTGCTGAAGATGTTATCTCTGCCCAGGAATCAGAAATCAAGATGATGAATGAATGGTTGGCAAAAAACAAAAATCATTCTGACAGCAAAAATGAAGATAGCCCATCAACTCAAGCATACATTAAGGTCAATGATGAAATGCATGCAGATATGATGGTTCCATTTACAGGAAATGCTGATGTTGATTTCATGAGAGGCATGATTCCTCATCATCAAGGTGCAATTGATATGGCTAAAGTAGTTCTTCAATACGGTTCTGATCCAGAAGTGCGTCAGCTTGCTGAAGATGTTACCTCTGCCCAGGAATCAGAAATCAAGATGATGAATGAATGGTTAAGTAAACATAAGTAGATACTTCTCTATTCGATGTTCTTTTAAATGAGGGGCTTTTAAAAGCCCCTTGTTTTATCTATAAATTTAATGAATTGAGGATTATGTTATATGCCAAAAATTATAGTTCTTCCGCATGAAAAGATTTGTCCACAGGGTGCGGAACTTGAAATTGAAAGTGGAAGTAATTTATGTCGAAGTTTATTGGATCATGGCATTCCCATCGAACATGCCTGCGATTTATCAGGTGCATGTACAACATGCCATATTGTCCTGAAAAAAGGGTTCGACAGTTTAGAAGAAATGGATGATGTAGAGGCGGACTTACTGGACCGTGCTTGGGGGCTCACGGCCGAATCAAGACTATCTTGCCAAGTTAAAGTCCAAGATGAAAACTTGGAGGTAGAAATACCTAAGTACACTATCAATTATGTCTCTGAGGGACATTGATACTTTAATATTAATGCTTGACCTTACAATAATGATAAGGTTTATATTAAATATATTCTGAATAATAGTGGAGTTAAATATGGAATTTCATGTTGAAGGTATGACCTGTGGTGGTTGTGCACGAGGTGTCACCAGAGCAATTCAAGCGGTTGATGCTAATGCAAAGGTAATTACTGATCCGCCAAGTCGCAGTGTGAAAGTTGAAACAACTGCAACACAGCAACAAGTGGTTGAGGCTTTAACAGAGGCTGGTTTTCCTCCTCGCTAAGAGTGAACAAAATAATAAAGCGACTCAAAGGAGTCGCTTTATTACTAAAGTAAAAGAAATCTACTTGTAGTTAATTTGCAATAGTGCTCTACTCTTGTAATGGATTTTATCTAATATTAATTTTATATTGTGGCTGTCCCATATTTTTCCGTGTATACAATAGCAACTGTTTCAAATATGACTAATAATTATAGAATCGCTAACAAAAAAACAAGCTTTATTAATTTATCCAATTTAGTAAAACTAAGTTAAAATAGATATTTTTTAAGGGGTTTTTGATGAGTATTATATAATATGAACAACGCATAGTTGCGTTTATTGACATATTAGGTTTCAAAGCAATAATTGATGAAACTGAACTACCAAATAATCAAGATAAAATTAATAATATCAAGGAGGCTTTTGATTTAATTGGTGATTTACTGAAACAACACTATCATCCTGATCAAATCCAACAAGTCAAATACTCTACTTTTTCAGATTGTATTGTCTTTTCATTTCCAGTACGTCAAAACCAATAATTTGTTTTTTTCTTTGATACCACTTATTTGGTTGCAAGCTATACTAGTATGGCAACACAATATATTATTACGAGGTGCACTGACCATAGGCGAAATTTATCATGATGAGAACATGGTTTTTGGTCCTGCAATGGTAGAAGCCTACGAGCTTGAAAGTAAGGTTGCTGAATTTCCTCGTATTATTTTACATGATAAAATTGAGGCTGATTATGAACAATGGTTAGCTGAAGTAAGAGCAACTGATGATCAGGAAAGAATCTACGATCTAGAAAATGAAAAAAACTATACATTTAAACCCAAGGGTTTACTCACTAAAGATAATGATGGACATTATTATGTAGACTATTTAGAAAAATTTGCAGGTGAAATGGACAATCCTGAAAACTATGTTAACTTTATTGCTCATATTGAGAGCTTTATTGAGCCTTATTTAAAACCAGATACTGCTCCAAGTATTCTAAAAAAATATATATGGTTATATGAAAAAATCCAAAAAATTAAAACTCAGATGTCAAGTAGTTAAATCAATACAGATATATAAAAGTTATTTAAAATTCTCAAGAAACTTAATGTCTCAAGTAAAAATATATCAATATATTTTTATATAGTAAATTCTAGAACCCTAACATGTTCTAAACATTAATAAAAAACAAGGGTAAATTAGTTTACCCTTGTTTTTTTACTATTTCCTTCGGTTTAAAGGCGAAACAGAAAGCAGATCGTTATGATGGTGAACATCTTTTATTTCGTTACTAGGTTCTTGCAATCCCTCAAGGATCGGACAATCAGGTCTATTGTCACCAGCACAACAGTCGATTAAGTCCTTGAGGATATTTTCCATTTGCTGTAGGTCATGGATACGTTCTTCCAGCTTCTCAATGTGATCCTGAGCCAGACGTTTGACATCAGCACTTTGTCTACTGCGATCATTCCATAAATCAAGTAGGTCTGATATTTCCGCTACTGAAAAACCAAGTTCACGACTTCGCTTGATAAACTTTAAACGTTCAACATCATTTGCTGAGTAAGAGCGATATCCTGCATTATTACGTCCCGCAGCGGGAATCAGACCAATCTGCTCGTAATAACGAATCATCTTTGCGGTAACCCCTGAAGCTTTAGAGACTTTACCAATGTTCATCATATCCTCCTTAGCCCTGACTGACGGATGGTGGCTGGAATCGACGTAAACGTAATGCATTGCCGAGCACAAATACACTGGACAAAGCCATTGCACCTGCTGCAAAGATTGGGGACATCAGTATTCCATAGGCTGGGTACAATATACCAGCAGCAACAGGAATCAACATAGTATTATAGGCAAATGCCCAGAATAAGTTCTGGTGAATATTACCAATCGTTGCTTTGGACAAGGCAATCGCATTGGCAACACCTTGTAAGTTTCCTGACATTAATACGACATCGGCAGATTCAATTGCAACATCTGTACCTGTACCAATCGCAAGTCCGACATCAGCTTCAGCCAAAGCGGGTGCATCGTTAATCCCATCACCCACAAAAGCGATATTGCCGTATTTTGCTTTTAGCTCTTTAACCGCACTGACTTTACCCTCTGGTAGAACTTCAGCAATCACTTCATCAATACCCAATTGTTTGGCAATTGCCCGAGCAGTACGAGCATTGTCACCCGTCACCATTGCTACCTTAAGACCTAATTGGTGTAGAGCCTTAATCGCTGCTGGCGTTGTGGTTTTGATTGGGTCAGCAACTGCAATAATTCCTGCTAGTTCACCATCGACAGCAACATAAAGTGGTGATTTACCCTCATCACCCAGACGCTGAGCTGTGGCAGCAAATGGGGCAACATCAATACCAAGTTGAACCATATAACGGTCTGCACCAATATTGATTTCTTCATTACCATTGATGGTTGCACAGACACCCATGCCTGTGACTGAATCAAACGTATCAACTTTAGGTAAAGTCAGGTTTTCACTTTTTGCCGCATCAACAATTGCTTTAGCAATCGGATGTTCAGAACGGGATTCAACAGCCGCAACCATGCCTAGGACATAATCACGCTCAAAGAATTGGGTCACTTCAAAGTCAGTCAGTACGGGATGACCCTCTGTTAATGTCCCTGTTTTATCGACTGCAACAACTTTGGCATCCTTTAACAGTTGTAAGGCTTCACCTTTACGGAACAACACTCCTAACTCTGCACCACGACCTGTACCCACCATAATTGAGGTTGGTGTCGCTAATCCCATTGCACACGGGCAGGCAATGATCAGCACTGCCACAGCATTAACCAACGCAAAGGTTAAGGCTGGTGATGGACCAAAAATAAGCCAGACTAGGAATGTAAGTACTGCGGCAATCATCACCGCAGGGACAAACCATAAGGTAACTTTATCCACCACAGCTTGAATCGGCATTTTAGAACCCTGTGCTTGCTCAACCAAACGAATGATTTGAGCCAGCATAGTTTCGCCACCCACCGCCACAGCGGTAAAGGTCAACGTGCCATTCTGGTTAATGGTGCCGCCTACCACATCACTGCCGATGCCTTTCTCAACAGGGATTGGTTCACCCGTAATCATGGATTCATCAACAAAACTTTTTCCATCAGTGACTTGACCATCGACAGGGATTCTTTCACCTGGTTTCACAATGATAATGTCATCTGCAACCACTTGGTCTAGTGCAATATCTACCATTTGGCCATCGCGTAAAACATGGGCAGTTTTGGCCTGTAAGCTGACTAAACGCTGGATTGCTTCAGATGTTCGCCCTTTGGCTTTTGCTTCAAGAAAACGACCCAGTAAGATTAATGCCACAATCACCGCAGCAGCTTCGTAATATACATTTACCGTTCCTGTGGGAAGGATGTTGGGTATGAATGTGGCAACAATAGAAAATAGGTAAGCTGCTAATGTACCAACCGCAACCAGCGAGTTCATATCAGGTGCTAAACGGAGTAATGCAGGCAAACCTTTTAGATAGAATCTTCGTCCTGGAATAACTAAAACCAACGTGGTCAGGATGAATTGTAAATACCAGCTATTCTGCATCCCAATAGTTTGATCAATCAGTTGATGAACACCAGGGATAAGGTGAGATCCCATTTCCAAAATAAATACAGGCAAAGCCAATAGGGTTGCAAGAATCAAATCACGCTTAAGTTCAGCACGTTCTTGATCTTTTTTCTCAAGCAGCTCTGTCTGGTCAGGAATAGAAGCTTGAATTTCTGTGGCATCGTAACCAGCTTTATCAATTGCGGTAATCAAGTCATCGACATTTGCTGAACCACTGACCGTTGCACGCTCAGTCGCAAGATTGACATTGGCCTCTTTTACACCTGCAACGGCTTTAAGGGCTTTTTCGACACGACCTACACAACTAGCACAGGTCATGCCTTTAATTGATAATTCAATATTATTTGCGGGCACGTCATAACCTGATTGTTCAATGGCATGAACCAGTACCTGACGATCCACAGGCTGATCAAGTACAATATCTGCACGTTCTGTCGCTAGATTGACCGAGGCAGACTGTACACCATCAACTTTTTTGAGTGCTGTTTCAACACGCCCAACACAGCTGGCACATGTCATCCCTTCAATTTTTAATGTAACTTTCATATTATTAGAAAGCTTATCTGTTGCCTTTCCCATAAGATATACCTATAGTGCTTACCCAATTATTAAGAGCATAAACCTTGCCATTATGGGAAGGTCAAGGGTAGAATATGTAAACATATATATTTTCTAAATAATAGGAATTTAAGTATTAGTATGAATTTTAATAATCACCCGATACCATTATCTCAAGATGAGATTATGTCTTTAGCTGAAACATTTCGGCTATTAGGTGATGCTTCACGACTTAAAATTCTACTTTTTTGTATGCGGGGGCCTAGTTCAGTAGGTGAAATCAGTGATGCTCTTGATTTATCCCAATCTTTAGTCAGTCATAATCTTCGTTTATTGCGTTCAGCTCGTTTAGTCAAAGGCGAAAGACAATCTAAACAAGTATTTTATGAGATTGATGATTTACATGTTAGTCAGGTTTTATTAGATATGGCAAGTCATATTAGTGAGGAGCACTAATTTATAGTAGTACGTAATGTATTGCAAAAATATCTAAATTAAATAACTTTAAGGGGAAAGAGGGTTATAGGAATTCTTTATTTTTATTACTCTAAACAAGAAATATATCATGCATTTATTTAAGTTATCAGTATCATCTACAAAAAGTTAAGATCAAGGGCATATAATTAAGAAATGTCTAGCTATATGCCTTGATATCTATTTGAGGAAAGTGCTATCTGTTTTTAACAGCAACTTGTAGTGTTATCTTCAAATGCACTTAATCGGCAGAAACAGGATGCTTCAATATTAATATCAGCCGAGGCAAGTGCTATATCACGTTGCAGCGAAATATCTCGAGCTTCTTTCTCTAGACCTAGTTTTGCTAAACACTCATAAAGTCCATGAAGACTCCATACATTGTTAGGGCGAATTCGGCGACGTCCAAGGTCACCTTCTAGCCCCAGTTCAATCCGATATTCTTGGGCTGCTACTTCAAAGTTTCCTTGTTCCATATTAAGTGCGCAGAATGCATGCCGAACTGGTTGTAACCAAGCTGGAGGATCACAATAAGGAAGAGCATCTTCTAATTTAATGCCTTCTCGCAAGATTGCGAATGCTTCTTTCGTATTACCTTTACGATACTCAATTTCGCCATGAATCATTTTGGCAGCAATTTTTAAAGCTTCGACCTCTTTAACAGGTATAGAGTTAAAGCGCTCTTCTGATACATTAGCTACTGCTTTTATAAAAGACTCTCTTTCTTTTTCGGCCTCTTTAACTCTTCTTAATGAAGCAAATGCTATGCCTTTTGCGTAGTGAATCATTGCGGTTGTGGAACTATATAGACCTTTATCTTTAGGTAGCTCAAGTTTCAGAATATCTTCCCACATGCCAAATCTAATCATAACATGTGGTAGTGTTGTGCAATGGCTTTCAGTTAAATTAGCCATTGGCGGTGTAGTGATATGTAGTACTTCGGGTGTTAAAATGTCATTGATACGATGAGCCATAAATAACGCTTCCTGTGATTTACCTGCCATCATTGCACCATAAGCACCTACCATTAAATTATGAACGCGATACAAGATATTCCAACCACCTGGATTCTTTTCTCTAGAAAAATATCTTTCATCGGCTGCGATTGCATCAAGATTAGAATAAACCACTCGACGCCAATCTCCGCATGCATTATCAATATGTGTGGACATATGGGCTAAATGTGACCCATCAGGTGATAAATTACGAAGGTTATCAGCAGCTGGCAATGCAACTTCAGGATAAGGTGACATTTCCATTAAATGTATATAGAGATGATTAATTACAGGATGACGATTTGCCCCAGGTTTAGTGAAAGCAACTTCAAGCACGTTTCTAGCTTCAACTGTACCTAAACCTATGGCTTCACCGGTATCTAAATCCCACAATTTACGAGGGCTCAAGCACATGAGTGCATCTGCAAACATTGCAGCTGCATCAAGATCATTAGAATATTTTTCATAAAATGATCTCATAGCTTGAGCATATGCAAAATTCAGCTCATGAAAGTCTTGTTCATCTATAGTCACGTGTTTTGGAAAGCGTGGAGCAAGGGCATCAATTAAATCTTTCTCAAATTGTGTCGCATTATGAGTCGCTGCTAACTTTGCTTGTTCCATAATTTCATTAATATATGGAATGGTATTCTGTAAGTCTGAAGGATCAAATAAATGCCAAGCTTTATTGTAATTTGGACCAGATGCAAAGGCGATGCCCCAATAAGCCATTGCGCATTTTGCATCATGTTCTAGAGCTTTCTTAAAACAATTTATGGCTTCACTCGGATTGAAACAATATGTCCATAATAAGCCACGATCAAACCAAAGTTGAGTATCAGGAGATGACGTAGTTATTTGACGCTGGTAATCTCCTAAATTGTAGTATTTATCAGACATTAAAGTCTCCTCATCAGTGAATAACAATAAAGATTTAAGGTTAGTGATTATGTCCAGCGTGTGGATCAATTTGAGTTGGGTTTTCTAAGCTACAAGTACTATTGCCTTGCCAATCAATGGCTATAGTTGGATGTTCAATAGAAAATTTGGATTTTAGCTCATTCTCAATGTTGAGAGTTAATGTCGCGAGGTCAACTCCATCTTTGGGTTTGACATGCAACGTTGCCATAGATCTACCTGATGTAATCATCCAAATATGTATATGGGTAATTTTTTCAATACCACTTACATTTTTCAAAAGATATTCAGAGATCTCTTGGGCATTAGCATTCTCAGGAGCACCCTCAAGTAAAATATGAAGAGTACGTTTAAATAAAGACCATGCGCTGCGTAGTACAAGTAAAGAAACTAGAACAGATAAAATTGGATCGATAGGAGTCCAGCCTGTGTACCAAATCACTATGGCAGCAATAATTGCTCCAACAGAGCCGAGTAAATCGCCCATTACATGGAGAATAGCTCCTTTAACATTGACATGTTCTGTATCGCCTCTTGTTAAGTACCATAAAACAAATAAGTTAACGAGCATACCTATAATAGCAACGATAAACATCGGTCCTGCCATGACAGGTTGAGGTGATTGAAAGCGTTCAATAGCCTCATAAATAATCCATCCAACGATTGCGAATAATGTAAGAGAATTCATTAAGCCAGCAATAACTTCGAATCGCATGTATCCAAATGTTTTTGAATTATCTGCAATGCGGCGACCGAAACGAAAGGCAGCATAAGCTAAACCTAAGGCAACGGCATCTGTAAGCATATGCCCTGCATCAGCCAGAAGTGCGAGTGAACCAGAGATGATTCCTCCAGTGGCTTCTACAAGCATGAACCCGAAAATGATAAAAAACGAAATCAGAATTTTTCTTTCGTTTCCGTTACTCACATCAGGAACATGTGAATGATCATGACCTTCATGCGAATGATCATGACCTTCATGCGAATGATCATGACCTTCATGCGAATGATCATGACATTTATGATTGTGATCGCGTTGATTACTCATGTATAAAAACCTAACATGTATATATTTTTACATATGAATATATGTTCATATGTAAAAATTGTCAAATTTAATTTATTAATTTTAATATAATCAATGGCATGTGCCATTTTTGAGCTAATAGGGAATCAAATTTTCTAAAGTAATACTGTTTTTACTTATTCTAAGAGAAATTTCTACTTAGGATAAAATGAATAATTTGACAGTCTAATACTGGAGGGATATTGCATGAATTTAATTTCCATAGACGGAGGTATGTTTTATAAAGCTGAAAAAACGGACTATTAAACTTATAGAAATTCACTTTTTAATAATTCATATAAATATATGTTCATTTGTATAATCTATTCAGATCACCCTATTGACCTTCCAATTATTGGAAACATTAGCATGTGTGCAACTGCTACAGAAACCTATCCAGAGTGATGTAGCTTTGCATAAAAGGTGAATATCATGAAAAAACGAATGACAGCGGTTGCTGTAGCAGTAGTGATTGCTATCTCAGGTGGTCTGCTGTACACAGCAAAAAATATATCGGATCAACCCAAGCAACAAGCTAGTTCAGCTCAAATGCCTATTCCTCAGGTTCCAGTTGCGGAAGTAATTACACAAGAACTTAATCCAACTGCCGAATATACAGGCTACTTATCGGCACCACAAAGCGTTGAAATCAAGTCCCGAGTCGGTGGTGTCATTAATAGTGTTAGTGTTCCTGAGGGCAGTTATGTTCGTAAGGGACAGGTATTATTTAAAATTGATCCTGCACCTTTTCAGGTTGCTCTGAAGACAGCCCAGGCACGACTGAAAGCAGCAGAGGTTCAGTATAGCCAGGCTGTTCTGGATTTTAACCGGGCAAATAAACTGGTCGAAAGTGGTGCCGTCTCCAATAAGGTTTATGACGATGCACTGGCAACCAAAAATAACCGTCAGGCTCAAGTACAGGAGGCTCAGGCAGCCGTCAGTGCAGCGAAGCTGGATTTATCTTATACCAATATTACAGCACCGATTTCAGGACGTATTGACCGTGTTCTTGTCACCAGTGGTAACTTGATTGCAGGTGGAAATACAGGCAATGCCACAGCCTTAACCACCATCGTTTCAGTCAATCCGCTGTATGTTTATTTTGACCTTGATGAAAAAACCTTTCTCAATCTAAAGGGACAAAATAAATCTGGACAATTCAACTTGCCAATCGAAATGGGATTGGCAAATACAGAAACTTATCCTTATACAGGGAAATTAAACTTTGTAAGTACTCAAATTGACCAGCGTACAGGGACGCTACGGGTTAGGGCATCTATTACCAATGATTCAGGTGAATTAGCACCAGGTATGTTTGCCAGAGTTAAGCTGACCACTGGAAATAAACAGTCCACCATTCTGATAGATGATCAGGCGGTGGGTACAGATCAGGGCAATAATTTTGTTCTGGTTCTTGGTTCGAATAATACGGTTGAATTTAGGCCTGTAACACTTGGCTCGGTCGTTGATGGATTGCGGATTATTAGCAGTGGTCTGCAAACTGGCGATAAAGTCATTATTAAAGGGCTGGTTCGCCCAGGAATGCAGGTCAAGCCAAATATCGTTCCAATGCAAACGCCTACTCCGACTGAAAGTGCCGCACAGGGGAAATAAGCCATGAAGAATTTCCCTCATTTCTTTGTTAATCGGCCAATATTTGCGGTCGTGATCTCTGTGCTGATCGTCATTCTCGGTGCTTTATCACTGTTTAAACTGCCATTGAGTGAATATCCAGCCATTACACCACCGACTGTACAGGTCATGGCAAGTTATCCTGGTGCCAACCCCAAAATCATTGCCGAGACGGTTTCCTCCCCTCTGGAACAAGCCGTGAACGGTGTTGAGAACATGTTGTATATGAGTTCTCAAACCGCAGCCGATGGCAAGATGGTACTGACCGTCACCTTTAAACAGGGTACAGACCCTGATAAAGCACAGATACAGGTACAAAACAGGGTTTCTCGTGCATTGCCACGCTTACCTGAAGAAGTTCAACGCATTGGTGTGGTCACTGAAAAAACCTCACCCGATATTCTCATGGTCATCAATTTGGTGTCATCCAACAAGAATCATGATCCACTATATTTGTCCAACTATGCACTGTTAAATGTGCGTGATGAGCTTGCACGTTTACCAGGTGTTGGAAATATCGAGATTGGTGGTGCTGGTGAATATTCGATGCGTGTCTGGATTGATCCTGAAAAAGTGGCTGCCCGTGGTTTAACCGCCAATGATGTGGTTGCAGCCATTCGTGAACAAAACATGCAGGTTGCTGCGGGTTCTGTTGGTCAACAACCAAATACAACATCGGCCTATCAAGTTACTGTTAATACGCTGGGACGTTTAACCACTGAAGAGCAATTCAGTGAAATCGTGGTTAAAGCTGGTGACACTGGACAAATCACACGCCTGAAAGATGTTGCACGAATTGAACTGGGTTCTGATGCTTATACCATGCGAGCTTTACTGGATGGTAAGCCAACATCTGCCTTACAAATCTTTATGACACCAGGTGCCAATGCACTCGATGTTTCAAGTGAAGTCCGTGAAACGATGGCAGAATTGAAGAAAAGCTTCCCTGACGGTGTGGATTATAAAATTCCTTATGATCCAAATATTTTCGTAAAAGCTTCTTTGAAATCAGTCATTACCACTCTGTTAGAAGCCATTGCACTGGTTGTGCTTGTTGTCATCCTGTTCCTGCAAACATGGCGTGCATCCATTATTCCTTTAATTGCCGTTCCCGTTTCACTGATTGGTACGTTTGCAATTATGTATTATTTCGGCTTCTCCCTAAATACATTGACCTTATTTGGACTGGTACTGTCGATTGGTATTGTGGTCGATGATGCAATTGTGGTGGTGGAGAACGTAGAACGGCATATTGCATTAGGCGAATCACCAAAAGAAGCTGCCCGTAAGGCAATGTCTGAGGTGACAGGGCCAATTATCGCGATTACTGCGGTTTTATCTGCTGTATTTATTCCATCGGCATTTCTTACAGGATTGCAGGGTGAGTTCTATCGCCAATTTGCCTTGACCATTGCGATTTCAACCATCTTATCTGCAATCAACTCTTTAACACTTTCACCAGCTTTAGCAGGTATCTTGCTTAAACCACATCAAGCTGGAAATAAAAAACGTGATTTAACCGAACGCTTATTTGGTTGGTTCTTTAGAGGATTCAATCGGTTCTTTGATAAGGCATCGGACAAATATGTAGGTGCAGTCCGCAAGGGGGTACGTTTAAGTGCCATCATGCTGATTTTGTATGTAGGTTTTCTTGGCCTAACTTGGTTAGGTTTTAACAAAGTGCCGCAAGGCTTTGTTCCTGCACAGGACAAGTATTATCTAGTTGGTATCGCCCAGTTACCTACAGGCGCATCTTTAGACCGCACAGAAGCTGTAGTTAAACAGATGACGGAAATTGCACTGAATGAACCTGGTGTGGAAAGCGTCATGGCATTCCCAGGCTTTACACCAAGTGGTCCAGTCAATGTACCAAACTCTGCCTTGATGTTTGCCATGCTTGATCCATTTGAGGCTCGTCAGGACCCCTCATTATCAGCAGGAGCAATTGCTGGAAAATTAATGGGTAAATTCAGTCAGATTCCTGACGGATTTGCGGGCATCTTTCCACCACCACCAGTACCTGGCTTAGGTTCTATGGGCGGATTCAAGCTACAAATTGAAGATCGGGCTGGTTTAGGCTTTGAAACACTGGCACGTGTACAGGGCGAGATTATGGCGAAAGCCTCTCAGACGCCTGAACTTGTCGGTATGCTTGCGAGTTTCCAGGCAAATGCTCCACAGATTGAAGTTGATATTGACCGTGTAAAAGCGAAGTCACAAGGTGTACCACTGACCGATATTTTTGAAACACTACAAATCAATCTGGGGTCAATCTATATCAATGACTTTAATCGGTTTGGTCGTACTTATCGTGTAATTGCTCAGGCAGATTCCCCATTCCGTATGCAACCAGAGAACATTAATCTGTTAAAGGTGAGAAATGCAGCGGGAGACATGATTCCGCTTTCGACCTTTGTCACGATTAAGCGTAGTTCTGGCCCTGATCGTGTTATGCACTATAACAGTTTCCCATCAGCCGATATTAGTGGTAACGCTGCATCAGGTTATTCATCTGGTCAGGCAACTGCCGCAATTGAAAAAATTGTGCAGGAAACATTGCCACAAGGTATGACCTATGAATGGACCGATCTGGTCTATCAGGAAAAGAATACAGGCAATACTGCGGTCATGGTTTTTGCTCTAGCAATTATTTTGGCGTTCCTTTTCCTTGCAGCTCAATACAACAGTTGGTCAATGCCTTTTGCAGTATTACTTATTGCACCAATGGCCTTGTTATCTGCGATTGTAGGTGTTTGGGTAACTGGTAGTGATAACAACATCTTTACCCAGATTGGCTTTGTTGTTCTGGTGGGACTTGCTGCAAAAAATGCCATCTTAATTGTGGAGTTTGCCCGAGCCAAAGAGGATGAGGGTTTGAATCCTTTTGATGCAGTACTTGAAGCAGCCCGATTAAGATTACGCCCGATTCTAATGACCTCAATTGCATTTATTGCTGGTGTGATACCACTGGTATTAGCCACAGGTGCTGGTGCAGAAATGCGTCATGCCATGGGTATCGCTGTTTTCTCTGGAATGCTGGGCGTGACAATCTTTGGTTTACTGTTTACACCAATTTTCTATGTCGTCATTCGTAATTTTATTCTGCGTAGAGAACAGGCCAAAGCACTGGTACAGGAGGGTTCAAAATGAAAAATTTAACACTTCATTTAAACCGATACACCTTCCTCAAGAAAATGAGTGTACTAACCACTGCCACTATTCTTGCAGGATGTTCAATGGCACCCATATATGAGCGACCTGTCTCTCCTGTGTCGGAACACTATCCAACAGGAGAGGCTTATCCAGGGCTGCAAGTGAACAATGGAAAGCAAACAGTCGCAGCCGATATTGGCTGGCGTGACTTTTATACCGATCCTGTCTTACTCCAACTCATCGATCATGCATTGAAAAACAATCATGATTTTAAGGTGACAGCTTTAAATGTTGAGGCGATAGAAGCACAGTATCGTATTCGTCGTGCTGACCGTTTACCGCATGTGGGTGTTACCGCAGAGTCAGCCAGTCAGCGTTTACCGTCTGATCTTGCTTATAACCCCCGCATGTATCAGGTTGGTGTTACTTCGGTCGCATGGGAAGTCGATTTATGGGGCCGAGTACGCAGTCTGAGTGATCAGGCTTTACAGAACTATTTGGCTTCTAAAGAGGTCCAGACAGCATCACAGTTAAGTCTGGTATCCGCAGTTGCTAATGCTTATCTGGTCTATAAGGCCGATCAGGAAACGTTAGGTTTAACCAAGGCGACTTTGGCGACACAGCAGAAATCCTATGACTTGACCAGGAAACTTGTTGATGTTGGTAATGCAACCCGATTTGATTTACGTCAAGCTGAAATAGGACTGCGCACCGCACAAACCAATTATGCAAAATTCTTGCGTATTACTGCACAGGATCGTAATGCTCTGGTGTTACTTCTGGGTTCACCATTAACACAGGAATTGGCGGCCCAATTGGACCAGTCCCCCAAAATTCCTGATCAGGTTGTTATGCAGGATATACCAGTTGGTTTGCCATCGGATCTACTTCAACGTCGTCCAGACATTCGTGCCGCAGAACATAAGCTTCAGGCTGCGAATGCAAACATTGGAGCAGCCCGTGCAGCATTTTTTCCATCCATTACCCTAACGGGTTCGGCGGGTACGGCAAGTTCCAGTCTGGATAATCTATTTAATGCAGGTACAGGTGCATGGAGTTTTATGCCCAAGATTAACTTGCCCATATTTAATGCAGGTTTAAATCAGGCAAATCTGGATCGCTCACACATCATGAAGCAGATTGAAGTCATCAACTATGACAAATCTATTCAAACAGCTTTTCGTGAAGTTGCTGATGGGCTGGCTGGCAAGTCCACACTAGATGAACAGATCAAATCGCAGCAGCAAATGATTGCGGCCAGCCAGGATGCCCATAAGTTGGCAACCTTACGTTTTGATGCTGGTGAAGATAATTATCTCGCAGTCCTCGACTCACAACGAACTCTGTATGCATCTCAGCAGGCACTTATACAGACCCGCCTGGAACGCCTGAATAATCAGGTCAACCTCTACAAGGCATTAGGTGGAGGCTGGAATGAACATACCGTACAGATTGAACGTAAATCTTTGAAATAGCACATCGATGGAATTCATCTTTTGATGGAAAGAGATGAATTCCTGACAAGATGAAACAGAATATGAGGTCATATAAATGAAATTTATTATCCATGATATAGAAAACTTCCCATTTGTTGAGTTTAAGCAAGATCAGGCAGTTCCAGGTTATTCACCTCAATGGCAGTTGGAAATGCAGGAATTCTTGGAAATGAGCAGTCCGTTTGTGATTGTTTATGATCAATTATCAATGCAAGAAACACCTGAAGACTTTAAACAACGTGGTCTTTGGCTTAAAAACCATAAAGATGAACTTAATCAGTTATGTAAGGCAATTATCTGCATTGAACCTGATCAGGAAAAAAGAGTTGCCATCAGAAAGATGACGGAAATGGCTGTAAAGGCATTTGGCATTCCTTATGAAATCGTCAATACCAGGGAAGACGCCGAACGGATTGTGGATGAACTTATTCAAGTCTAAGGTGAATATGATGAACACTATTTATATCAATCAATTGAAGCAAGATGTTGATGGTCAAGGGAAAAAATCAAAGCCTTTTTTCATGACATTCTTACTCATTCTTATGACGTTAGGATTAGCTTCAATTTCGCATGCAAAAGCACCGATCAATACAGCTTTGGAAACCGTGGAGAGCTATCTTAATATCTGGAATGGTACGCAGCCAGATGACCTGACTAAAGTTCTTGACACGAATGTTGAGTATTTCAATACAAGTAATGAAGAAAACCGTAAAGGTACAGCATCTGTAATTGAGGTACCCAAGTTTTTATTAACAGTCATTCCTGATCGGAAGATGACGCTTACATCCCCGCCACTCATTGTTGGTGATAAGGTTGCTGTCGAATGGCAGCTTCAGGGAACCCTCAATAAAAAAGACCAGTCTGGTAAAAAAGACGCAAAAGTAATCACTTTTAAAGGTGCTTCATTTTTTGAGGTTAAAAATAATAAGATTATATACATCGGTGATTACTACAACAATCATCCATTGCGTAGTCAGTTAGAGCCATAATCAGGAGTGCTATAAAATGTCTTCGCACAACCATACACAAGATCACAAACATAACCACTCTGAACATGATCATAACCATGATCATTCTGGGCATAAGCATAGTCATGGTAACACCCATAAGCACAACCATGATCACTCAGGACACCATCATGGTCATGGTGGTCATGATCACGACCACGATCATGACCACAGCCATATCCCAAGTAATAAAAAAATTCTGACCATAAGCTTTTTACTGATTACCATTTTTATGGTAGTGGAATTTATAGGTGGTTTTATTACCAATAGTTTGGCCTTGATTTCAGATGCCGGTCACATGCTGAGTGACTCTGTTGCACTTGGTATTGCACTTGCAGCAGTCTTCATCGGTCAAAAACAGATTACCAAAAATAAAACATACGGCTATCAACGCTTTGAAATACTGGCTGCTGCATTGAATGGTATTACACTGGTTGGTATCGCACTGTATATCTTTATTGAGGCAATTCTACGGTTTCAGCAACCACAACATATTGAAGTACAAGGGATGTTGATCGTTGCTAGTATTGGATTGCTGATTAATATCATTGTTGCAGTAATGATTTTTAAAGGTAGTGATACCGAACACGACTTGAATATGCGAGGTGCTTACCTGCATGTACTCAGTGATTTGTTAGGTTCTATTGGCGCAATTGCTGCTGCGCTATGTATCTACTTCTTTGGATGGGCCTGGGCAGATACTTTAGCCAGTGTTCTAGTTGCAATACTTGTTCTTCGCAGTGGATATTCAGTTGTAGTAAAGGCTTCGCATGTTTTAATGCAGGGTACACCAGAAAAATTTGACTTGGCAGAAATCAAAGAAACCATTCTTCAAGGCCAGCGAATTCAGGGTGTACATGATTTACATATATGGAGTCTGACAAGTAAACGTTATATTTTATCCTGCCATATTGTTGTGAGTGAAGAAATGAGTATGCAGGAAGTGCAGATACTCTTACATGATCTGGAGAATGTCATACAAAATCTAGGTATTGAGCATGTCACTATTCAGGCTGAAACATCACTCAACAATCACGATGATATTCATCATTGCATTATTGAAAATATACCAAAGGATTCAGAACACTGAGTTTAAAAAGGTTAAATATTCCTAATATAGGTGCTTATCTAGTCACACAAGTGGTACCCAAGTTTAATGGCACTTAAAAGTGCCATTAAACTATATATAATTCAATTTGATATGTAAAAAATTACCCATAGGAAAGAATTATGGACTAGGCTAAAAGAAGATGGTCACAATTGTAAGATTCGAAAATTATTTTTCCTCCTTTTCCTCCTTTTCCTCCTTTAACTTGATATTCGTAATTCCAATTTTTCTTAGAGCATTCAATAACGTTGATTCACCCTCTGACAAGCCAGCAGATTTTGAATGTCTAAAAACAAATAATTGAGTAACCAAATTGGAACCTAGGAGAGTTGTCGTATAAGAACCCTCTGACGAAGGCAGGTTCTCCATGAGCCCAGAAATATACTGCTCAAATTGTTCTACGGTTCTTGACCTAAATATTAGACCAGCATGCCCACGCTCCTTGAGAACACTATCCCCATCTACAGTGGAAACGTAAGTCGCTGGTTGTATATCGAAAAGATAAACTGGAGGGCAATTTACAAGAGATAATCGGATGATCAATGCTCCACGAAGTGCTGTTTTATTTGAGTTTGCATAACACCAATTTTTATAAGCTTGTTTTTCTCCATCTGTAATATCTTTATTATTTAATGTTTCTGAATTAACGAAAAAGGCCATGAGAGTGGGTTTATCGTTGTAATCAAACTCTTCCTCAAAAGTATAATAGTGGACTGCATTGACAATACTGGGATTTAACAAACGTGCCTTTAAACATGCATTCCATAGGCCCATGATTCTTCCATGATCTGGAGCTTCAAACTCTGTATCTCCATTAGTGGTCGGGTTAATTTGGACATTTAGAACTTCCTTAGAGCTATCAGGTTCTCCTGTACCAACTGTATTGGTTTCTTTAGTATTTTTCTTTCTCTGTGGCTGGGTGATGGTTCTTTCATACTTTGTTTTACTTTTTTCCCCGATAGGGCCTGAACCTAACCATGTAAATTCATGACCTAAAATAACCGATTGTAATAATGGTTTGCGCCCTCCTTGATCTTCAGATACGTTAATCTGACCAGGACCTAGTTGCAACTGAGGAGGATTAGGTGAGTTGACATCTACAGGTTTCTTAATGCGGTGAATTACCTTTGGAACACGTCTGATAAGTGTTTGATCAGGTAGTTCTATTCCAAGAACTGTCAAGGCTAAAAAAGCATTGGTGTCAGGAATACAAAAACCTGAAACCCTAATTTTTCTCGTTTCCTCATGCCATGGCATTACTTTAGGGTATATATGGTTTCTTTGAGTAAAATCATCATGTTTTGCAATACTGCTAAATAATATCCTTACGGCATCCTGGGTATATTCGCTGTATTTATAGTAGGCAATAAATACATGATCATCTGATGTGAGGCTATCACCAATAAGGATCGTCCAGGTATTTTCTTCTTCTGGATGAGGTGTGTAGAGCCGTTCATGTCTTTCGGCCTCATCATATGTTGTCAGAATTCTAGGAAGTTCTGTAGAGAGACCATATCCTCTTACCAGAAACTCAAAACAAGGTACGAGAAGCTCCTTATATTCCTGATCCTTTAAAGAAAAAGAAATACAATTCTCACGTTGGCCTGGGTTAATATAAAATTTATTCCTATCTGAGAAGAAATGATCTATTTTCCCTGTCTTTTCGTCTCGCTTATATGTTTGAATATAGGTATGTTTAAAATCCGTATGGTCAATATCAAACTCCCGTATTTCTAAGGGAAGATAATCAACCAATCGTTCATGATGCCAAACTGTGCCAATGGGCCAAGACACCAAATCTGTCATATTGGCATCAATAAAAATAAAATTATCTGTGGGTGTGTAATCTTCCAGAAGTTCCCTAAAAGCAACATGAACTTTAGGTTGGGTATTTCTACGTTCAGCTTTTGCTAACGCCCCATACCACCACACCATTAAGAACTTTTCAGCATTGGATTCAAGAACTTTGAATGCGGGTGATTTTTTTTTATCTGAAGAGTTATCAGTATTTTCTTCATTAGAATGATTGTTCATGATCAACCTCTCTATTGGTAATATTATCGACTAGTCAATTCTTCTTATAAGTTCAGTTCGGCTGTAGGGATATATTGTCCATCTACCCAATCGTAAAGCTGGATATCGCAAATACCATTCAAGCGATGTCCCAAGACCATTGCAAAAACTGAGGGTGCTTTAATAAAGAGGTGTAATTTAGATAACTTATTTTCGGATTTAAATGAAACTAAAGCAGATTTTGCCTCTCTCACAGCAAGATTTAGAGTCTCCATATTATCAATGGCATGGGAGCTTTCTAAATTCAATCTAGGCAAGTTCTTTACTTCATTAATCGTAGAGTCAATGTCGTTACCTATAGCTGTAGGAAATCCGATAGTGACTATGGCTTCAGTTTCACCCTGTCGTTCAACAGCGTCGATTTTAGTAAAAAATTGTCCCTCTTTTTGCTTATGGTCATCAGTGCGATATGCGAGGCCATTATGTTCTATTTCAAGTAGGAAATTACGTGTGGCACTAAAAACATAGCCAAGCATACATGCGGTGGACATTCTTTGTTTGCCATCTATAAGGAGGGTTCTACGGTCACCACTGCTATGAATGAAATCCCCAATCGATACTGCTTTTTTGATTAGGTTGTTCCAGTCGCTGGAGGTTTTTTGAGCACGATCAGGACCATTGAAATCACTAATATCTAAGTTTAAGTCTTGATACTGACTGGATGATGCTGAAAGATTAATTTTAATAGGATCTAATAGCCACTGGCTTCTATCTTCTTCAAGAGCATGGCAAATAAAATTTTCAAAGTCTTTGCGATATATTGGACCAAAAGAAGAACGAGAAATCAGGTTTTTAAACTGATCTCTTAACTGTTTGGCTTTACGTGTAGTGAGTTCAATATTGGATAATTTCTCTTCAATTTCACCTATAAATACAGAGTCACTATCTTCAGCATTGAAAGACAGGAAATCAACATGATCAAGTGCGAACTCAGCAAGTGAGGTTTCGAATCCTTTATCGCTACACCACTGAATAATATCCTGACGACTTTTTTGTAAAATCACAGAATCTGCACTGTATGAAGAACCAACACCTCTAATTCTCTCAATTTGGGCAAGAAATGGGTGAAGTGTAGAGGTATAGAGTGGGCATACTAAACCAAAGCGAGTATATTCACCTGATGGAATATCAAAAGCCTCCTTGAAGCGCTTAATTTCTTTCCAAAAATCTGTAGAAGTCAGCGGATGATTTTTGGCTTCATACATGACACGCTGTAACTCGTTTTCTGAAGAGAAGTAGCAAACCTCGACATCACCTATTGATTCACTCACAATGTGGCTAAAAGCACTTTCAGATAGCCAGAGAGGCAAGTTCTTTAATACAAAAGCATCCTGATACTCAAACCCTACTCGTGCAATTGCACCACCAGTTGATTGTTTTTCTAACAGACTTGCACTCATTATTATCTCTCTAAATTTAGGGTGGATGGGTAACAGGAACCATCTGGTAGGTAGGTGTGGGCACTGCCCTCAAGATGATTGTTTTTTAAATGAAAAATCAGTAAGACTACGAAATTTGCACCCACTTTTGGGTCGGACACCAATTCCCTCATGGTGTGATGGTCTTTACTGCTGGGTTGTACACTAAAGAGAGGATGGCTATGCCATTCACCTAAATAGTTAAATTTTTGATAATTATTGTTTGTTGATTTATGAAAAAGGCGAATTGCTTTAATAGCATCCGTAATTCCACGTACAAAGGATGCTATCGTTCCACTCTTTTGAACAGTTAATGAGCTAACTCTAAAATGGTTTGTACCTATATGCTCACCCATTAAAACACCGCCACATTCGTGGGTTCCAGACTTCAACAGGGCTTTTATCAGTAAAATTTGTATATCAGTAGGAATGGATATTTTCAGCATTAGTATTAACCTTTCATCGGTTCAGGTTCTTCAATAGAATTGCCATTTTCACTTTCAGATATCTGTTTATCCGTAGGAGATTCTGTTACTAACGCACCTGAACAATCGATAGGATGGGTATCAAAAGGACATTGAAATATCCAATATTTACGGAACCCTATTAAATATGCTGAATATGGATAAGAGGATTGCTCATCAATTGTACATAAAGTATCTAATATGAACTGAGTCATAGACGCTGCAAGAGCCGTTACATCTGCATCTGATGCAATATATGTTTGGTTTTGTGTTTGAAAGCCGTAATTATTAACTTTGCCTTCTGGGATTGGTTCCAACGTTTGTAAGACACCATAAATATGATTGCGAAGCTCTAAAGGTGAGGCATCTAACGTTGGGCGACTACGGGCCATCATTGCTCCACCACCGCCACCAAAGATTTCACCCCATACCATTGGTATATGTTTTCTTTTAGCAATCGCAGCTAAGGTTAGAAATGTATGTGAGCTTGCTGTGGCATCAATAATCAGATTACATGTACTAATGGCATTAGCAATATTGGAATTTAAATGAGGATTTTCCTGTCCACCAATTTGCATTTCATACGTTTCAACCTGCATGTCTAATGCAGTTCGTTTTAATGCTCTTTCAACAGCATGGGTTTTAGCAAAGCCAACATCTAACCAGTTGAGTTCATTACGGACAAGATTCTGGGGTGCCAGAATATCATCATCAATAAGTAGAAAGTTTTTACAGCCAGACCGTGCCAGTGAAATTGCAATTTTACTTCCTAACGATCCAAGACCAATAATTACTATCTTTGCATCATTGATATTGCTAAATTGTGCTGGCAATCTTTGATTCTGATCATCATGTAGATTAATAGCTGGATAACTTACGAAAAGTGGTGCTGTATTATTAATTAAGAATAGTTCCAAGTTACCTTTTAAGTCATATAACAATAGAGGCTTTATGGAACTTGTGAATTCCTCCTGAGTAGGCCATAAATTGCCTAAAAAGGATTCTAACGAAAGTCGATCATTTACAGATTCCTTTAATAAATGAACAGAATCAACTCTTATTGCCCATCCAGACAATTCAAATCTTTCATTAGAAAATGATGGGACGATGTCAGGTAGAGGTTTGTTCTGAATATTTGTTGGAACAATAACAGTCTTGTCCCGAAAGCTTGAGATGGCAACCTTAAAGTCCATTTTTTCAGGGTCACTATTTAAGAGTATGTGACGTAACATTGGTGTTTCAATGAACCTTTCTGAAATACCTCTTAATTTTTGACCTATTGTTTCAGAATGCCTAGAGGGCACAGGTTCTACATCCATCTCCAATACAGTCATTGCGTCTGTTAATAAAAGAATCTGGGCACTTCTAATTAGTTCCACTCCACTGATATTGGTATTCCAATTATCTGGACCGTATTCTAGACACAGCACTCCTGAGCCACCGTACTGGTGCAAGATACTCCATCTTTCACCAGAGTTTTGTGGGCGTATATATGCTGGTAGCTCTGGGAAAAGCTCTGGATATACTAAAACACCATTAAAATCTATAGTTCCTATCTTGAGAGAGAAGTTTAAATGCAGTTCATTAGTGTCTGTTGAGTTCCACTCCTGAATCTTAAAACTGTTTTCCTCATTTTCAAGATCGGTCAATAACTGCCGTTCTTGAATCAAGCGTTCTAATGGTGTTTTTAGCAGTTCCATTACGCAAAGCCTCCTGGTTTATTTGGATAAACAGGGGTTGATGGAAATGTTAATCCTGCACCTAAAGCTGAACGGATTAAAGAGCTGGCCATATCAGCAGAATTTGCACTTTTGTGTGATGCCGAACGAGGAAAACGATTACCCAAGACCTGCCGCCATAGAGCTAATGCTTTATCATCATCTGTTTCATTTAAGGCATTTCGTGCAATAGCAGCTTGTTCTTTTACCTTTTCATAAAAGGTTTTGAACTCATCTGCTGTGACCGCAGAAAAAACATTATTGCCTGCAACACCAGGATCTTCTAAATGTGGAATTATGCCTAGTGACGCATAAATCCCATAAGAATCCCTGATTGTTTCTAAAAGATAAACAAACAACTTTTCATAGTTGGATTCGTAGTAATTCATATGCTTGGCAACCAGGCATTCTAAAATGAATCCTTTTGGTCGTTTTAAATCAGATAAGTTCTCACGACGCCACCATTTAAATAGCTTCACAAGAGGCTTAAATCGACCATTTGCATTTTTATTCACCTCAACAGTCCACTCGGTATGGGCTGGAGGGTTGGTAACTAGCCATTCTTCAAGATGAATGTCTGGAATCAGATAGCCACCATATCCATCTGAAATGATAGGGACAACATCCATATCAACTTTTTTCAACTTAACATTTACTGAACGACGGTTAACGGTAAGATCGGTATATCCAATATCCTTTAATGCTGTATGGACTGCATCTAAGACAATTTGGGGATCATCGTTAATTGTATGGTTGGTGCGAGCAATAATATCTACATCTGGTCTTTGTGTAATCCCGCCTATGGTGGTCGGACGTACTGCCGTATTTCTTTTATAAGAACCTGATAAGAACGTATGCACATGTACTTTGCTGAATTCATTATGCACTTTTAAAGCATCACGAAGCGTATTATGTGCGCTTGAACAATCATTAACCGTTGTTGTAGATGGTTCAATATCGGAAAGTAGGTCAAGAAACTGCTGTTGAGTTGTCATAATTCTCTCTGAGCCCATGTACTAAAATGGGGCATAAAATTAAGTGCGATCAGAAAAATTAAGTAACCTACTGCTGTGAACTTTGTTGCACAGCAGTAGGTTATTTAACCTCGTTTACGATATTGAGTTTGAGTTATCAGGATCATCCGATTTTTTATTACGGATAGCATCCTTTTCTTCTTTCAATGGCCGAGTTCTAGGAAATTTAAAATATCCAGTTGGATGGACAATAATTTTTCCAGATTTATGGCGATAAGATTTACAAAACACGAAGTCTTGATTTTCGGTAGGCATTGTTAGCCCTCCTATTTTGGCGGCTCGTTTTTCAGGACGCATACCAAAATAAGCGGGTAAATCTTGAGATTTACGGGCCTAAATGTTAGAATGGGGTTCTGACAGCCAGATCTAACATGAGGTATGCGTAGGGCTTAGAGCCATATGCCTTTCCTGTGTGAAAATCTATCAAGCCGACTCTACCCAATAGAGTCGGCTTTTTAATTTATGAAACCATCTCGATGGTCTCCATTGAATCTAGGTCAAAATAATATAGTTTTTTAAAGTCATCTTCATATAAGTCAAATAATTGAGATAACTCACTAATGACAGATGTTGATGTTTTTTTTGCGTCTATTGCGTAGTCAAAGAGCATTGAAGCTACTCTATATGTCGCTTCTCGATCCAATTCATTTGGTTCAACTTTACGATAACCACGCATAGCCATTTGCCGCCATAAATTGGCACTTTGACTTGAAGTTATAGTTCCTAACTCTGACGCCCTATAGATTAAGGCCGCCATTGAGGTTTTCCATTCCTTTTTAAGTCTTAGATAATGAGCTAAATTGGTTGAACCTAATTGGTCAATAATTTTTTCTTCTGGCATTAAGAATTCGGCAGCAAAGTCATTTGCTTCTTTTTCCATGAACTCAGATGGCTCTTCATGGAGGACCAAATGCCCAAGCTCATGTGCTAATGTGAAGCGTATTCTGTCATTTGGCTGGTTTGCATTTAGAAATACGCATGGAGACACACCATGAATTTTTAAGGATACGCCATCAACATTGTTATCTTTAAAGTCGCATAAAAAGACTAAAACCCCTGCATCTTCCACAGTGGCAGTTAGGTTTTCAAGAGGTTCATTTCCTAACGCCCACAATGATCTAAGCTTTTTAGCCGCTTCTTGAGGAGTGTTTACATCTAGGCCAATTTTAAAAGTTGGTAAGGAATTTTTTCTTTTTGGCACATTTGTGAACAATTCTAATGTTTGTACATGGCCCATTTTTAACATCATTTCAGCATTCATGCGGCTCAATGCTTTAGCTGTGGTAGAGCTTTTTTTTCTATATGCATGCAAACTAATTGGTAGTGCATTTAGCTTTTCAATATGTTCGAAAAATCGTATAGGGAAATGTAGGGCATTGGATAGATTTTGGATAACTTCATCGGAGGGTTTTAAGTCCCCACTTTCAATTTTAGATAATGAAGCCTGGGTAATAGACTGTCCCATTACAGCAATTAGTTCAGTTTGACTAAGACCACGAAAGTTTCGTGCAATACTAAGCATGTCAGGATTGAAATGAGTCATATTCACCTCCAAGATCATTGACTTACAGATCAAGTTAATCGAATAATAACTGAACAAAAAAGCATATGCAAATTTTTCTTCAAATTATTCCTAAAATGTTTCATTTTTATCTAATCTTGCTTTATGTAGTAGTAGTTTTTTATTCAGGCACAATATATAGTGTTTTTGATTTTACATTTTATTTGATTTTTTTAAATTTACTTGAAATCTTATATCAAAATTTGAGCATGAGAATATTATGGCAAAGATAGAAAATGATCAGTGTTCTTGTGAGAGGTAGCTTAACTTTTGAGTATTTAGAAAAGGCCACTTTATTAAATCTTTGATCATTTTTTGGGAATGTTAAAGTGATTTATTCTTATAAAAATCAGGTTTAAGGGCGATTGGGTTTTTTGGGTAAGTTAATTTTGATTGTTTGAGGCGAGATAATGACTGAAGATGCGAAATGTAAGATTCTAGATATTCTGTTGGAAAAGTGGAAGAAAATTTTACTTGGGCGTTATCCTGGCTGTGAAGAGTTAATTGAATTAGCACTTAAAAGTCTTGAAGCATTAACAGAACGCTTTTATGGTTATGAACTTAATGATACCCAATTCGACACGGCTATTTTATTAGAACAACAATATCATCAAAGATTGGGTGAATTAATTGTTGCTGACCGTCTTTTAAGAGATGGATTTGAATTGAGTAGTAAAGATTTCGGACCTGATTTCAAAGCTACAAAAAACGGGAAAACAGTTTGGTTTGAAGTTGTTACTCCGAATCCAAATGATGAAATGGTGCAAATCTTGGAAGATGTGCAAGGACGGTTATTTCCAAAACATGAAACTAATTGTCGAGAGAATTCTTTAGCATTGTTGAAAATGACAGGGGTTATAGAAACTAAGGCTAATATTATAAAAGGTTATATTGAGAAGAAAATTATTCCTGAAGATGAGCCAGTTGTAATTGTTGTAAATGACTCATTGTTTTATCCACTAGATGTCTATATGGTTGGGGTAACTGAAGAGGTACAAAAAGGGTCAAGTGGTTTACCACTTGTTATAGAAGCTTTATTAGGTTTAGACAGGCCTTATTGGCAGCCTCCAGAATCCCCAACTGAGCCTTATCAACTTAAATGGAATACAAGAACTGATGTATTTAAAGATAATGGCAGCCCTGTATCAACAGATAGATTTCAATCGGACGAATATAAACATATATCTGGTGTGTTTGTAATGACTGCACGAGAAGATTACGGAATTAGCCTTTCTGTATATGGTGATGAAAAAAATGTAGGCTTATTGGTTAAGAACTTAAATAGTAATAATATTCTGCCAGATGGCCTACTTAAGACACGCACTTATGATAGTAATGAATTGCGTAAGTTAATAGATCCAACTATGCGTAAGCCAATAACTAGTTTAGTTACCCGCACTTTACATGGGCAGTATTTCTTCATGGTTCAGCATCTGAACAAACTTTCCCAAGAACATGTAATAGAGGAATCGTAGTAGAAAATAAATTTAATGAAAAATATAAATACAAAAGATATGGCTGAAGTTTTTTAAAAGTTAGGAATACATTTGACTATTTTGAAGCAATTTACTCTTCTTTTAGGTGTTATTAACTTTTTTAATTTTGTCGCACAGTTCTTTGTAATGTCGCATAGTTCATTGGAAATGACAGGTGGGCTGCATGGCGCATGCGCGTCGTAAATTCCATGAACTGCATGTGACCAAAAAAAGTCAGGTCGCTGAACAGGCATTAGTGCTGATTCAGAAACTGTATGCCATAGAAGCAGAACTCAGGAAAAAGACCGATGGTACAGCAGAACAGCGCCGCGAATACCGACAACAGCATAGTCAACCGGTGATGCAACAACTGTATGAATGGCTCAACCAACATCAACTGACTGTGCCATCGAGTTCTCCAACCGCCAAGGCGATCAATTACACTCTGAAGCGTTGGCCAGCCTTAAGCCGCTATCTGGATGATGGCAATCTACCGATTTGCAATAACTGGGTGGAAAACCAGATGCGCCCCTGGGCGTTGGGACGTAAGAACTGGTTATTTGCAGGTTCGCTGCGCAGCGGTCAGCGAGCAGCCAATATTATGACATTAATCCAGTCAGCAAAGCTGAATGGGCTGGATCCCTATGCCTATTTAAGTGATGTGCTGAAAAGGTTGCCGACACATAAAGTGACTCAGATTGAAGAATTGCTACCACACCGCTGGAAACCTGAACCGAATTAAAAAATAGGCATGGGGTTCAGCGGACGCTTACTCTACGTAATATCTAGCTTCAAAAGTTCAGATGGATCTATGCGCTGACGGAATGAACATGCGAGTTCTTTTACAATTTGATTTTGATATTGTTTGCGGTCGAATGTGTCAAAAGCTGAAACCTCAATTTCAGGATCAGTGATTGCATTTAGAAGATCCTTGGTTGCATTGAGTGATGCTGTAGGACAAACATAGATAAGGTTAAGCACTGAAGTACGAAGCAAAATATCTAATAAGTGATATTTGGGCGGTTCCAGTTCCTTATCTACATTAGAAAAGTAGTTCACAAGATAAATGTCATTTGATAAATGCAGATTGATATTGTCAATGAGATCTTTGGTAACACCGTCAAGAATGCCATTCACCTTCAACAAAAGTTCAGTGTTTTCTATGTCTTTAATTTTTTGCGTATCGACACGTTCATTAAATAAGTTGTTTAGATTTCTCAAAAACTTTGGTTGTGGCGCCGTAGTTTCAAAATACATCTGATTTTTAATACGGTTCTTCATGTAAGTTTGGATCATCTTAGCTTCAGAAGAAAGAAACTCAATCTTAAACGTGTCGTATGACACTAGATCAATAAATACTTGCTGGCCAGCACCCGACTTAATATCAAACCAGTTCATAAAAATACTGGCTTTGAGTGATTTCAATTGTTTAAGAATAGCCGTCTTCTCAAAATCATTCATATTGAAGTAGCTACTTGAAAAAGTATCGAGATAAAACTTCCATTTATCTTGCACTATATTCCACGCTTGATTAATAGAAATGATTGGAGCATCTATAATTTCATCTTTGATGAATTTTGACAGCTCATATAATTCATTTAAACGTGCTTGGTAGTTGAAGTCTTGAGTAATCACATTCTTTTCTGATGTTGTGGACTCAGAATCCTCAAGATCCGCACCAACCAATAAATAAGCATCGGTTACTTTTGGTGTTTCCTTATTTGACGGTGCTGGTACTGGAGCACTAGAAAGTTCAGTGGAAAAAGTTTCATCATCTTCCGCTGGCGTATACGGCGGTGTAGTCTCTTCATTAGGAGAACGTGCGTCTGTACGTTCAGCAAAAAAGTAAAACAATTCTTCTTGCGGTGCAACTTTAAACGGCGTCACATTATTATTGATGATTGCTTTTACAATATGGTTTGCCAGTTTAAGCGTGTAGGATAGGGCATGTATATAAAGCTCTAATGTTGCAAAGTTACTGGTATCAACTTCATTAGCACCAAACCAAGATAGGTTACGCAGTTCAAGCCAGCTCGTGAAAGAAGCGTGAGAGCTATTAAAACTTAGATCTACGGTCTTGGACAAATAGATAAAAACGCAAAACAAAAACCTATTTTTGTACTCATACTTAAATACATCAGAATCGGTCCAGATCTTATTCTCAATGAGAGCAAGAATGTAATTTAAAAGCTCATGGTGTTTAATCGAATCGATTAAGTTGTCTGGTAATACTTTTAGTTTATTAAGGTGTGGTTTTACAGGTGCATCATTGGATGGTTTAAGGAAGTGGTAGAACAAGTTAAATGTTTGCGTATCATCTATATCAATTACAGGTTCATAATCATCTTCATCTACGTTATTTAGATCCTGTTGAATATCGACTATTTGCCCGGTGTGACCTTCTGAACGGTCAATCTGGCAGATACTAAAAAGAACAGGCAAAACCCCGACAATATTACGGTTGTCAATTGTTTGATAGTGGGTATCAAAAAATATCGTATCAGCTAAAAACGTACCTTTATGATAGTTGAGAAAGAAGAATAGTACGTTATTTAAAGAACGGTGATTTTCACCAGAAGAGGTGTTAGAAGTAGCGTTAAAGTCATCGAAAAAAACTAAATTTGTATCCATCTAAAAATACTTTAAACCACACCCTTAAACTATTACTAATAAGCATATAAGTTTTAAGAGAGGGTTTAAAGTTAATTTTAAATATATTTAATGGAGTTTAAGACATGGGGCTTTGTAAGCGCTCTACATTTGATGAAAGGTCAGAAACATCTTGCTCTAAAGTCATTGCCTGGTCTATCGCACGTTTCATTAAATATTCTTGATTAATTTCTTTAGGCTCTTTACGAGTAGCATTCTTTTGTTCTTCTTCTAATTTGAAACGTTCAAAAGCGAAAATAGAACGAATAATACATAAGCTATCTTCAAGTAGGTCTGAATGCACTTTAGGAAAAATTAGATCAGGATCTAAATCAGATGCGACTTGGTTAAACAGCATAAATTGATCGCGATGTTCGATAAGAAATTCATCATATGTACCGAACTCAGATTCGATCATATCTGGACAATTTGCGAGAGTAGAGACTTTCGTATCTTGTGATAACAGAATTGAATCACCTGATGGCGCAACTAAAGCATGAATAGGTTGTTCTGCAATAGGAGCCAACAACACTACAGTAAATGGGCGTGTTTGGTTTTTCATGGTTAGTCCTAATTAATATAAAAAAAGCTTTGGCCAAAAAGTCTATTTTGAAATTTTGGTAGGTTAATGGAATCGAATAGAAGGTCCGTCTCTTTAGTACACTTCTGATTAATTAGATAAATGATATTTTGAAGAAGTGCAATTAATTTAAATGGACTGTTGTATTCATTGAATATGGGTGCAGCAATGCAAAGAGTCTTTTTTCTATCGGTTGATAATGCCCATGGGTTCACCAGGGTAAAGCTCACCTTGGCATTATTATGTTCAATTGGTCGTGCATAAATATCAAGAACATCGGATAAAGTAGATACCTTTAATTCTTTTGAAATGTCAGTAAGAATCTCACTGACTTGAAGCGCTGTTTTATCATGAATATCGCTTATAGTGATGCAAACACCACTATTACTATTCATTAAATTTGCATAAAGAACTTCAATAACCATGGACTCGTCTTTGGATAAATCCTTTAAATTGGCATTGACTAAATCTATGATCCGATCTGATTTTTGTTCAAGTTTAATTTGAAGCAAAAGCGGTTCATTCTTTTTTGAAACAGGGAGTACTTTATAATCGCTAAGATTGTAATTTAACCGCTTCATTTCAGTAATCAGTGTTTCTTTGGCATTATCAAAAAGCTTCTGATCTCTCTTGGTTAAACCAATAACAAAATTTGTAGACATGAGTATATTCATGATCCACAAAGCAGTAGATAAGGATAAAACACTATCCTTAACAACTTCTGAATCTGAATCAGAAAACCCAGATATTTGCTTGATTTTGTCGGTTATCGAAATCATGTGAACCCTTGTTTAATTCGGCATTTTCATCTGAAACTTTGTCAAAAAGATTAGTTTGATTAAGTACGTCTTGGATATTTTTTTGTGGATCATCACTGAGTAAACATTGGAATAGGGCGCTAATTAAAGTAGCAAGTGATGTTCCATAGTCATTGGTACACTTGATTAACTGGCCAGCATCTAAGCAAATTGGTGTTTCATCATCATAAAGCAAGTGTAATTCTGGTGATTCAGCATAAACCAACTTTACATGAGTATCCGTGATGATTAACTCAACTTCTAAGTACTCATTATTTTCAACAAAATATTTAAAGCGCAACATCAATGCATCATCGCCACGTTCTATATATACAATTTGTCGATCGGTCGTATTGGTATGGCTGACGAATCTATTCTCTTTTGTGATCTGATCAATGTAGTTCAAAAAGATGGTTTTGAGTGACGCACTTAAAATACCTTTGGCAGCGAGTTCACTTTTCAAGTAAGGCAGAAAGTTTTCAAGATTTTCATGCAATGGTTTTTGCATTCGATCATCTCCAATGGGATTAATAAAAGGGCATACACATCAAATGTACAGCGACTCAGTTATGACTATTTCGTTACAACAGTTACTTAAAAGACTGCAGACTGTTTGACTTATAAAACTGATACTTTCGCCACACTTTTAATTCAGAAATATCTAACTTGTTTCTAAATCAATATGGATTTATTTGATTATAAAGCCACATTGAAAGTTTAAATATTTAAAAATTATTTTTAGTATATACCTAAATCTAAGATTTAAAATGGATCTAACTTTTAACTGGCAAACTTTGTTGCTTTGGTTAAAAGGGTTAAGTCTTCATGGAATTGATTTTTTAAAAACCCATAGTTAAAAACGTAACTAATAAAGGTGAAAAACTCTAATTGGTTCGGTATTTTGTCTTCAAGAATACTGACCTCTAATTGCAATGTTCCTGTTGCACGTTTCTTAGAATGAAACTTAAGACCATCAAATGTTTGACCGTAATAAGTTGATATTTCCAAGAAAACTAAACGGAAAAAATAAGGGAAGATTTGAGAAACAACACGCTCAGGATCATCAATTTGAGTTAAACGTCTACCGTTGTGATATTTAAACTTAATACCATCAGCCATACTTTTTTCTACCAACAGGCGAATATAGGCATGACTACGAGTAATCATGCTTTTAAGTGGCGTTTTTGCTTCATGAATATTTTCGTATTGCATTTAGTTATCTCACATCTCAAGTCTTAATTGGTCAGCTTCATTTTCTTTTTCAATCGAAACTTCAGCAATAATTTTTTGGGTATTTTCGTTTTGCAGATCTTGATCAAATATTTCATTCACACAAGTTTCGACTAATTGTTCAGTCAAGTTTCTGCAGATCTCAAACTCTAAACCTTTAGGTTGTACGGTAGGGTAGCCGTCAATTAAAAATGAGTTTTTCATTTCATTTTCATTTGAAACTTTAGAGTACAAATAAGTCTCAAAATAACGAGCAAACATTTCGGTACTGGTCGCGTAATACGGCGTTGCACGATTTTCAGCACTGTCGATATTTAAACAGTCCTTTTTATAACGCGATAGATTGTCACTAAAACGAATATCACCTACGTTAACTTCAACGTCTTGCGACTTATCAAAGAAGTTTTGCATTTGAGTATGAGGATTTTTAACTCCCTCAGGCATGTACTTCTCTACCAGGTTATAGAACTTGTATTTAGATGACTCTATCAAGTATTCAGATAGGTTTTGCGATAGTGTTTTTAAATCCACATTCGCTGCGTTCGCAACACCTGTAATTTTTTCTTCCAAACCGGTTGTAGGTAAATGATGTTCTGGCTGGCGCATATCATTAAGTTTTTGCTGATAGCGCTCAAACGACTTAAAGCTTATAGCATTAATGTCAGTGTTAATTTTAGAGACAATGACATCCACCTTGTCTTGAACTGTACTGAAGAAAGATAGGTTTGTATCAGCTTTATATTCACGCTCATACTTCTTCAAGTACTCTTCAATTTTCTCAAACTGACGGCGAATGAGATCTTCATAGTGCTTTTGGTGCCAGTCAAAGAAGCTGTTTAAGGTTTTGCGCGTAGAATTAGGATAATTCTCTTTATTCTTAATCACTTCATCATGCATTGAATCAGCAACAGTGTGGTACGCCTTGATTGCAGTCTCAGCATTCTCATGAAGTACTTGACCGTAATTTTTCATTGGCTGAACTGGCTCATTCATCATCGCACGATGTACCTTTTCAAAAGCACGACCGGACTCAGTAACAGGGGAGTATCCAGCATCCAACATATTTGATAAGAAGTGTCGTGCACCTGGTATCTCAAAATTAGGGATGTCTTCATAATAGTCCTGAAGTACAGAACGATTCATTTGAGCGTGATTTTTATATACTTCCGCTTTTTCCAACATTCCCAAGTGTGCATCTAGCGCATGGCCATACTCATGAGCCAAACTTCCAGATCCGCTATCACGAGTTAAGTTAACCACGTTCTTAGACAGTTCAAAATGCGCTGCAGATCCTTTAATTCCGCGTGAAGCCAAAGCAACACCCAAGTTCAATAAACCATTGTTTGATTTAAAGCCCATGAGTTGTTTTAAGTCAGCCAATGAGTCATACACGGCATTAACCAACTGTTGAGCCACAGGACTAACTTTATTGCCTACTTCAACACCACGGATAGAAAAGTCATCTTTAAGCTTGAATGAATCCACATCGGCACCTTGGCGATGATCAGGACCAGTACGAGAGTAATTTAACAATCCGTAAATACTTGATTGGACTTTTTCAGTCACAAAGCCATTTTCAAGTTTTTTCACTTCACTGGTAAATGACGGCAAACGTGGTGCTTTAGGTGTATTCACAGCTTCAGTCGTTGCTTCTATAACTGGTGCAACAGGATCTTTAACATAAATAGGTGCAGATTCAGCTTTAACTAAACCACTTTCAATCGCACTTTTCAGAACGTATGGTTCAAGCACAGTTGAATATAAGCCAGTACGTTGCATGTTGCTGATCGCATCGCTCACATCTTTAGTGACTTTCGACTTACCGTAAAAATCAAAGATCTTACCTGTTGATAGAATCTCACTGAGTTCTTTATCAATCGTTTTTTCGATGATTTTCTCAAGCTGAACACTGATACCGCCTGTATGTTCTGGCATAATGTAGTACTCATTCAAATTGCTAAGCAATTCGAAGTAGTTTTTGTAGTTGTTCTTGGTACCTTTACTATAAAGCCCGATATAGTCTTTACGTTGGCGATCAGTCATACCAAGACTTTCAGCAGATAAGCTTTTATTGTTTCTTACCGCATGAATCAACTCTTCTTGAGTATCTACCATCAAATTTCTGATGTTAGAAACAACAGCCACATACGCACGTAATTCTGTCGCTCGTTGGCTATCAAGCATCAACGCATTTTTAGAGAATAACGGTTTAGTTGGGCAGTAGTCATACATTGCCTTTACGAATATTTTGTCATCAATACCGAGTGGCGTATTGGTGTACCAAGCTTGGAATTCTTTATTTGCAACGATTTTTGCTTTTCGATAGTCCGTAGCTGTTTGATCGGCTGATGTCGCTGAAATATATTCCAATGAAATGTATTCACCGTAGCGATCTTTATGTGCACCGCCAAACTTGGCACCTACATCACCTAAGTACATAGCAGGGGAGTCACTTGGCTCTACCTTTACATCAACAGGCACATATTTGTCTTTTGGTACCAATTGATCGATAAACGTGAAGTCAGTAAACACACGGTTTTGAAGTTGTAAGACATCTTCAACTGAGCGCATACTTTTAACAGGAAAAACGCACAGAGACTTGTAATCACCGTGAATATCGGACTTATCACCAAAAAGTTTAACCGATGCATATTCATTGTCGGTCGATGGCTTGATGGCCAAAAACAATTTGTGATTTTCAGTTTTGATATACGGCTTTATGTGTGCGGTTTGATCGTATAGAGCACCAAGCGTATTCGTAATCAAAGTTTGGAAATGCAAACTTGCTAACTGTTTATTCTCAAAGTCAGTTTTGTGTTTAATCTGAATTTCAGGCAAGTTAGATAGTGCTAATTGCTCTAAAGTGGTACCGAAATTAACCTTAGATTCGATAGCATTTAAGATTTCGTGACTAAACTGGTCTACATCATCAAAACCAGTAATCAATTGATACTGATAGTCATGAGACGGTATACGAAGAAGCACGGCAGTTAATTGAGGCTCATAGTCCGTATCAACCATAAACAATTGCGGTGTTTCATCTTGTTGAGATGATTTGTTTAGCAACTTGTATTGGTGAACTTTAGGGTTGGAACCTACAAAATGCTCAGCATAAGCCTGTTTAATCGTATCTTGTAATGCTTTGACATGCTCAAGCATGACGGCATTGACTTCATTTAAAGCGGTTAAGGTTTTATATTTTTCTGCAAACGCCTCATTCACGGCGATCTGCTCTAACATAAATCTAGGCTGAATATCCTCAAGTTCTGGATTACCTACACGGTTTAATACAACACTAAATTTGAGCTTATTAATGAACGGATCAGGTTCACCATTGATACCATTGCTAAAAAGTTCTTTAAGATCACTTTTCTGAAGTTTAGAGTTCACCAAATCAAACGGATGAACTTCTTCAAATGCCTGAACATCAAAAACTTTGGTTAAGTTTTTAGGCATGATTGCTGTCTGGCCATCTACATGAGCGATAACATAGGTGTACGCTGGAGAGATGTTGCTCAGAAGCTCAGTGACTTCATTCGGTTTTTTATCGTAGCTAAGATCCTCAAACTTTTCGTATGTTGCAGAATTAAGATTGCTGATGAAATCTAATTTAGAGTTGAAATTAGATGGATGATCAGAAATGTACTGGAACATCTTGTTTGGTAAAGACGTAAACACTTTATTGATTAAAGTTTGCTGACTATCTTTAGCTTTGAAGAAGTTGAGATCTGACTCGTAATATTTTTCAAAAGTGAACTTAGCTGGAGGCATAAACGTCATGCTGTTGCGTGAAGTCGATAACTTAAACAAAGCATTCGCAGACGTTTTAACCGCATCTCTATCATTAAAGCCAGTAGCCTTATGTATATTGGCATCTAGGGAAACTGAATGCCCAATAAACGGCGCATTTTTGTCTTTATGATTGTAGAGGCGTATATACTGAAGATCATTCTTTTGAAACACAGTTATAAACAAATCATGATCAGGGATCTTGATTGCGCCGTGGTGATCTTCATAGTGCTTTACAGCATTTTCTAGCTGAGTGTTAAAGTATTCAGATTCACTATTGAACTGTACGTTCTCTTCTTCAGCTGTTAGAGAAAAATATTTAACGTTATTCTGAAAAGCTACATTAGGTTTGAGAAGATCCTTAATCACCTCAAATTCTTTTTGTACTTCAACATCAAATTTGCCAAAAACTGTACGCTGATTAATATCAATCAGGTTCAGATAGTTGAATAGCTGAATGTTGTTGTAGTTGTGGTTCGGTAGGGCAGTTTTGTTTAACTGGAGCTTACCATCTTCTAACTGCATGCTTTGGACTTGCTTCAAGTCATCTGCAGTCAGCTCTACACCAAAGACTTTCTTAGTTTCTTGTTTGAGCTCTTTATCTTCACCAGCAATCACTAAGGCAGCTAGTTTTTGTGCCTTGTCATAATCGCCATCTTCTAGATATAGGGTTTTTTCAACAAAATACTTGGCAATGTTCGCATACGCTTGATTTGTTGCTTTGTAGCCATCGGTAGACAATGAAAAATGTTTGTTTTCATCAAATTCATTTGATTTAACGGTTTTAACTTTTAAATCGTCAATGTCACCCGTTGGTTTAATCTGAACATAGATTTCATCTGCAGCGAGATCCATGTTCGAGACAAATAAGGTCGAATTTTTAGAATAAAACTGACGTTCGATACTCGACAACAGATCCTTTGCATCTTTACGGTCTTCTTCCATGTCAGACTGCATATCTTCAGCAATCGACTTGATGTTTTCGCCACGGTCATCCTTTGTGATAAATGACCAGTCTTGTTGCGGATATTTGGCTGTTAATGCCTTTTGGAAGCTTTGAACTTCAACAAAGCGATTGAACTGACGGTCCAGACTAAACCCATCTGTATGTGATGAAGTTTTAGCAAGAATATCCTCAGGAACAGAATCAGATTTAGTCTTACGATTGAAGTTTTCACTTGCATTTGGCACCAATAAATTACGGAATAAAATCTCATTTACACCGTTCTTTAAGAATGACGCACTTTTAGTTTGTGATAGAGATTGTTTTAAAAATGCTTCATCAAAGTTTGATTCATCAAGAAGCCGAGTAAACTCTTCAAAATACGCTGAAGCTAATTTATCGTTATTAGCAAGATCAGCCGTGCACAGATCGCTTAACTCTAAACGCTGTACATCTTGCTCTAGCTCTAAAGGCGCAGAAAAATCACCAGCAACAAAATCATTGATATTTTGCTCAACATAATTGTTCGTGCGTGACATCAACATATCAACTGCAGTTTCATTATTCACAAATTCCTGAAGCTCAGGCGTGTTAATTGAAACCAATTGATTGTCGAATTGCTTAGATAGTAATTTGAACAGATCCGCTTTATGTTGATTGCTTTCTACTTCAGATTCAAAACCTACAAATTTGCCGTTTTCATCTTTAGCGTAGTAGAAGCTGTTTTTATTAAACAAAAAGGTATTTGTTGCAGACGTAATGCCAGATACCAAAGTTTCACTTTGCCATAAGACTTTTTTAACTTCATTGTACTGTTTTGAGATCTCAACATTGTGTGTGTCGATTTCGTCAGAGATCGCTTGAATATCATCTACGCTGAAGTTTTTTGTTTGTGTAGCTGAGCGCACGACATCTTGAATTTCAGCATATTTCTGATTTAGATAATCACTATATTGCTTCTCAATTTGTTGAGCTTGTTCAGTAGCCTTAGGAATGACATAGACATCCAAGATCTGTCTAATTTCAAGCATAGACGGCGCGAAATCACGCACCTTGTCATTGCCTCTTGCATCCAATAATTCTTCAGGAAACTTTAAGAGCTCTTTAAGTACGGCAACATCATCAATTTCTGGAGTAGGGAGGTCATTTGCAATGTTGAGTAGATCAGACTCAGTAATAGATGCCTTCTCAGTTGCCTCAAAATTAACATCAAGGTCATTCAAGATCTCGTTAACATTTGATTCATTGAGTTGTTCTTCTAGTTTACGCTGTTTGATTTCAGCAGATTGGTGATCATAGAGCGCATTAAACTTAGGAACGATGTTTACAGAGAATTCAGAGAACTCTTGGCTCAGATCGGCAAAGAAAACTTTACCTGTTGGCATCTGGCGTACCATTTGTTGTAAGACATCATGGCGAAGCATGGCAGCGTCATACACCATCTTATCTACAAGGCGTGTTTCAATACCTTGTTTAGACGCCATCCATGTGCCGTGTTCATCTTTATAAAAAGCTGGAATACCTTGTTTAGCTGATTCTAATAGCTTTGGATACGGCAATTGCTGTTGATTAAACACACGGTCTATCACAACAAGATCAGAAGCTAATTTTTGTACATAAGCATCAACATCTTTAAAGCTCATGTTAAACATTCTGTTGCCACGGCCATGCTCAATCAGCTGATTAAAAGTGGACTCGTATTCATGAGCAAAATGCACCAGGTTAATATTGTCATTTAACCCCAATGCTTCATACGGATCATGAGCAAAGATTTCAGGAATATGGCGCAAGTCATCAATAATCAGTAACGAACCATCTTTTTCGTAATTGACGGGTACTGCAAATGGAGACAACTTAATTTTGGCTAGATTATCTAGACTTTCGCCACTGGCCATCGCCGATTCTTCATCTAGATAGACTTTAGAGAAGATATTTTCATAGCCATAATCTTGAAGACGATTAAAAGGAATTTTTGAAGACTGAAATTGAGCCAAGTAGGATTTGTTCGATTCCTGAAGACTGGTTTTCAGCGTATCAAGGATATTAGATCCATTGTTTAGCTTACTGACATACACTTCAGGGAAAGCAGAAAGGCGTTCGGTCGCTGATGCGAAGTAACTTTTCCAGTTCGGAATGTTCTTCTTAAACGGTAGATTGGTGAGATAAATATCTTCTTGCTTAGTCGGTACTTTCATATCGTTGGTAAACGCTGGAAAGACCTTCTGAAGATCGTTTAGATCGATACCAGACTTTGCCGGGTTCTTATAGTAGTACGCATGAATACCATCATCATTTTGCACTTCATAAAAATGGGCATCCATTAACACTTGTTCAAATTGCTTAGAACTGTTTTGTTCAATAGATTTTTTGAATTGCTCAAATTCATTAACAACAAGCATCGCCGTTTTTGGGCGAAAATTGTTGGCTGGCGATACTACAAGACGCGCACCAAGACCAGTTAAATTAGGCCATTTAACTTCATTCACTTTATAGTCTCCTACTTGGTCACATAGCATGATCCAAGACTTTAAAACGACTCTTACGAGTACTTATATGTGCTTATATTAAACTAAAAAATTAACTTTGAGGGAGGGTTTAGGCGTTATTCTTTAAAATAGTATATACCGAGTAAATAGCACTGTTTAAATACCTATCATTTTTAATAAAACCATCTAAAACCGTGCACTATTCTTTCTTTTTTTATAAATAAAAATGCCACCGTATAGGTGACATCTTGCTTAAAGCTGATGGTTACATTTTAACAAATTCGTTTTTAGCGAGTTCGTCTGGTTGGGTGCCATCTTCTACACCTACAATAATTCCAGTACCACGAATAAAGTAGCCACTATTATTCGGATATTGGACCAAGGTAACATTATGCTCAAGGTTACTTTCTAAAAAGGTAGTGCCGTATCCCCAAAACTTATTTAATCCTTGCCATGGAGCATCCTTAATATAATTGTTTTGGGCATATTGAATGGTGTATTGACCAATTGGAAGAGATATATTGACAGTTTGCTTTTTGGGTACCTGAACAACGGCTCGTAACCTTTTAGTGGCCTTATCTCGAATGATAAACACAGTATCAACATTTTGAGATTCCATTGAAACAGGACCAAAATGTTGTGTGTTTTCCATACTGGAAACATTAATCACTTCTTTTTTAAATGGCATGGCTGCACTATTGGCTACCATTTTTTGATGTTCAGCATAGTCTTTTGCCATTTGTAGACCGTTTTCAGGTTCATTCGGTTGGCCTGGATTGGCTGACTCTACTGATTGAGCTTGTTTCGATATTGCCCGTGTAGCACTTTGAGCAAAGAGATCGACCAATCCGAAATGATTAGCCACAGATATAATTGCAACTGCTAGACCAAAACCAGCAAATTGCTTTGGAATTGCTATTGCCATAGTGCCCCCTGATTCCATTTATAAGATTTAAATAAAAAAAAGATGCCACCCACAGGGGATAGCATCCAAGATCTCAAAATTGCTTATAGTGCCAATTCAGGATCGCTATTCTTTTGTTTGCTTAATTCTGGATCTGCTTGTACTTCAATGTTGGTCATGAGCTTAGTCCAATATTCATCGTATTCAGCTTGTGACATCTCATTAATGACTTCATTCCATTTAACTAGGTTCTCATGTTGATCTGTACCCGGTTGGAAGAAGTGCATTGCATTTCTGACATACTGCTGATGATCAGCAAAACGCAGTTCAGCAATATTTTCCTGAATATAGTCCAGGCCTTTCACCGTAAATTCGCGAATCTCCTTCATGATTGCATCTTTTTCTATACCATGCGGTTGAGTTACAGAAGATGAACCACCTTCAGGACATGGGTAAACAAGCCAATCATTACGCAAGTTCATTTCTGCTAAGGTCACTTGTAAGTACTGCTCACCACTACGGGCAAACATTTCATGTGCGGTCGTCCAATACGGCTTCTTAGCACTTGTTAAGCCCTCTAATACCATCGCATTTTTGTAGAAATCAGTTTTTAGCTGAGATTGATTAGTTGATGTTAAGCGATCGTTCGTCTGTAAGCTTAAAGAAATTAACTTTAAGTGTTCATCTGACAATGGTTTAGGGCTGTTTTCTTTGATGAAGTCGAGTGCACATATCGCAAACTGACTACGCAACATTTGTCGATAATCACGGAATACAACTGATCTAAAGACTGTACTGTTCGCTGCACCAAGTACTTGCGCTGCAAAGACACGATCATGATCAATTTCAGAACGAGATTGCGAGATATATTTGTTGAGCTCAGTCCGTGGGATTGGATACTCATTTTCAGACAAGAACTTATGCAAGCCTTGGGCAACGTGCATATAACGTCTATGTTGTATGGCGTCCTTTTGGAAAAGTTC
Organism: Acinetobacter sp. SWAC5; assembly: GCF_003419885.1. Lineage (NCBI taxonomy): Bacteria > Pseudomonadati > Pseudomonadota > Gammaproteobacteria > Moraxellales > Moraxellaceae > Acinetobacter > Acinetobacter sp. SWAC5. The sequence goes on from NZ_QUWR01000012.1 coordinate 90,999, forward strand.
AGGATCTTCATGACGATTAGCGAAGTTAATCAATGAAGATAGTTCAGTATGCAACTTGCCACGTTCCGCAATAAACGTATTAATTTTCTCTTTTATGCTGTCTCTATCTGGCGTAAACAAATCAACAATGTCAGGTTGATCTACCAATGTTTTATCCAAAATCGTTTTGATGCTGGTTTCATAAAACTTGACTTGATTCTCAAGATTCGTGCGAAGTACTTCTATCGAGTCATCCTTTTTCATTGGCAAGTAATACATCGCTTGATTTACTTTGGCTGCAGCTTGCAACAAATCTTGGTTAATGTTGGCATACTTCTCAGACTTAATGTTATTCAATTCTGCAAAACGAGTTAGATAAGGCTGTACGTTTTCCATCATCATTTTTGGTTGATTGCGTGTCATCGCACTAAAAATGAGATGGTCATAGGCATGGAAAAATTCATGACCAAACGAGCCAAAACCTGAATTCTTGGTTAAGTTAATCACACGGTTAGATGGCTCATAATGTGCCATCGCAGCGGAACGTCCACGCGAACCAAAAGCAACACCCAACATACCGTTAAAGCCAACAAATTTCGGATCTATATCAAGTGCCTTAGCAAGAGCGAAACAACCGTCATATGCGTTATTTAACGCGATTTGACGATCGCTCTGGTTCAAGTACTCGCCAAACTCTACGGCTTTAAATCCAAAGGTCGCTTGCAAGGTATGTGCTGTAACATCTTGGCCATTACGTGAAGCAATGTTTTCCGTCACAACCACATCACTGAGCTTGAATGCCTTACGCATAGTACGAGGCTTAGCATACTCTTTGAATAGGGCATCTAAGGTACTCGCCGTGTCATCTACAATGTGCGATACATTCTTTTCAGATAACGAGACTTCTTGAGTATCATCATTCTCTGCAGTTGCGTCTTTGGTTTTTTTAGCAGTTAACAGATCCATGACCTGTTCAGATAGACCAGCATCAGATCTGCTAAATAGCGTACTCGAATCTATAATGTTGCCACTTCTAAAAGTAACAGTCGCTTTTACTTTGTCTTGGAACGGTTTGGCATCAATCGCACTACGTATTTTTTTATAGATAGAGTAGGTGCCTTTAACTGGCGGTAACTCTTTCCTTAAATGATGAAGTGCTTCAGTGAGCGTTTTACGTGCTTCACTACTATCGGTTTTCGCCAATTCAGAACTAATAATCATGTCAGTGGCAGCATATTCAGCATAGCTTTCTACCAATGAAAATAATGACCGATCTAATGATTTAAACGCCGTGAACAGATCTTTGTCTTCATTCAAACGAACGTATAAATCACATGCATTAGGAATAAATTCACGAACTGTTTTTGCTTCCATTAATGCATCACGCATACTTAAAACAGCGTCATAGTATCCAGCACCTACTTTTTTAAACTGTTCTTCAGTGGCATTTTCAAGCGGATAACGTGGCTGATCATTCGTCATCTTACGTACAGCGTCAGTCAGCAAGTGAATGTAAATATCTCGACCAGCTTCTTTTGCTTGTAAAACCGATTCCTTTTTCCAAATTTTGTCACGCGTAATTAGGTTTTTGACTTGCAAAAGCGACATATCTTGAATCTGACTGAGCGATAAACGTGGACCATACAGATCCTTTTTCGCACCAGGCATTTTCATACCCGTATCTTCAATAAGTCCAACTTCAGAACGTGGCTCAGTGGCTTTCGGTTTGGTTGTTTTTGGCTCTTTTGGTGCTTCAGCTTCAGGCTTACCCTCAGACTCAAACAGTGATGTTTGTTCTGGAGCAACTGGCTCAGTCGGCTCTACAACTTCTACCGTTGTTTCCTGTACTTCTGGTTCAGTAGGCTTTTGAACTTCAGGCTCAGTTACGGTCGGTTCTTCAACCAATGGTTCTTGGGCAACTTCTACAACAGGTGCGCTTTGAACCATATGTTCAGGTTTATATACTTGATCGCGAGACTTAAATAATTCTGCTTTTTTGAATGATTTTGCAAAATCAGTAATTAAGAAGTTCTTAGAGTTCGGGTGCTTTGGCGTAGGAAGAATTTTATAGCCTTGATCAACAAATTGCTGATGTTCGGCATTATTCACAATGGCCAGTTTTAACGGAGCTTGATCATCGGCAACTTTAATCGCGAGATCGAACCGGTCTTTAGATTCAAGTAGCTTTTCACCAAAGGCAAAATCAATTTTATTGACCAATGTTGAAATATTAACAGCCACAATCTCATTAAGGCCTTTAACATCAATATTTTCAAAACTTGGTGATAATGGCACCTTGATTGTCTGCAGTATGTTTTCACGTAACCCAAGATCATTTAATACTTGGTCCACAAGATGCGCTTTTATCCCGTTTAACTGGAAGTCTTTAAACAATCCACCACGCTCGTTGAATTTAGCAAACTGCTCAACATTATCAAAAACCCGTAATTGATCATGCTGTAAAACTGGTGTGTCTTTATCAATGACAGAAATCACTAAATCAGCACCGTCATTGGCCACAATAATTTTGGAGCCGTTTTCAAACGCTTGATCCATTTCTTTTTGATTGATGTAGTCGGTAAAGACGTTCATCAAATCAACATTGGTCATCACATCATTGCTTTTCACAAAATCGATTAGATCTTGTTTCGCCGTTGGATCGATGTATTGATTATCGGCATCACGTAAAGTTAATGCCTTGTAATCGTCCAACTCAGGGTTAAACAATACCTTTTCTTTAAGGTGTAGGTTTTCGATCGACTGGAAGATCTGATAGCGTTTTTCTAATGAGTCGATCAAGTACTGCATTTGCTCTTGCGTACTTAAAACTGAATCATTGCTAAGCGTCAAAGCTTTAAACAGCGCCTTATCGTCTGCAGCTAAGTCATTCAGACTTGATTTAACGATTAAGCGATCGGTAGACGGAATCTGTTCACCGCTGAAATATAAGTTAATCGCACCGTGCTTTTGTTCATCAGCTGGTGAAACCGTGAGATAAATATTTATCTCAGGAAACTCAAACTCTTTAATGCGTTCAGGATTGGTGATAATGCTTAAAAGAGATCCCGTTTTTGTCTCGAGGGATTTATTTTTTAGTGCCGTCCATTCTTCAATAGAACGATTTTCAAATGACTGCAGTAGGGCAGAATTGATTAAATCACGGTTGAGGTTGAATCCATTCTTGAGTGAGTCTGGAGTCGATTGTAATGCTTCAAGCACAAGCCCATGTTTAAAGAGATTGCCAAAGTCATTTTCACTGTTAACATCGGTCTTTTCAAGTGGCAAGAAACTTGATGCATGCTCATAGACATTCTTAACTTCAATATCAAGCTTTAAGCCTTTTTCATATTTCGGTACCGCTTCCTTGGTCAAAATACGATTAAGAATTACATTCTTAAGGTCATCATAGGTCAGCTTGTTTTCGCTGATCGGATTAGAGCTCAGGATATGTTCAAACGAAGAAGCACCATTAATCATAATGGTTTTTTGCTTTTGTAATGAACTAACCTTTTGACCTAGATCCATCGGTAGTAAGCGAATGAAGTTCTGATCAGATGCTATCGTACTGCTATACACCGCCAAAGAACGTGCGCTAACTTCAGGCTCAACCATCAAAGCGTTACCTTCAGCTAGGTAGGTTTTTACCGCTTCTTCAGTCAACGTGACGACATTTTCAATTTTCGAGTTTTTTGGTGCCGTGACTTCATTGTAGGTCGGTGTTAGATAACCTAGTGCCGTCAAAATATGCTTGTGCTCATTATTAATAATGGCAATAACCGCCTCAGATTTAGACTCTTCACCCACGGCATTTTGATAAAAGTCTTGTAGATAGCGCTTATACGCCATACTTACCGCGACCTTTTTATTTAAGGCAAAAAGCTGTTCTTGTGTATTTGAGTTGAAGTGGTCTTTATGTATCACCTTAGGCAGATAGTTTTGAAAGCTGTCTACCACATAGATTTCATCTTTTTCGAGTGTTTCTTTTAAAGACAAAACTTCATTGGTCGCAGCAAAAACAATCGCGTTGGCCAGTGCATTACCAGGATTCGTGCGTACACGTAATTCCTCATTTATCGCATGATTGAGTTGCGACCTAATATCAGGTAATCGGTTAAGGATAGGGGAGTCAGGATTGTTGCCAATATTGCTACTCAGCTCAGAAAGCACATGAGCCACATCGATGCGCTTATTAAAACCCTTGTAGTTACCGTCCTGTTCTAACAGGTTATAGAATCGCTCTAAGCTTTCATCTGATAAATATTGTGATGCAATGCTATGGGCATCACCATCACCAAGCGCCGTAAATTGGCTATTAATACTATGCAGTTGTTGAAGAATACGAGGCATTTGCTGATGAAATGAAAAGTAGTTTTTACCTACATTTTCAGCACTGGTCGCAATCATGTCCTCAATACTGTTATCCAGCACTGATACAGCATTCGAGAACACCATATCGTTAAAATCTGGCATTGCAGATTCTTGAGATGGTGAATATCCCAAAATAGAATATTCAAACTTTTCGACTGCAGATAACTCTTGATCTTGTTCATCATAATAATGAACCACATCAAACTGGTTAACAGCTTCATTCCAAAGCCCGTTAGGTTCTTCACCTAGATCAACGTTGAAATGATAAATGTCAATGTCATTTGAGGTGTGAGTAGCTTCAAACTCGTTCGCCTCATCCAATAGACGTTGCATTTCATCTTGCAATTCATCATCGGTGACAACGCTTTGTAGGAAGTTATCCAGATCCGTGCCGTATTCTTCACGGTCTATCACTGAATCAAAAAAACTATCATAAAGATTGTTCAGACGCGTAGAAGCAATGTTTAACTGACTTAATGCCAATTCCATTTCATAAGCTTGATCGTCATAGGCTTGCTGATCCAAAACATACGCATTTTCAGTAGCAACAGCGACTTGAATCGCAACCGCTTTTTCAATACGCTCACTGATGGTATGTGTTGCTTTCGCTTCAACAATCGCTTGACGTTCTTCTTTGAGCTTTGCAATTTTTTGTAGGTATTCTTGCTTAATTTTTCGCATTAAAGCGAGTTTAGTCAAAGAGTCCTTAATGACTGGTTCTGGAATGTTCGGCTTAAACTTGGTGTGTCTAAAAAAGTGATCAATTCGATTGAACAAACGTTTTACTGGAACCTTAGGTTCAGGCGGTATGGTTTGCTTAATTTGATTGAGATCCAAGCTTTCTAAACTTGTACCGATGTCATCCAAACTTTCATAAATTAATTCACGATCAAAACTGCTATCACCAATTGAGTAGGGATCAAATGTTCTTAAATTATTAATATTATTTTGAACGCTTTGGATCAGGTCCTTAATCTTATCGGCAAGGTCGAATTCTTCTACATCTAAAGTTTGGTTGTTGTATTCCCAAACTTTCCAATCATTGTCCACCAGCTGTAACGCAGTTGTTTCTATACCAAATGGTGCCAATGCTGACGGGATGCTGTTTTCTTCGTATGAATACAAACAGTCATTGATTTTCGTGACTAAGGTTTGAAGCTTGATCAATCCTTGGTGATTAACGGCATGATCATCCGATCTAAGCGCATTCACAATTGGATCAATGCTCGTATTCAGCCCCTTATTCAGCTCTCGAATATCAATAAATTGCTTCGGTAAGCTGTTATACGCTGGCCATGCTGGATGTGAAGATATTTTATAATTGGTCAGCTCAGGAATTTGCGTAATATCTTTTAGGGCAAGTACTTCACCGCCTGAATTAACCGAAATCACTAGCTGTTTGCTTAGTTCAATAGGCTCTATCGTATCTTCTATGAGTCCAGCATTTAGCGCTGCTTCTTTATCAACATAATAACGAGTCAGTGTTTTATCTGCTTGGTACCCGTAATGGTCTAAATCAGCCAACGGCAATGGATCTACGGACTGCAGTAATGTCGGTAGCTTATTCCAGCCTAAATCTGCTTTATTGAATTGTTTAACCGCACCCATAATGGTTGTATTTGGGGCAAACGGTTTTTGCTGTTTTGCTTGGTAAAGCACAACGGACTTTTGATTATTGAGTTCAAATAGGGATTGCCACTGGTTTTTTTCAGCACTACTCATTGGGTTTTGCAGATATATATCTGACATATCCATTTCAATGAGGTCATTTTTAGAGTCGTAAGGAAAAACAGATTTTATGTCAGCAAGAGAGAGACTATCTTGCGAACTCTTATACATAAAACTAAGGTCGTTATTTTGCTCATTGGTGATATAAACAAACTTTCCAGTCTGTTTTAAACCTGTTAAGAAGCTGTTTAAGGATGTGTTCAACTTTTTCTCTAAAAGCTCAACATCTTTAATCTTAATAATGGCTGCTTGGTTTCTTAAATCAGTTTTAGGGGTTACTACAAGTTGAGCGCCAAAGCTACTCAGATCCAACCATTTCTTTTTAGTTGACATATAAACTCCATGGCAATATGTATAAGCATCTTTTAATTAAAATATCAAAGCACCATCGGTTACTTTTGAACGGTATATACTAAAGATTATAAGAGAATTTATATAAAGAAACTATCTAAAAGGGTTTTAAACAAAGAAAGGGATGGCTTAAAACCATCCCTTTTTTTTAAGTTTTTTTCATTATCAGCCTGATAATGAAAAAATCAGGCTATTTACTTGCCATTGCTTGTGAAAGTGCAATCCTACGAATGTTACCCGTAGACTTAGAACGATCAGTCACTTCAATTGAGCCGTCAGTTAATTTGCTTTCAGCAGAAACTAGCGCAGCCAATACCGCTTCTTTACGTTCATTTGACTTGTATTGTTGATATTGCAAGTTCAAGCGTTCAGTACTTTGAATTAAACCATCGACCATCAAACCACGTTCATCTTTAATCGCTTGTGATTTAGCAAAGTCTTTGTAATCTTGCCCTGAACCTAAATAACGAGAGACACTTTTTTCCAAGTGTTGCATCGGTGCAAGTTTGGTACTTGAATCATGACTATTGGTACCACCACCAGCAACAGGGGAGTATTGCGCTTGAATTGCTTTCAAAGAGGTAATTGCTGGAGAAGTTAAAGCATCTTTCGCCAGTTTAGCCATCACATAATCTTGACCAGCAGATGTTTTCGCAATTCTACCGTCAATTGGAGCATCAGGTAGACCAACCATGTTGTTGATCAATGCATTTTGAGCACGAGCCATCGCCGTGTCTGGCGCTGCAGTCGTGAATAAAGTTGAAGCTTGTAAACTTAGACCAGCATTTTCACCAGCAGCACCACATAGTCCAGACGCAGCCTGAGAAGTGGTACAAAACTCATTATGAGCTTGTAACATAGCTTCTTGTGCTTTGTGAGGGTTCATGTAGACACCAGGCGCAGCAACCACTTCAGAGCCAACTTTATTTAAAATTGAACTATCAGCAGATTTATTGTCTTGTTGAGCTTGTTCACGATCGCCTAAAACTTCACACGCTTTAAATGCTTGGCCATGTGCACCAAACTCAAATTGAGCTTTTTTCATTTGCTCACTTTGTTTAACAGCTTGGTACGCCGTTACAAGACTTTGTGCGTTTTTATGTGCGTTATCTGAAATACCTTGAGCAGATACAGCCTCTTGTTTCGTCAGGATCTTAATCGCTGCCGTCACATCATCTTGTTGCTTTTTAATGCCCAAAGATAAGTTTGTGTCCAACGCACGTAACGCAGCGCTTTCCACCGCATCAGCCTGTTGAATAAGCATATTCAAGGTATTTACTGCCATCGGGTTGCCCACGGAAGCACAGTAATAAGCAGATGCAGAACCGCTAGTAATGGCGAGGGTTAAACCGAGTGCACTAATTTTTGAACGAGAGCCGTGCGCTTGTGGCGCTTTCATAACTTTACGTGATGTTCTTTTCGGAGTACGCATTATTTAGTCTCCTTAAAATTGAGGCATAGTTTGTGAAAGCTTAACTTTCACTGACTGGCCGTATTTCGTTTTCACATCATCTTTTATCGGCTGAGATTTCGCTAAAAGTAATGCAGACAATAAACCTTCTTCACGCAAACTTTGCTTGTAAGTTTGAAGATCTAAATAAACAGAAACGCCGTTAATGATATTGGCTTCTTTAAGTAGACCGCGTGGATCTTGCATCGCCATCGCCATTTGCCATTTTTTAGCTTCAGGACCACCGTAGTAACGTGCGATTGTTTGGTCGATCAAATCGTTGGCAGACACCATTTTGCCGTCAATATCTTTGAATGATTTTGTATTTTGCGCGTCAATAACCGCCAAGCTATACGCTGGCATAGCAAGTAAAGCTGTTTTTTGGTTGGTTGCTTGCAAATAATCTCGACCAGCTGGAGTACGTGCCGTTGCATTAGACAATGATTTATCTGGTGTACCTAAAATGTTTTCACGCACGTAATGTCTTGCAAGAGCTTCTTTTGAGCCAGGTGCAACAGACTTAAACAGTAGGGAAGCATTGGTATCGCCACCCGGTAATTTAGACAACGTACATTGACCAGCTTGTGCTTCAGCAACCGTACAGAATTCAGCTTTATGCACGTTTAGGCGTTGATTAATCACTTCCTGTTGAGAGCCAACTAATTTACCGCCGACTTGAGAAGTTTGAGTCGCCATATCAGCTGCTTGATCAATCACTTGACCAGATGCACTCGACATATTTGTATTTTCAGCCAAAACCTCACAAGACTTAAAGCCTTGACCAGTATTGGCGCCATAAGCAAATTGTGCTTTTTTCATGGTATCTGACTGTAAAAGCGCTTGAATACCAGAGGCAATAGTTTGGGTGTTTTTAGTTGTCGCATCGGTAATTTGGTTAGCAGCTTGCGCCTTTTGCTTCACCGCAACTTTAAGCGCTGCAACGATGTTTTCAGTCGAATCATCTAACTTTCTACGGGTACTTTGAGATACTTGTTGAATATCATTTGCTTGGTTGCTTGCATGCTTAGGAATCTGAGAAGACATCTCGCTCATAATCGTACCCAAACCAACCGTAGCCCATTCAGCAAAAACAGGACTACTAATCACCAAAGTTGCACCTAAAATGACAGGTACAAACTTTGATTTTCCTTTAGGCTGTCTTAAAGTATTTTTACGCTTTCTCATAGTCATTACTCAAAGAATTTGGCTGAAGCATTGGAGTTTGGTGTAGTGCGTTGCATCACATTATTAGCCACCGAATAGTTAGCCAGTGATGAAAGAGTACTTCCAGCCATGTATTTATTTTGAAAATCAACGCAAGTTGATGAAGAGCATTCCATCAATCCGACTGGAACAACGTTGTTAGATGCAATTGACGAGTAGTTCAATGCAACAGTCGCTTGCTGTTCAGAAAGTCGAGAACGAGAAAAAACAAAAGCAGTATCAATGTCGCCATACTGCAGACCATTTGGAATCAAATTACAGACACCCATTTTTGCTTCTTCTACGCCACACGAGGTCGCCAAGTGAAACGCATATGGTGAGGTTGCTTCATCTGTTGAATTTGAGAAAAGTTTCCCTGAAACATCTTGCATGTATTTAGAAACGTTAAAGTCTTTTAAGTTTCTATTGAGATCGGTTTGTTCACGTTCTTCAAGAGCCGTACAAAAAGCTGAATCAGGGAGGGCAGCATTCGTATCAGAATTTAAAATCGCTTTTTTGATCTCAATATTTTTATCGACACTTTGAATACCAGCAACGATCATTTCTGAATCACGCGTTTGGTTATCAACAATTTGATTTGCACTGACCGCTGTTTGTTGAGTAGATACACGCACAGCAGAACGTACCATCAATTGCTGAGCTTGTATTGCAAGCTCAGAAAGGATAGTGCCAAGACTAAAAGCATTGGTAAAAAGTGGTACGGATAATAGACCAACCGTTAAAGTACCCACCGCAATTGCTTTAACAGGTGAAAACTGATTAACAGTAATTCTTCTTTTACGCAGATTATTTCTATTTTTCATACCACCCCCAACTTAAGAGAAAAAGTCTTTAATTGATTGGGTGACAGAAGTAGATTCTGAACTTGAAGTTTTTGCGTTAGACGGTGTGCTAGTACTGGCTTTTTGATCAGTTGAATAAGAAACTGGACTAGTCGAGCTACTACCATTGATTGTATAAGTATCTCCACCCTCAAAAGCACCGCTAGGCATAACTAGACCAGGATCAAGTTTACCAAGTTGACCATTCACAGCAGTACCAAGCGCACCCGATACATCAGTATATTGACCCGCTTTGTTGATTTCACCTATAACATCATTCAATGGGCCAACAAGTTCAGTACTTGCAGTTTTCATTGCGTCACACGCTTTTTTAGTCGCGTAATCGACAACCATTTGTTGCGCTGCATTGATGATTGTATCAAGTGATGGAATAGTCACAGAAAGGTCAATGATTTTACCGATGTCAGCAAAACAGCCACCTTGACTAGCTGGACTGAACATTTTGTTAATATCGATTGGACGACCCCAAACCGTCATTTGTAGATCTAAGTTGTCTTTAACGACTTTACCGATCCCATCAGTTGCACATGATTCAATATTGGTTTGAATGTTTTGAGCAGCTGCTTGTTCACCTTTTTTAACCGCCATGAAGTTGTTTTCAGCAGCAGTAGAGTTGAATGACGAATTAGAACTGGTAGACGAATAATATCCGCTATTTGAATTCGACAAAGGCGTATCACCACCAGAGCTACTTGCAATGGTCGATGATGTTGCGATGTTTAAGTTACCCATGTTTTGAGTATTACTGGTAACAGAAGCAACGGAACTTTGTTGAACTGCAATAGCACTTGAACACCCAATAACGGTAGCAACAAAAATGCTTAAAGCACTTTTAGTTTTAAAAGCTGGCTTAACATTTTGTAGATTAGGGTTAGTCCTTAAAGTCTTGCCCCGAACTTGTTGTAGCCTTTTAGCTTTCTTGTGATTGTTACGCATATCTAGCCCTTTAAAAGAGTTATGATTAATGTTTTTTAGAAGCAAGTTCGCAAAGCACTACAACATCTTTTACTACAGCTTCACTACTTAAATATAAGGTAGCTATAAGGTGTTTTAACTCATATATCCTTTTAGCGAACTTATATATAGAATCATAATACCATTCTTCACCATATTGTAGTATATACTTCTCATTGGTTAAACATAGTTTTATGAATTCTTTTAAAATAGGACGCTTAAAAATAATAGCTGTCGTAATATATATAAACTGAGTACTAACCAAACACATTAAAGTATTAATTAGCTCTACTTCCTCTTTTAAGCATTCCTGTAAAACCGATGGCTTTAGGGTTTTAGAAAAACCTTCCTCAGTCACAATATCTTTTAAAAAACCTGAATCCGAGTACTTATTTTTCAGAAAATTACTTAATTCATGCACGTTCTTTAAGTAAATATTGATCTGATCTTTAGACGCAGTTTTGAAATGTTCCTCTACACGTTTTGGATCGTTTAACGTGATGTCGAGCATTTCAGATTCATTATTTTTTTGATTTAAAAGCACAAAAGCGGTGAAGCTGGTAACTTTGCGTGTTTCGCCAAGATAGCCACTACTGCAAGCATTCAAAAAAACAAGGCAATGCTGTTCAGTAAGATACAAGCCGTATTCTTTTGGTGTACCTGGTTCAAAGAAATTGAGTGAACGCTTATCAAAATGAAAAGTGTTCTCTAAGGTCTGACAAAAGTAGTTAATAGAGTGTACAAAAGCTTCTGGTACAAAGGTTGTAGGCTCTTGAGACAATGCTATGTTTTGGCTTTCTATGCTCATTCCCACGATTTAGTCCTCTTTGAGAGGTAGGGCGTAATAGCCCATTTGACTTAAAACACGTAAAGGAATATCAAAGTTAAGACTTTGCGTTAGACCAGATTTAGGGTTAAAGGTTTTAGCTGAAGCTATAAACAAAGTTTGCTCATTAATAAACACTTGAATGCTATTCGTGACTTTTTGTTCATCAAGTATGACGCCACATACAATATCTAATTTCACATCAAACGTATAAGCATCCATTTGAACGTCTATTGATTCCCAATCGATCGTCATGAACAAGTTTTGGTTTTCAAATTCCAAATTACCTTCTTCAAGAGCTTTATGGATTAATCCCTTTTCTAATAATTCCAAGTAAAACGCATGTAAAGGCGTTGCATCTGCAAAACCATGAGGATTAAACGGCGTTCTTGTCGGTTCAGTGATTTTAGTTTGAATCATGTTTAACTCCATTAAAGGGTATTTAGATTCTATCTTAAAACACCCTAAATGTTTTTATTTAAAGTTAATTAAAACCCATTGCTATAAGTTGAAGCGCTTTCTTTAGTTTTAACGTTTTCAAGATTGCTTTGCGTAATAGTATCTTTGTAATGCTGACTAAACGTATTTTTACCCGTTTCGTTTATGTTCTTAAGCTCATTTTTAATGACCTTAAGATAGTCTTGATATTTTGGTGACTGTTCTACATAAACTTCGGTCGCTGCAATTGAGAACATGTTCTTATCATTGGTTGCGATCGGAAATAGGGCAGTATAGGAAGCATCTTGCTTGAGCTGGTCTACAGTTGTTTGTTGCTCAATGATCTTCGCCTGATAGTCCAACAATGTTTTATTGATGTTTTCATGACTATGGATAACGAAATTCAACTGTCTGTCATTCGGACGTTCAAGGGTAAACGGCTGATCGATACCAGAAAGCTTATTACAGATCTCCATATTGTATCGGTAGGCTTCAAACGAGTCTGAAAAGTGATTAAAGTCTTTTCGGAGAGCATTATTGTTTTCTAAGTCTTGCTGAAAGTCTTGAAAGCATTGCAATACATATTCATCTTCATTTTTTTCAACGAATAATTGAGCGATGTTGGAGCACTGGTGCCGTTCGCAGAGATCCGCAAGCTTTTGAATGCTTTTAACCTCATTTTTCTTTTCTAAGATATTGCGTAAATGTAGCTGAGTTGCCCGATACTCTTGCATCAACATATTGTGATGCTCGACAAATAGCTCATAATCGCTTTTAAGGTACGGACTGGCACCTTCAATCTCACGCTCTACCTTTTCATGCTTAGAGTTGATTTGAACACGCTCACGCGTGGTATTCACTGTATTTTGACCAAAACCACCTAAGATTTTATCAAAAGTAATCATCGCATCGATGTCGCCAGTTACGTTTTTATAGAGATCCATGATTAACGCCCCAATGTTTGATCATTGTCATGATCGTTTCTACGTGCGACTTCTAAATCTATATGCTTATCAAGGTCACTCAAAAATTGAGATGTCGTATTTTTCTCAAGCTTTACTTGGTCTAAGTAGTTTTTAGTATTGAGATTCAAACCATCTTGGAGCGCTTCTAAGCGTAGGCCAGTTTTATCAAAATCAGCTTCAAGGATCTGATTCACTTCTTTGATTTTTTCCATGTCTTGCTGTTCTAGACGGTGTAACTTCACATCCTCATGAATCGCAGCGATATAGTGATCGGTTAAGATCTCTTGCTTTAAGTGCTGAAGCGCAATTTCCACGTTTCCTGTTTCGGCAATCACGGCGTTGAAGCTGTCAAAGATTTGACCTGTTTCAGCCGAGTTTCTAAATTCAACAATACGAGGCTCAACACTATTAAGGTTTACAAACTTGGCATCACCATACGCAGTAGGTAGTACTAGATGATCATCCATACATTCAAAAAGTTGCTTATATTCAGCATTCATAAGATTTGATGCTGCTTGAAGCTTTAAATCTTGTTGTAACGTGTCTAGGCGTTGGTTGAGATGTAGAAAGCTTTGAACATACATCTCGTTTTGAGAGTTTTCAGGCGCAACAACGGTTGAGGCCATACCTTTAACAACATTTTTCAGTTGCGTATTTTGAATCTGATCAGCAATTTGATTAAGCGCGTTAATGTGATCGGCTTTCACAAGGTTATTGTTTTTCAGTTGTTCAATAAATTGATTTTGTTCAATCACTTTTTCACTTTCCTTTTCGCTGAATAACGAATCTTTAATTTGTTGTTTCACCTGGTCCAAGTTAGAGAAGAGGTGAAGTACTTCTTGTTCATTGCTGTTATTGACTGCATTTAGCAATGTAACAAACACATCATGGCTGATTAGTTGTTGCTGATTATTTTCCGCATTCTGAAATTCAGCAATTTGGCTACGGCTAATGACTTCAACACCAACATCATTGATATAGCTTGCACCAATCGGGGAGAGTTGATTATCTGGAGCTTTTACGGCGTAGTACTCGCCTGATTTGCCATCATCTTTGGCGCATAGACCAATATATGTATTGCCATCTTGCGTAATGATTTTTGAACCGATGCTATTGAGTGCTGCAGAGGGTTGTAACGTACTCAAGGTTTGAATCAATTCTTTTTCGCGATTTTGATGAATTGCATTACTTACTGCTTGGTAAACTTCAGGATCTAAATAAGTCACCTGATTGGCAGATTCTTCATTGAGCGCCGTGACAGTATTCCACTCTAAAATATCTTTACGCGGTATCGTTGTAATACCGGCATTAATAATATCTTCCGTGGTAATTTGACGATCAAGGTTGGTAATGGCCACGGCGTTGTATTCGGGTGCAATTGATTTATGACCTTCCGAATCTGAAGTCAGTACCACGAATTGACCGTAATCCGTTTTCACCATAGCACCTACAACACTGAGCTTGCCTTCCAAAATCATTTTTGAAAGTTCAAGTTCACGTTCGGCAGATCTGGCGTAAGTATTAGTCTGTTCTGCAGTATTGTTGATGGTATCGGCTTTGAGCTTGTCTAAGTATTCGCTTGAAAATTTACCAAGCGTATTTAACTCGTCTATCGGCTCGACAGACTCCAGCTCATACAGTGGAACGGTAGAGGATTCATTCACGATGTCTTTAAGATAAAGCACATCTTTTTCAGTGATATTTTCGAGATCTTCAATCACCGAAAGAGGCACAACGATCGCACGTTTATCCAGATTATCGGAAGCTATATCCAAAACAACCATATTGGTTTGGGTTGTTTCATCTTCATAAACCATACCGACAAACTGTTCAATTTCAGCATTAGAAACATTGTTGTGACGGTCTTTAAAGAATGCTTCTAAGTCAGAATCATGATCAACATAAATACTGTCATAAGGGTTCATTGGTTTACCGTCATTGTTTTGGTCTTGGCTTTGCGGTGCTGATTGAGTTGCCGACTGTTCTGCAGTATTGCCTTTAAACTTACCCAAAAGGTTTGAAAGTTTAGATTTGGCTTTCTTTACTTGATCCGAAATCATTTGACCTGATTGATAGGCACGTTGAATAAACTGATCTTTGTATGAAGCTTTGGCTTCTTCAGTCATTTGTTCTGGATCTTGCCCTAATGGATATTCGGCACCAAGGAACATACGTGCTTGTTCTAAATACTGAGAACAAATGGGTTCAAAAAAGCGACCTTCAAACTCATGGATCTTTTCAGACTTAATGCCTTCATGCAGTTCTTCAATTGAGAGAAACGTTACTTTGTCTTCAATCGCTTCTAAATAGAACGGCGTAATCGGGGTAGGTGCATCGCTACCTTCCACTTGAGGCGGTAAATCTGCTTCTTTAACTAGTTTGATAAATGGGGTAGAGGATTCAACACCTTCGACAGAATCCTTACCGACTACATCAATCACGATGTATTGTTCACCGTCAATGGCATAGACTTTACCGACATTTAGATCGAATTCTTCTAAGGTAACGCCGTCACGGTCTTTATTCAGTTGAGTGGTATATGGATCGTTTAAAAGAGGCAACATTTGCTCTTTAGAGATCGGTTTTAAAATATCGGCATTCTTACCAAGTTCAGTCAATTTTGATTTATCGGCTGTATTGGCAAGCTGTTCGGGTTGTTGTGCGTCTGGATGGTTACTTTTAACGGTAACATCAGGATTGATTGGTTTATCCCAAATGTTTTTCAGGTTATCAAGGCTTTTGTTCTTGTTGAACATGGCCATAATCGCTGCAATGATCAACTTGATTGTTTTCTTAACCAGTTCAATCATGACTGCAATCATTTTTGCACTGAGCGCAGCGAGTTCATCAGCGACCGTTCGTGGATGGCCGTGGCTATTTTCACGCGCTAAAGGAGGACGTTCGTTACCTTCCTCATTTCGCATATCCTTAAAGCTTTTAGAGGCAACGCTACTTGCAGCCAAACTTGCTTTGTCTTGTGGACCACCAGCAATGTTTAATGTGCTCTTTGGTGTACCTTTTGGTGCATTCGGATCAGCTGATTCAACATCTTCCTTTACTGTCTCTTTAGTCTTCTGATTTTCTTTATGTTCTTTCAAAAGTAGAGCAGCTTGTAACTGGTCGCTATGTTCACGGGTTTCTAATAACTGAATTACTTCCTTGGTTAACGTGTCCGTATTGAATTCAAGATAGTGAATCTCAAGTTGTTCAAGTCGAGCAGCTGTATGGTCGCTATTCACACGCCATTGATCCATGACGATAGATTTTGGCACTAAGCCAAGTTCTTCAGCTTCAATCCCACGAATTAAGCAAAAGTCACGCACTTGGCGCATCAATGCGTTAATTTGGTTTTTATCGGTTAATTCACCTGAAAAATAGGTATTCGGTGCACCCGTAACTTCGTTGTAGATCTGCTGTTTTGCTTCACGCACGACTTGGTTTTGGTTAATCAGGCCTTCAATCGCGAATTGACGATTACTCAGGAAGTTGAGGGCATTTTCTTTAGTTGCACCCTTCAGGCTTAAACCATAGTAGGGCTGAGTGATAAAAGATTTTGTCTCAAAGTTAAAGAGGGTTTTTTCAGCCACTTGAACGGCTTCAAATGGATTCTCTTCTTTGGAAAGGAGGAAATCAGGATCATTGTCTGATAGGTATAATTTAGAGTCTGCAGTTGTATAAACACGGTCTTCAACTGGCAATGAACTGTTATTTTCAGCAATATTGCCTAATCCTTGGTCCAGTGCGTTTTTAGTCTGGATTTTATTCAGAGCCGCAATAAACTTAAGATCATCATCATTCTGCAGATCAAGCCCGATGTCTGCAAAGAATTCTAATTGACTGGCTGGCTCTCTTTGCTCAAGTGCATCAAATACTTTACCAATCAGAACAGGATCAAGTTCAGCTAAATCATTGACAGTGACAGCGGAAAGATCAAACGTGTTTTCAGGAATGATGGACCGTTCATTCTCGTAATTCGGGTAACTACTACGCTCATAATCACCTTCGTCAAAAAACATCGGTTCATCATCGTTCAACCGAGTATCTTCAAGAGGGGGAGCGTAATCATAATCTGGGTGCCCAGGAGGTACAGAGTTACCGCCCATAGGCTGATCATATTGTTCATACTGATCATACTGATCATACTGATTATTTTGATACCCATCATCTTGCATGACTGGCGGTTCTTCCATTAATGGAGGTTCAGATAGGGGATCATTGGGATATGGTTCAGACTGGTATTGTTGCGATTGATCTTGTGCAACATTGTTTTGTTGTGGCGTAGGCTGGATGGATTGAAATTCCACGCCGTCCAAACTTAAATCATCCCACTGTTCCAGGCCCTCATTGAAAGTTAATGATTGGCCGTCTTGCAGTTGATCAAGTGTTTGCTCGTCAAAATTATCTTGTTTAGGGCTTTGGTCCATATTTGATCCTTATGACAGGTGGCCTTCCTGGTTTTAAGAGTCCTTTTTAGAATCTGTATCAACATTCCAAATAAAGTCTTCTTTAAAGTCAGAATTAAAACCAGTTGTGATGTCTAATTCACTGTCAAAATCCACTAAATCTGAGTTATTAGAAGATTCCTCTAAGGGATTAGAGTTGCACATAAAATACCTGTATTTGTTTTTTAAAACGTCAATGTGATCGTCACGGATATGATACATGGTATATACGAACTAGACCACACGTAATTGTTATTCACGTATGGTCTGGTATATACCTTTTAAGGGAGGGTTTTAGAAAGATAATTGCTGGATTTCTTGATCGTTATCTAAGGTTTTACCCTTAGGTAACTCAGCCTTATAAGCTGGCTCTTCTGGAGGATTAAGCATACGGTTAATTTCATTTAAAAAGTAATCATTACCATCAGGAAGCTTAGATTTTAAATCCAAAAAGGCAGCTTCAATTTTGGTTGTACTGTCCAGCTCGTCAACAAAGCGTTCAACATCCTTGAGATCAAGCGCAAATCTAAACTCATTACGGCCTGGCTCAGTAAAGTGGATGTTCAACGATTCATCTGTTTTACCGCCTTTAGGATCATGGAATACGTTGGTATTCGACATAAAGCGATTGAACTGTTTTGCAACAGATTTCACCGTCACATTAAAGCAGTCTGACCCGTTGTAGTAGAACTCAATACTTGCTTTCTTGTACGGGAAATTAACCTTAGTACCCACATAGTTATTGCGGTTGAAATCAATGTTTACAGGCAATTGATTAAAGAAGTTCGCAATCTCTTTAACTTGCTTAAACGTCACTTGGTTTTCAAGAGAGCTTTCAAACAAGTCAGTTGGTGTATTTGATGGCAATAATAACGCACGGTTACGCATACCATCAGCATCGGTAAATATAACGGTTGAATGTCGTAGATCTAGTGAGCTGACAATCTTATGTGCCTTGAACATATTGCCCGTTAAGGTAATCGCTTGTCGTGTGACATCACCAGACGGCGCTTTCTCAAAATAGGTACGCGTATAACGGGAATAATTGTTTTGTTCAGTAAATAAGTTCACCAAGGGTTGACGATCCTCAACATGACGTCTATTCACATCAGCATAAGAATAAAATTCAGGATTGAAGCGTTTTAGGATAATACGTCCTTTTTCACTCACTGGAGCTACCCAATCCAAGTCTTGCTTGGCATTTTGCATGGTGTAATTGATCAGTGGAACTTTAAACGACTTCTTATCACCAGGGTAAACCAAATCAAGCTTAACCGCATTCGGTGTGATTGCACCTACACGTAACGGCGGTAGGTCTAGACGTAGCAAAGCACCTGTTTTGTGATCTGGCGTCACTTCATCATCAAAAAGACTAGGTTTTGAGATAAGGAACAATAACCCATGCGCTGAATGACCTTCTTTTTCGTTCCTTTCCATAGAACGAGCCAAGAATTTTAGATCCTGAACAATTCGATACATGCGATCAAAGTTAGAGGTCAAAATAGGATCATTGGCAAGATAAACCGCTTCAGCTACTTTTTCAAAAGCATCTGCAGAGTGATCATCAGGTTTACGAAATTGAATATCATCAATGTGTTTTACATTGGCTTCAACAACACCGAAATGATCAAATACTTCGTGTCGATAATCACGAATCACTTCACCACGCATTTGCCCATTTTTGAAAAATAACTTTTGCTTAGCAAAGCCTTCATATTTTTGGTACATCAATGCCTCAAAGTTATAGGCATAGTGTAGTAGTCCGTGTACCGTTTCATTGATGTTTTCATTGATACGTTTAAATTGACGCACCAGATAATCATCACTTTCTTTGAACATGAGTTTTAGATTGTCAGCACGTAATGGCTCAACATGTTCAATGTATTGCAGACCTTCAAAACGCACAGGTAGATCAAAGGTATTGATCTTGGCTGCTTCTGTTTCTGAAGTCACGGTAAAGAAGTTGTCCTTCACTTCAAACTCACGGACTTTTTTAGCTTTCCAGTCTAAAAAGTTGGTCTTGAGAGGGTTACGACCCAACAAGTCTAATTCACGGATCTTATCGTTATAGTCAACAACCAAGTCTTGATAAACCTGTTCTTGCTGACTAATCGGCATCAAAATCAGTTTAGATAGCAACTGGTTCACATGATAGTTTTGCGCCGTGCGATATGATGGTCCTTTTTCATCATCCGAAATATCAATATCAAGTGTGTTCGCCAAGTTTACGTTATTTTTTAAATAGTCCAACGCTACCCGGTTGCCAATGTAGTTGAGCATGTCAGGATAATCGTTTTCGTTAAACTTGGTTTCTGAGTTGGCAGAGACGTTCGCTGATAGGGTAGACAGTTTACGCATCATCATTAAGTGCATACGTGTTTCTGCTGGAATACCCGAATCTACTGTCGTCATAATCGGATGTGATTCTTCACCACGGCGACCCACACGACCGATCATCTGAATCGTATCGGTAGAGTTCTCAGGTTTTTGCAAGAAAAACAACTCACGTTGGCGCAAGTGATCCGATGGAATTGTAGGATCAGGGTTTTTGGCTGCATGTAGAGAAATACCCGTACAACCAGAGCGAGTCACAATAACAACATCGATTTCACCAGATTGGAATTTTGATTGAACCAAAATCTTACCTTGTGTCGTATTGTTCTCTTGTTTATTAACCTTCCATTTGCCGTCTCTTGTTTCCGTTAAGTGGATCTGACGGCCAGAGATTTCATCAATCTTGAAGCCAGCTTTTGTCACCTTGTTACGTAGTACGTCCAAAGGCATCAAAGGTAGGTCAGGGAACTTTTGAATCTTTTCTTTGATACGATCCAAAATGATTTTATACGGACTTACCACTGGATCGCCGTTTTCATTAAATGTCACTTCCGTACTGAGCTTCTTAACGAACGAGTTACCGTAGTTATCTTCAGCTTTCACCACATCGATGCGATCTAACATCACTTCAAGCAAGTCACGGAATTGTGGGAGTTCATCTAAAACAGAAATTTGACTTTGCAGATAGCTACCGCGCTTATATTCAAGCTTAGTCAATTCCTTTTGAATATTTTTCGCTGCTTTTTCATCGCCAGCGTCACGGTTTTCTTTGATCATGAGTTTTTGAAGCTCATTTTCAAGAAATTCAATTTCTGACGATACCGACTTGAAGTTATTAAACGCTTTTTCTTTTTCAGGCGAATCAGCGGTAACGTCTTGCGCCGTATCTGCTTTTAAAATCGCTTCCATGCGACTTTGCATCAAAATGTTGAATAGACTCTCACCCGTATTTTCCAAACCAATCACGGGCTTTCTACCCTCATGTAATGCCTGAATCACAGCATCACTTGTAGAGTCAGTTTTCAATGCCAATAGGAATTGCTTTTGGATCTGGTACATTCGAGATCCAAAGTTCATCACACTCAAACTTAAACGGTTTTTCGGATCGTCTGAATCCTGATGAAAGTCTAAATTGGCAACAGCATCATCATCATTGGCAATGTTTTCTAGCGCATCGAGGCGAATATCTTTAGAAAATTTCACCATGTCCGTCAAGATGTCAGAAAGAACATCTGAGTAATTGTGAAATTTCTTAATTTCCTCTTCAGTTGGCACAAAGGTTTGAATGGTAATGTGCGAGAGATCTTGCTCTCTACGAATCATGGCAGAGCTGTCTACCAAACCTTCAGAAATAAACTCCAAAATTGGACCATCTGCATTATCGATAACCTTTTGTAAGTCATTACGAGATACGGATCGAGGGAACAATTTATGGAAGAATTCAAGATTTTCAGGTTTCTTAATTGCCGATGCAGACTGGAAATTAATTAGATTGGTCTGATCAATAACATCTAAGAAAAATTGACTTGTAGCTGATTTCAAGGATGCTGCACGGTGCGTTTCATCCATCACCAAAACAGTGTCTTGATTAATAAAACGAGTCAATAACGCACGTTTCCGGTTTGGTCGGTTAAATTGGCTATACGTTGCCAATACCAAGTCATGTT
Source organism: Acinetobacter sp. SWAC5 (assembly GCF_003419885.1). NCBI lineage: Bacteria > Pseudomonadati > Pseudomonadota > Gammaproteobacteria > Moraxellales > Moraxellaceae > Acinetobacter > Acinetobacter sp. SWAC5. The sequence goes on from NZ_QUWR01000012.1 coordinate 112,567, forward strand.
GCGCTGGAATATCTTCAATTTCCTTAGGTAGATCTTGGCCAGTGAATAAAACCTCTTCAGTACCAAAGCGGTTAATCACAGCATCCGAGTTAAAGATAAACGGATCTTTAAAGAACTTGTCACTGTCTGTAGCAACAATATCACGCCAAATGTCGTTCAAGAGTTGCGTTGTATCTGTAAGGAAAACAGGGGGCTTTCCTCTTAACGCACTATATCGTAAACACGCAGCTGCAATACGACCTTTACCTAAACCCGTCTGGTCGCCAATAAGCACAGGTAAGTTTTGGTCAAAACGTAAAATGATATGGGCAACCGCATCGACCTGTTCACATGCAAAAGCGGACTTTAGTGCATCAAAATTGTCATATTGCAATTTCTTAGCGACATAGGCATCAACAAGAGTAGGGTAGTTACCATTATCGACTTCAGCTTGGAAATTGATACCCCCAAAACCTAATACATTTTGGATGTGTGTAGTCAATTGAGCATTTGCCTGATTAATCGCTTTAATCTGGTTTTTAGCCACTAAAGCAATTGGCTCAGATGCCATAGACATCGGTATATACTTAACTTGGTATATATTTTCCGGAGTTGGTTCTGTTGTGTTTTCAGCATTAGGAACAGGAACAATCGGCTGTAAATTTGATTGGTCAGATTCAACAGTCGGTTCTTCTTTTTGCTCAGTACCGATCGCTAATTCAGAATTTAACTTAGCAATCTCTTCAGCAGTTAAACCCGGTTCCTGTTTTACTTGCTCTACCGCTGGTTCTTCAGCTGGTGTTTGTTCAGGTGTTTCACCCTCATTGGTCGCCGTGGTATCACCTACTTGAAGATTAACGTCATCGTCAAGGTCTTCATCCAGATTTTGGTTCTCGTGCGGATTCTTTACCTCAGGCACGAAATCATTGTCATTTTCATTTTCAAACGTTGGTGTAGCTTCAGTTGGTGTAGGTACATCATCATCTGAACTGGTTGTTTGCGTACTAACTTCAACGGTTCCGAAGTCAAAAGAAACTTTATTCGGTTTTGATTTAGGTTTACGACCAAACATCGGTTTTGGTTTGACAGCTTCCTCTTGCTTAATCTCTTCTTCTTTAGCGACCACGACTTCATCAAACATAGTGACTGCAGACGTAGGCGTTACACTTGATGCAATATCTTCAAGTGGCGAAACAGGCTGTTCATCACCTAGACTGGCAAACAAATCGTCATTTTCTTTTTCAACAGGCTTAACCTCAACAACAGGTTCAACCACTGGTGCTTGTTGTGCTTGTTGCTCAACTGGAGTCGGAGTAGTTGGCTTGAAGTATAGATCCTTATTCGGATTCAAACGATTATAGATTACGTTATTAGCCCATCCCCAAAGTTCGTCATAGTCCGTAATGACTTTCAACTTATCTGGTACCACAGAAGATTGGTAAGTTTGTAGTAACGCTTGTTCGTTTTTACGATTGCCTACCACTAACATACGAACATTTTGATTAGCGCCGTTTCGTGCATATGCATTGCCGTGGATTTCTACAACCGCCTCAACTTCATAATGCTTATAGAGATAATTAAGTAAATTCTTTGATTTACGCTCAACCGTACCATCTGAAATCTGTTTATCTGAGCCAATAATGAAAACTGAACGCCCTTGATCGTTTCGTGCGTTTAGTGATTTAACCAGAATGGCATGGTCCAATTTATCCGTACTGAACCAGACGTTTTCTGATGGATCTACCAATAATGGGTTTGGATCTACGCCGTTACGCTGTTGAACCAAAATTGGTGCAACACGTTCTAGTTTATCCATAGCACCAAAAGGAGGGTTGGCAATCACATAGTCAACTTTTTGCTTAAACGTTTGCTCAAAATCAATTTGTGTAGCATCTGCAGTAACAACCGTGCATTCATAATTTTGAGTCAGTGCTTTTGTACGTTCAGCACGTTTGGGATCTAACTCAACCGCATAGACAGAAGCATTACGCTCTTGGGTTAATAAACCGATTAAAGATCCATTACCCACAGTTGGCTCGAGCACGGAAAAGTTTTGTTTTGTTCGGTTATCACCCTCAATCAATAAGCGCTGAGCCACAAGTGACATCGGGATTGGAGTCGAATATTGCTGTAACATACGAATCGTATTGTTTCGCATGGTCTTAGTCGGCATGCGATTGTATAACGCTAAACTCGTTTTAAATGAGCTCTCAGTAAAATCAAGCTCACCTAACTTTTCGACCATCACTGTTTCAAGCGCTTCTTCTGCAGTATGGATCTGTTTATCTGTTACCTTGGATACATCAACGTCAGCATTTTTGGCTTGCGTGATTAGAGCTAAAAACTTTAAAAAGTCCTGGTGATTATGGCTCTTTGTTTCATGTTCTAATTGATAGATATAGCCTCTTAAGCATTCTTTTAAATCTTTTTGCTTGGTCGCACGTAAGTACAGACTAGACGGCTGATCATTAGGACCTTCAGGTATTTGCGTACCTTGGGCATTCACGTAAAAACGGTTATGAGCTGAAGCATAGATTTTGTTGCCATCAGAGTTATAACCGAGTGGAGTTGCACTATTCAACGCAACGTTCAATCGTTGTGGCACCAATGTTTTTGCTTGGGCATTGAACAAATCATGCAATTCTTGGCGAGTCGCAAGCACACTACGGATAAATTCTTTTGGAATACCCAAAACTTCATGAAACAGTCTTGGTTTGATCGTTTCATTCAAATTGTATTGATACAAGTGACCGTCAAAGTGAGGATAAGCCTCAAACTTCATCGGTGTAAAACCAATGTTATTCAAATTTTCTTTAGATAGTTTTTTTTGAACGTCCAATAAGAGTAATTGGCTATCCGTCTGGCCAACACGCCGTACATCGAGATATACACCAGCTTGTGATAAGTCGATCCATTTAATTTTTTCGTTTAAATCATGAGTAGTCATAGCGAACCTGAAGAAGAATTATTAAATTTGATTAAAAAGTCATGTCGTTATAGACATCAGAAGTCGCAGCCTTTTCTTGGCTTTTCTTAACATCCATTTCTGGCTGTCTGACTTTCATCATTAACTCTTGTGGATCAGGTAAAAGATCGTGGTTGAAGTTCTTAGATAACGGACTATCGATTGAAGCTTTATGTTGCTGTACATGCTCTACCGTAATTTCTGAAAAGTTCAACGCATTCATACGGGTTTGAGTAAGTTCAACAGGCTCGATAAACGAGACAAAACAATTATTCGAGTTCCGTTGGTGTGGTTGAATAACAATAAACGCTTCAGCAAATTGCTGTTTTGCATGCGTCAATTTATTCATGGTCTGACGATCAACTTGACTTAAAAATTGAGGATTTAAGTCGTGCGGTTTTGGATTGCCGTAGTCATCGGTAAATTGATTCACTAGGGGAGGTGCACCAACACCACGAACACCCTCACCAGTACGTAAATCTATTTCTGGATCTACCTTGCGAAAACCAGCGTGAGGCGTTTTATTGTTGAAAAATTTCTTTAAGAACGTGTCTTTGTAAAGCGCACCTAGTTGTAGTTGTTGGCCATGATAAACCTCAGGCAGTAATTTTTGACTCACCAAGCCAGCGTAAAGACGTTTTAAATTTTGATTTTTTTCTTTGTCTACATCTTCATTGTAGAACACTTTAATTTGTCGATCGCCAAGTAATGCAAACAGGGCAATACGGGCCTGGTCCATAACATAAACGTTCTGAGCCTGTTTATCGAACTGGTCTTTTTCATGCTGGTTGGATGGTACAAAATTTGGATCAAAAGTTGCGGTGTGAAAGTCATTGCCGTTCAAAATATCTTTGATACTTTCAATCGGATCTTTAGCAACCCGATAAGACTTTTTAGTTTTATCAATACCGCCACGTTGCATCAACGGATCTGGCTTAGCGAATTGCTTAACACTTTCACGATCAGCACTGTCATAGGTTGGAATCAATGGGATTGTAGTTAATACAGAACCAGACTCATAGCGCACAACAATTTTTGAAAATGGAATGCGCTCAGGTTGGTTGTCAGTACTATTCGATAAAGATTTAACAAGAAGCTGTAAATTATTTTTAATAATAGCGTTATGAAGTGCTGGAGAATTAATTTTTACATTGGGCACTTGCATATGTGCTGCATCTTCAATGATTTGAGCTTTAACAAAGAAATCGCCGTTTTTTTGTTGATGCACATTGATAGAAGTGACTGCTTTGATTAATTGTGAATTCGGGTTGTTACTCATTACGTTGCACCACTGAGCAACATAAGTTTTATAACCGTCAAGAGATTCGTAGGGTGAGTCAACACATTTGTCAAAACAGATAATTCGACCACGGTTAGCACCGCGATTATGTGTGTCTAATGAAGTACGTTGGTTACGTCCAGAATCAAATTTTGCGTGGACTTCATCTACTGAAACATTCTCAGTATGATGCTTGTTGAGTTTATTAATGATCTTCGTGAATTCTTCAGATGAACTCATTCGTATGCGAACTGGTTCATTGGTAGACATATCAAAGCCGTATGCATACAGCTCGTCTTGTTCATCATGTTTGTAAAATTGATCTACAGTCATGACGATACGTTTAATCGTATTATCACTTTTACTCATTTCTTAAATTCCACGCTTTATATTTTTGATTGCTGGTCATTGACTCAAGCTATTTATAAAATACTACAAAACCTCATTGGTATATACTAAGGAGGCAAATAAAAAATTAAAAAATATATTAAAAAGTTTAAGAGTAAATTTTTAAAAAGAAATTTTTTGTTTATTATCTTTCTAATTAAGGGAAGTTAATTAGGGACATTTTTTATGCTTATTTTTCATGATATTACAGGATTAGTACGGAAAAACACAAATGGTACGAGCGAAAATCAAATTCATTTGAGCGCAAATTGAATTTGAATTTTTAGAAAATAAGGCGTTTTTAGCTGGTTTTTGATGTTTTTATCCACTTTCCTATTAAATTCTATCCACAAATTAAGTTCTTGTATATTAGAATGAATTTAAAAATATGAGTAAAATATTGTTCATTTTTTAGCTTTTTGCAATATTGGAAATTTGCAAACTAGCAAGTGTTGTAAGTCGCTGTTTATAATAAAATTAAATAGAATAAAAAATACTTCCAGCGCAAATTAAATTCATTTGAGCGCAAATTAAATTCAAAACGTTGCGGATAACTTCTCCAATTTCCTGAGAGCCTTGATAATAAAGACTTTCAGATTTTATGAGGAATAGCCCTTATATATGACCCAACGATCGCTATTTAGCTTGTTTTACGACAAATCAATAACTTACGCCATTAGGACGGAAGAAAGTTTACAACCCATTTATAAAAAACTTTCGCTGAGTTCAGACTATAACAGAAAATCAATGAGTTACGCCATTAGGACGGAAGAAAGTTTACATCCACTTATAAAAAACTTTCGCTCGTATTTTGACACAACTATAAATCAATAACTTACGTCATTAGGACGGAAGAAAGTTTACAACCCATTTATAAAAAACTTTCGCTGGAAGTTAGGTACAGCCAAAAAGTTATAACCTAACCTTAAAACATACTAAACATACTATCTATGATAGTTGAGCTATTGGATCTGGACAAAAAAGTAAAATCAATAACTTACGCTATTAGGACGGAAGAAAGTTTACAACCCATTTATAAAAAACTTTCGCTCGTATTTTGGCACCACTATAAATCAACAACTTACATCATTAGGACGGAAGAAAGTTTACACCCACTTATAAAAAACTTTCGCTCGAAATTTGCCAGCAATATAAATCAACAACTTACATCATTAGGACGGAAGAAAGTTTACAACCCATTTATAAAAAACTTTCGCTCGAAATTTGCCAGCACTATAAATCAACAACTTACATCATTAGGACGGAAGAAAGTTTACAACCCATTTATAAAAAAGTTTCGCTCGAAATTTGCCAGCACTATAAATCAACAACTTACATCATTAGGACGGAAGAAAGTTTACAACCCATTTATAAAAAAGTTTCGCTCGTATTTTGGCACCACTATAAAACAATAACTTACGTCATTAGGACGGAAGAAAGTTTACAAACCATTTATAAAAAAGTTTCGCTGGGTGCCTATCTTGAGCACATATTTATTTGATCAAGTATTACATTGGTTAACTTACATTGTAATTGTGAATATTACTCATATAAGGCACTGTTTTTCATAGTCTTATTTATTAAGAAATTACTGTTAAAAATGCTTTTAATCGTAGTCTAATTAACGAATTGATGCTATAATGTCTACTCAGAATGCCTATGGGAATTCGAGATATGCAATATCAATCATTTAGTCTTAGACATCAAAAAATACTCATTGACTTCAATGTGTTTAGCTCTGGCTCGTCTGATATTTTGCTAAAAGGTGTTTTATCTGCCGAATTGCTTATTCTAGTTGATAATTTAAATGCATTTTATTCTGCAGAAGACGGTAGATACGTTGTATCAGCTGAAAAAGTTAACCACGTTACAGGTCTAGATTTTAATAAGAAAACTATCAACCAGATCATGCGTGAAGCTTGTGATTTATCATTTATGATTGATACAGATGCGAAGCAAGCTGCAGCACCTATGATTGACGAAATTCAAATCTTATCAAGTGGCGATATTACTTTTAAACTCACTAAAAGCTTTGATTTTTTTAGAAATTCTCTTAGTTTTAAAAGCATATATGAGAAGCTACCATACAGGTTCACTACTTCTAAACTAGAGTTACCGCAGATCGGTCAACAAATAATGTTAATTGCGTAATTAAGCCTCTGACGAGGCTTTTTTATTGTCTAAAATTTAGTTAGTATATACACAGCTTTAAAGCGAAAAGACTACAACGTTAGTTGGGTTGCAAATATATTTTTATTTTTATTTTTTAATTCAATCTCAGGCAATGTACGTTGTACGTTGTCTAAAGTGGAGCAGTTATGCAAGATTCTTCACAAGTCTGCATAAGTAAAGGAATTTCAGAAGATGAAATTTTTGGACTATCGCAGTCAATCAAAGACTCAATTATTAATGCCGAAACAAAAACCATGGATCTCTTGGGTTACGGCAACAAAATCAGTAATTTCATAGTCGAATGTTATCTAGATATTCCAGTTGTTGATCAATTCATTTTTTACTTAATGTTGGTGAATGCCAAAAATAAGTATGCACATCAGCTGCAGCGCGTTATCGCTGAAAAACCTGAATTATCCCAAATTGAAGCATTACAACTAGCGAACAACTTTGTTCTGAATTTTGAATACATCCGTCAAATTCTTTTATTCAAAAATAAAGCTAATTACCTTAGCAATGGCCGTATCAAATCTTTGGCATGGAATACGCTAAATAGTGTTGGTAAAGTGATGCTACCAATGAGCTCTTTACGCCAAATGGACAGCGAACCATTTTCAAGAAATGACGTAGACAGCGTAACTCATAAAAGAATGTTTGCCAGTACGGGCTATTTTGAATTAGATAACAATGCGTTTATTTGCTATCAGCTTGAAGAAACGTTGATTGCCAATCTATCTGAATTAGATTTTGATAAAAAGGGGCGCTACACAGTTCTCGACACTTTAACGGTTCTTGGATTTAAGGACCGTTTTGATCTTTATATGTATAACTTGATGAAGATCAATGAGTTTCGTGGCGAAGTGGTTATTCCTTACATTGACTTCAAAGCATTAACCGAGTTTTCAGTAGAATTTAAATACAAAGCAAGTGATTTTTACCGTAAACGACTTCTTGTTTCATTAGAAAGACTGAATAACAATCCATCTATTGAATTATTTATTTCTGTTAAGTATGAACCATGCAATAAGCGTACACCAGATCGTGACAATTTTTGCAATTATCGTTTTCAGATTCAGTTGAAGTCCAACTATCGTAAAGCGCTTAATACATTAAATGAAATGTGTGCAAAGGTTCAGGATGAACAGGGCAATGAGCTTAAAATCAGTAATGCGCTCTTCACTTCAGCAATTCGATTGAATAATGGTGAACCTGAAAAAGTAATAGAACTTGTTAAGGATCGTTTAGCTGCTTATACAACTAAGAATGGACCATCATATTTAGCTAAAAATCTTAATTTGGTTGCGTCTTATGTTACGCGAGCTCTAGAAGATCTATATAAAAGTAATCACTTCTTTGAAAGATTCCTAAACGATATGAAGCAAGCAGATAATTTACTTTATCTGAGAAATCGTGATAAGAAAGTTGAGATCGAAAACAAAAGTGCATCTACTTTCTCAAGCGAATTCATTAATATTCGCGACAAAGTTGATGTTACCACTTGTGAAATTCTTACAAACGCTGAGTACATTTCAAAGAAAACGGAAGCTACTGTAATTATTGATTATGCTTTCATACGTAATTCTATTTTTATTACACATCCTCATTTGCGCCACCAGCGAAATGCAGACGAGAAAAAATACATAGATCTCGTGTGTGAAAGCACAAAGCTTTGCCAAATATTCTTTGGTACGGGTAATGAAAATAAAAAAACGTTAACTCAAAACTATTTAACAGAACTCCTGTTTGAACATTTTTTTGATGATAATTTCCACTTGAACTCAGATGTATTAAAGAATCTTCTAAAAAAAGATAAGGACTATTGGGTACAAGAAAAGCAAAAGACATTTATGCGGTTGTGGAAACTTGCAAATGAGTTCAGTTTAAAAGCTATTAGTCCAGCGAACTACAACGGTAAAGAGAGTTCAGACAATGAATAATAAACTTTATTTATGTGCAATTTTTACGGCTACTATATTGAGTAGTAGTGCAAATGCCGATTTTAGTGATTGGTATAAAAAAGCAACTTCAAATGAAGATTCAACTCAGCAAGTGCCAGCTCAACAACAGCAAGCACCTGGTCAAATTCAACAGCAAGCACCAGTTCAGGTTCAGCAACAGCCGATACAGCAAAGACAATATAATTCTAATCGGAACACCACAGCTACGCGTTACCAAAACAATAATGCAAATGTCACTGGTGATTCTGGCCTTGAAGCACGAATGAATAACTTGAATTCGACCATTGAGAATCTAAACAAGTCATCAAAAAGTGGTGACAACCTCACGAATAACTATCTAAATATTGTTCAATTCATAGTGATAAACGAAGAAACACGTAAATTGGATGGTAAAGACAATACATCACTGATCAATAACATGTTGGCTGGTATTGTGAGTTGTCAGAATAAATACAAAGTCGATGTTATACAAAAAGTGAATAATCAACTCCCAAGAGATGTTGCTAACACCGTACAACGGTATTTAAGCCAGAATGGACGCTCTATTGGTGCAAACGGCAACTGTTTATACTAATTAAACCCCCTTTTAAAACCGTCCTTAAAAGGCGGTTTTTTTTATTCTTAAAACATACCTATTTATTTTAAAACCACATTCTATATACTACTAACAGTTTAATGAATATTAATGTGGGTTTTATCATGATCAGTTCTAAAACAATATATGAACTATATCAATTGCTGAATCAATCCGAAGTACAAGAATTAAAATCATCTATAACTGAGACTTTTGGTGCAGATGTGGAAAGTGAAGTTGATAAAAGCCCGGTCTTACAGCAAAAGATCAATTATTTTATTTATCAATATATACATCTCAAGCATCCAGAAAGAACAGACAAGATCTTATTCGATGCAAATGAGTCGGCTCACGAGGTTGTAAAAACAGAACACCTTAAAAGTGAGCCAGTACCCTTATTAAAAGATTTTGTATCAAACAGCAGCAATAAAAGTTTAGCACCTGAAGAACAAAAAGATGTAATTGCAGTCACTTTACCAGCCGAATTATCTGACATTCCTGTTGAACCAACAAATCAAAACCATACAGGAAATAATGAAGTAAAACATGACTATAACATTATCCTTGATGGTCGAACTAAGCTAAATATATTGCTCGAAAGATATTTAAGTGGTGTTGATGATGTGGCTCGTGAAATCATTGTGAAGTGCTTTCTTGTTATCTCTATATTTGTAGCACTGATCTCTCTTGTTATGGTTCTTCTGAATACGACCAATATTAACCAGATCCAAGAAATGTATGATATTGGCCATAAAACATTCCTATTCCAATATGCTGAAGTCTGCAATGTAAATGTTGAAGTTGCAAAAGCGAATCCATGTGTTATCTCAGAAATCAATAAACGTATTTCTGAACTATCAAATAGCAGATTTTGGAACACGTTCGGGGTGGTGCTTTTCTCACTTTTATCGTGCTTTTTCTTCTACCATATCTCTACTTACCGTGATTCTAAAGATAAGCACAACGGCTAGTCTTAAAAGGAGGGTAGGGTGTTTTAAAATGGTCTTAAAAGGCCATTTTTTTATTTTAATAACAAAGTTTTATAGTTGATAAAAGGTATTCTAAAAGTATAATAGATACACTCTTAAAACTGGAATGCGTTGTGCTTTTTAAAATTCCAAAAACGGGTGAGATTGATTCAAGTGAACAATCGATGACAGGCCTGGTACTCAAATCGGCATACAACTTAGTTGCCATTTTCAATATTTGCTACATCTTTGTAGTTGTATTCTTTGTGTTTGAAATGTTTTTAAATACAACGATATACAAGATTAAATATCTACCAGAAACCCTCAATACTCCATCATATATATTGCAAATCATCATATTCATTTTATGTTTTTCTTCACTTCTGTATGCGATAAACAAAATGTTTGATGAAAAGTATATCCCTACACGCAAAGAAATCTATCTATTCCTTATCTCTTTTACTATCAATAGTTTATCAATGTTTAATTTTTTAGCTACCAAATAACACTGTAATACCAAGTTCCCACCGTAGCCTAAGCAAAAGTTACCTGTTTTTTTGGGTTTTAAAAGCAGTGAACAAGGGCAGAATTAAAACACAAAAAAATAAAATTAATAGTTTTAAAAAATATTTTTTAAAACTAAATCAGTGATAATATGTAACCAACGTTAAGTTTAAGAAAGTATATTATGTCTGATATTCGCAGCATCTATTTTTACGGTAATAATAAAAGCATCAAATTGGGTAAAAACCCAATCTTAAATACTGTCTTTGAAATTTTTCCAGCCACTAAAACCCCTTTAAAGCGGATTCTTAATCATAACCACCAGTGGGTTAGTAATTGCGCTTTTTACGTGCCTAACGATGTGAAAAGTGAATGGGTTAAAACGGTAACACTTTCAATTTTGACAATCTCAATTATGGCTTCCTTCCGTAATGCAATTGCACAGCAAAAAGGGTTGTCACCAAACGATGAAGCACTTGATGAAGAGGTAGAGAACCTTGTGCCAGATTCGTTATTCAATTCTGCTATTGAATTATCGGATCTTAAAAAAAGTTTATTAGAAGTTCTGCCAAATTTAATGAGCGAATACCTTGCACAAAACTTTGGTGAATACGAAAGCATTATTACAAACGGTGTAGCTAAGCTTTTTATTGATAACCATGAATTTTTGGATAAGCAACTTGATTCTGATGCTGGAACAGATAATCAGATTTCAATGTTAAATTTTACTGACAATGCAGATGAATTATTTCACACAACAAACTATATTTTAGTCCGTATTGCTGATTCAAATGAAAACTTGAAAATCAACTTTACTAACAGCAAACCACATGCAGAACACTTAGGCCGAATTCTGCATACATTGTTGGGGGATGAAAGTTTTGAGATCTCAAAAGGTTCAATTGAGATACCTAATGACGAAGATGGCCAAGAAATTTTCATCTTTGAAAAAGAAACGAACTTTATTGATTTTTACAATTCATTATTGCTGGAAGTTAGTTTTTTTCTAGATCATGCAACAGTCTTAGAGCATATAGAAAAGTATGCACCAATTAACCAAACACTAAGCAGTTTGAGTGAGAATTTAGAAAAGAATATTAACTTTGTCATTTCTTCATTCAAAGAAACTCGCGATCTATCTGCATATTTAGAAAGCCGTGCTCAAATCATAGGGTTAATTCATGAAGCTGCACAAATCGCCAGCATTGAAATACAGCCAGTTGCTCAGGCTAAGGACCTTAAATCGTTAATTGAATCGCATCACCTGGTTACTTTTAATGATAAAGACACCTTTAAACAATTTAATTTATTTTGAGGTGAATATGAAATTTGTTATTAAAAATGGCATTGGTACACGTAAAGTCGAAGTGGATCTCGCATTAGATATACCATTGGTGCTACAAAAATCCATTTCTGTAATTGAGTATGAAGATTTCTTTAAATATTTTAGTGAGCAACATTTTCACATTTGCAAATTTAGAACGTTGAACTTTAAAGATAATAGCGTAGAGGGAAGTAGTAAGGAATTAAATCGCTTTATCTGGCTTGCTATGGCACATCAAGCTTATATGGAGCGTAAAGCTTTACTACCAAGTAAATATATTGCGGATCTAGAAGCTTCAATTTCAAGCATGTTTAATTTAGAGAGCGAATCGCGAGAATGGTACCGAGCTATTCACAAAGCCATAGATGCTTACCTTAAATCACAATTTCCTGAAGCAATAGATTTTTTACCTTCCAACATTGCACCACTGGATGAAGTGACTAAAATTCTTATGCAAGAAGTACAGCCAGTGATACCAGTTGCAGACGAGCCAGCGAAGCTTTATAGCTGATTCTAGAAATAATTAAGACATAAAAAAACCATCTAAAAATTAGATGGTTTTTTTTGTTTGTGTTTTTATAATTTTGCGAATACTTCAGGATTGTCATTCATAAACTGTTCAATGAAATCATTGTCTAATTCGACATGTTTTGGAAGCTTCTCATGTTCACGAACAATGGATTTTATAGATTCAATATTTTGCTGATTGAAAACAGGTGTTGTACGGCTCTTATAGCCAGTATCAGCCATCGCATAGCGATCATCAAACATACCTGAAGAGGTATTAGAATCGACTTCTGAGTCGCTTATAGATAGTGTTAAGTTGCGGTCTTCAGCTAACTTTAAAATGAATTCGTCAGAGATAAAGTTACGTAGCTCATGCAGCATAGATTCAACTTTATTGTGTTTAAAAAGCACCTTTGCAATTGAACGACAAGATAAGAAACCTTTTGTGATGTTTAGATCTAGTAATTTTTGAGGAATGATTGGATCGCTTTTCTTGTTGCTATTCGCGATCTGTTCAACTTCTTCATCAGTCATAGAAGCTATAATGTTTTTAAAGAAATTGCCATATTGAAACTTTTCAATTTTCTCCAGCATTGTCACTTGTTCTGTATCTAATAAGCAAAAAGAAATAGGTTTAAGCTTGCGTTGGTCGGTTTTGCTTAAACTGCCATTTTGGTTTAAGCGGTTCTCTTTGGTTTTAGCGTTAGTTTTAGAGTTAGTCATTTTAAACACCTTTCAATATGTTTTAAACTTTGGTTAATACCAATAATCATATTATAAGTGGTTTTAGCTAAAATACAAAAAATGAACATTTTGTTTTTTTAAAAAAATCTTTTAAATGTTTTTCGTATATACTATAAGAATATCTATCTTAAAAGGTATAACTCGTGATTAAAACTGATACAGGCGATACGGTTGGAGGGGGTTTAACGAATCCTCAGGATGAAGTTCTAGCATTGTTAGAAGAGTGCTTAAACTCTGAACAATATACAGCTCGTATTACTTATATTTGTGAAGATGGCGGTCAATTAGTAGGTAAAAAGGCAGCTTTAAAGATTTTAAAGGAACAAGAGGACAATGGTTTAATGCTGGTTCCAATACCAGTCTTAGGAAAACAACTAAGAGTCTGGAGTGGTTTAAGTAAAACCAAAATGTCTAGTCACACAGGATTGTACAACAATATACAGTGGTCAAAGTTTGAAAGTGGCGAAAAGTTAATAACAAAGCAAGCGTGGACATTACTTCAACTTAGACTTGGGGTTCATCCAAAATACAAATTGGTTTTAAAAAATGAATTAGATGTCGAGTGAATTATATGTTAGTGAAATTAGCCCTTAGTGGTCATGCTTCTCCAGAAGCTTTAAGTAAATTTGAACGTATCAAAGCGTATGTGCCAGATAGCGCACCTGTTTTGGTCACATACTTTAATAAACAAGTTTTATTAAGTGATCTACTGGTTAATTTTTCTAATTTTTTACCATCGCTCGAAATCACAAAAGATAAAGACATGCTGGTTACGATTAGAGGAAATGAAACACCTTTAGTCGAATTTATTGTCAATTTAAAACTATACAGCATGAAATTAGGCAAACTTTTCTTTGAATTTGAGAATCAATTTAAAGAAAAAGAGCAAGACTTTAAGGGCTTTATTAAACGTCACAAACTTAAAGGTTTTGATCATGCCAATTTTGTTAATTACGTGAAACTAGGTGCATATGATAGTGCTTTAGACATTATCAAACACCAGTACGAAAGCGTTAAAAAAACATTCTTTGTACTGTTTAAAGATCGTTTCACCCTATTAGAAAGCAAGGGTTTTATTTAAGGATATTCTATGGAAATGTTAGATCCATCAAACACAAACCCTGGGCTCTTTTTAGTCATAATGGCTACGGCAATTGGTACCATACTTTTTGGTTTTTTAATTGTCGCTTTAATTGCACGATATAAGTTCAAGATTAGAGTTACGGTATCTAGTTTTATAGCTGCAGTTACTTTATCTGTATTTAGCTTTATATGCTTTGGTTCACTTGGTCCGATGGAACCTAAATACAGTACTTCAGTTGTTCAGCTTTATGCGTTGGGCTTACTGGCTGGTACTTTAATATTAAATATAGTTCTTCTGAAATTATTCAGCCCTAAAACTATTGAACAGTTAGCTTTGAAAGGTTTTAATAAGTCAGAAAATGAACAAAAAGAGCATTACAAAAACATCTTAAAAGAGTTTAAATGTATTACTGATTTGGAAGATAAAAACAAGCTTAATAAGCGCAGTTTTAACTTGTTAAATGTTTTTAAACATAAAGGAAAACAAAATGTTTGATTTTAAGATGAAATCTTTGTGTGTTTTGGCTGTTGCCGGATCTCTTTTAACTGGTTGCGTATCTAGTACTATTGATGGAATGGGTTCTAAACGCAAACAAATCATGTTGTATTCTGAAAAAGAATATCTTCAGCAAAGTACTCAGTCTTACAACAACATCATCACGACTGCTAAACAGCGTGGATTGATTGTGAATAACGCTCAAGTAAATAGAGTAGCAAAACGTCTTATCGCACAAGTTCCACATTATCGAGCTGACGCAGCAAATTGGAATTGGGAAGTTAATACAATCCGAGATAATGAAATCAACGCGTTTTGTCTATCTGGAGGCAAGATCGGTGTGTTGACTGGTTCTATCACAAAAATTAATGCAACTGATGATGAATTGGCTGCACTGATCGGCCACGAAATTGCACATGCTTTACGTGATCATGGGCGTGAAAAGGTAAGTAAAAAGCTTTTAACTGGTTTAGGTGTGCTTGCAGCTAGTTCGGCTGGTCTTGGTGACATGGTTGTATCTGGCACAAGTTTACTAGGCGATTATGGGGTTAACTTACCTGGTTCGCGCAAACTTGAAAGTGAAGCGGATCTTCTAGGTGTTGATATTATGGTTCGTGCTGGTTACAACCCACAGGGCGCAGTCAGCTTTTGGAATAAAGTAGTAGCCCAAGAAAAACAGGGCACTAAAATTGATTTCTTATCAACGCATCCTACTTCAGAAAAAAGAATTGTAGCGATCCAAGAATACATCAACCAAAATTACAGGAAATAATATAAGGAGCTGGTTATGGATATTTACACAGTTATCCGAGTGAGCAAAAAGTTGTTTGACCACGGTTATGTTGTAATACCAGAACACAAAGTAGATTTTAAATCGGCTTTACTGCTCTTAAATGAACAAACCGTTGATGATCGATTTCTAATATCTAAAGATATAGTAGGTGCTGAAATCAGAGGGAATTTTGCCTTAATTGAAAAGGAGGGGAAGTTTCAATTGTTTACCAAAGGAATAGATTACTTTTGTTTGAATGTTGAGCCTGAAAAATCCAGTACTGATCCTAAACCTGAAAAAGAGGTAAAAAAGAGTAAAGTAGTTCTCAAAAACCGTTATTTATATAAAAGTGGCGTGAAGAAGATAGGGGAGCTGGACACGTACAAGAAAAGAAGCGTCAAGATTACGAATGTAGGAAAACCATTTGTACTAAAACAAAAATTGCATGACGTTCCAGATTGGCTTTTTGAAAAGCTAAAAGACCAAGATGTATGTTGGATCTATTTTGAATATGCTGAAGAACAATTATCAGAGGCACCAATAGAAACTGCACCAATCAATTTAAAAAGTGACATTGAAAGTTGTGTTAAATACTTTAAGTTACATGGTGAAAAAACAAGAAAAAAACCAATTATCAATGCTGAAGCACCAGGTAACGTAAACCTATTCAGATATTGTGATTTACGGCGCATTGATCAGGAATTAAAAGTCTTATTTGTTTGTAGTGAAAACTATCTTTGGTTACTGGAACAAAATAGACAAGATCCACTACCTAACATCAAATTAAACAATATTAGTTTTGGCGGTTGGATCATTCCCAAGACGACAAACCAAGATATGTTGAATAAGCTAATAATGTTAGATAAAGAATTAAAAACGAATCCAGATGCTTATCTTCTAAGTGTACGAGAGAGAGATGGATCCGTAAATTTGAACAACTCCTATAAGTGATATTCTGCTCCTCAAATGATGTTATAAACATCAATATATGGAGTATTTTATGGCACGTAGACCAAGAAGAAATCATTCAAATGATTTT
>NZ_QUWR01000013.1:0-122747 GCF_003419885.1 Acinetobacter sp. SWAC5
CTCGATTTATTAATGCTCGATTATAAGAAGACCAATTGGTGGTACGATAAATTTTAGGTGCAGGCTTGTTCATTTGGAAATTATATTGTGGAATAAGCCCTTAACGATAGGTTTGTGCAACAAAGCCCAAAGCAAATCAAAGTTGCCTAATTTTAAATCAGAGTCAGGATCAGCTTATTGAGAAATCGTGGGCTTTTCTTTTATCCGTGTGTTGATCACGTTATACTCGGAAAAAATATTTTTAGGTACGCGTATGAACCGTGTTATGAGTTGCAAGGTGGTGATGCTTTTCTTGGGCAGTTTACTTTTGACTGCTTGTGGCCAGTCGGGCGCATTACATTTGCCAGGCGATGCGAACGCTGACAAACGTGCAAAATATTTACTGTATTCAGATCAGAATACAGAAAAAAAAGCTGAGGACGTGCATGAGCAACAGGCACCAGCTCAGTAGTCTGCAGAGACCGAAGCCAGAGCTTCAAAAACTACATCTGATTTGATTTAAGCAAGGATACTTTCATGAGTTTCACCCGCATCAATGGGGTTTTGCATGCTGAGCAATGTTCATTACAAGCGCTCGCAGTGCAATACGGCACACCACTATATGTCTATTCTAAAGCGGCTTTTGAAAAGCATTATTTAGATATGGATCGTGCATTTAGCTTTATCGACCATCAAATTTGTTTTGCGGTGAAGTCTAACTCCAACATTGCGGTTTTGAATGTATTGGCCAAGCTTGGTGCAGGTTTTGATATTGTGACCGGTGGCGAATTGGCTCGTGTACTCAAAGCGGGTGGCGATGCATCTAAAATTGTATTTTCTGGTTTAGGTAAAACTGAAGCAGATATTCAAAAAGCACTTGAAGTTGGCATTGCATGTTTTAATGTTGAATCTTATGCAGAGTTGGATCGTATTCAAAATGTCGCAGCGAAACTTGGCAAAAAAGCGCCGATTTCATTACGCGTGAATCCAGATGTTGATGCTAAAACACATCCATATATCTCGACGGGCTTAAAAGAAAATAAATTTGGCATTCCATCAGACAGCGTATATGAAACTTATCAATATGCTGCTTCATTACCGAATTTAGATGTTGTGGGTATTGATTGTCATATTGGTTCGCAGTTAACTGAAACGCAGCCATTTGTTGATGCTTTAGACCGCATCATGATCATGATTGATCATTTAAAAACTTTAGGTATTCATCTTAAGCATATCGATATTGGCGGTGGCTTGGGCGTGACGTATAAAGATGAAACGCCACCTTCTGTAGAAGAATATGCCAATGCCATGAAACCTGCTTTAGAAAAACTTGGTATGAAAGTCTATATGGAACCGGGTCGTAGTATTTCTGCCAATGCAGGTACATTATTAACCAAAGTTGATTTGCTTAAACCAACCAATCACCGCAATTTTGCCATTATTGACGCAGCGATGAATGACTTAATCCGTCCTGCGCTTTATGAAGCATGGATGGACATTCAAGCAGTTACACCAAATCCTCAAGCTGAAACAAAAACTTGGGATGTGGTGGGTGCAATTTGTGAAACTGGCGATTTCTTAGGTAAAGAGCGCGAATTAGCCATTCAAGAAAATGATGTGCTTGCTGTATTGGGCGCAGGCGCATACGGTTTTGTGATGAGTTCGAACTACAATAGCCGTGGTCGTGCAGCTGAAGTGATGGTCGATGGTGCGCAATCACACTTAGTTCGTGAACGCGAAACAATAGAATCGTTATGGGAACGTGAACGTCTTTTGCCTTAAGGAGTGATTCGAGATGTTAGTAGAATTTACCAAAATGCATGGCTTGGGCAATGACTTTCTGGTTTTAGATTTAATTAGCCAACGTGTTTATTTAGATGCCTTAACGATTCAGCGTTTAGCGGATCGTCACTTTGGTATTGGTTTTGATCAATTGTTGATTGTAGAACCACCAGATGTACCAAATGCAGATTTTAAATACCGTATCTTTAACGCAGATGGTTCTGAAGTAGAGCAATGCGGTAATGGGGTACGTTGTTTTGCGCGTTTTGTACACGAGCGCCAATTGACCACAAAAACCAAAATTAAGGTACAAACCAAAGCAGGTATTGTTGAACCTGAATTGGGTGAAAATGGTTGGGTTCGCGTTAATATGGGCTATCCAAAATTCTTGCCACAAGAAATTCCATTTTTGGCAGAAGAGCCTGAAAACTTGTATGACATTGCATTAGCCAATGATGAAAAGTTGACAATTGATGTGGTGAATATGGGTAATCCGCATGCGGTGACCATTGTTCCTGATGTGATTACAGCTGATGTGCCACGTATTGGCCCACAAGTTGAATCTCATGAGCGTTTTCCGCAACGTGTAAACGCTGGTTTTATGCAAATCATTGATGAAAAGCATGCGCGTTTGCGTGTGTTTGAACGTGGTGTCGGTGAAACTTTAGCTTGTGGTACAGGTGCATGTGCAGCTGCTGTATCGGGTATGCGCCGTGGTTTACTTTCAAGCAAAGTCGAAATTGAATTGGCTGGCGGTAAGCTACAAATTGAATGGAAAGAAGGCGATGTAGTTTGGATGACAGGTCCGACTGCGACCGTTTACGAAGGCCGTTTAGATTTGCGATATTTCCAAGCTTAAGCCAAAACCAGGCTAAATATGGAAAACGAAAAAAGCACTTTCAAATGAAGGTGCTTTTTTATGGGTAAAAATCAGCTATGCTGTTTCTAATCAGATATTTTTCATCAATTAAAAACTATGCAACTGATCTTTTTACCAGGCGCATCGGGTAGCACAGCTTTTTGGCAACCTGTCCAGCAACGGCTGGCTAAGCGCACATTTGGTAATTTTACATCTCAAAAAGTGATTGCATACCCTTCATTCGGCATGCAACCTTCGCATGCAGATGTCTATGATTTTGCAAGTTTGACTCAATACGCATTAGAACAAATTGAGCAGGAATGCATTGTTATTGCGCAGTCAATGGGGGGTATTTTTGCAGTGCAAGCAGCATTGCAAAAACCGCACTTGGTGAAAGGCTTAGTTTTACTGGCAACCTCTGGTGGAGTGAACTTAGCGCCTTTTCAGGCGCAAGATTGGCGTAGTGCTTATCAACAACAATATTTAAACTATCCAGATTGGTTCTGTACAGCAAGTATTGATTACAGCCCGCAATTACAGACCATTTTACAGCCTGTCTTATTGCTGTGGGGAGATCAGGACCCCGTGAGCCCTATCGCGGTGGGCACTTATTTACAGTCCGCCTTTGCTAAAGCGGAACTTCACATTTTAGAAGGTGGTGATCATCTGTTTGCAGAAAAATATCCAGATCAAACCGCGACGTTTATTGCTCATTATTTAGCTCAGTGGGAGTGCTGAAGTATGTTAGAAGGATTTGAGCCACAAGTATTGCTATCTATGTGGTTAAAAGAACGAAAAATCCAAAATCAATCGGAACATACTTTGCACGCTTATGAACGCGATGTCAGTGATTTTTTGGCATTTTGTGCGACGCGAAACCTCAACTTAAATGATATTGAAAGTGCAGATTTACGTGAGTTTTTAGGTTCTAAAGTTGAACATCAACAACTGAGTTCGAGTAGTTTACAACGCATATTATCGGCTGTACGCCAGTTTATGAAGTGGGCTGAACAGGGGCAATATATGGCCTTTAACCCAGCAGATGATTTTCAGCTCAAACGACAGTCTCGTCCATTGCCCGGTTTAGTCGATATAGAAACGGTCAATCAAATTTTAGATCAGCCTGCACCAGCTTCAGAAGCACAACAGCAGATGTGGCTCAGAGATAAAGCGATTTTAGAGCTTTTATATTCCAGTGGATTACGCTTAGCAGAAGTACAGTCTTTAAGAATTAAGGATGTTGATTTTAATCGACAGTTACTGCGCATTACAGGTAAGGGCAATAAAACGCGTGTAGTTCCTTTTGGAGTGAAAGCCAAAGATGCCGTTATGCAGTGGCTACAAATTTATCCGCTGTGGCATGGGGACTTTGTCCCAGAAGCAAATGTTTTTATTACCCAAAAGGGAAACCCACTTGGTGCGCGTCAAATTGAAAATCGCGTGAAGCTACAAGCGCAACGTGCAGGGGTGAATATTGATCTCCATCCGCATTTGTTAAGACATTGTTTTGCCAGTCATATGCTGTCGAATAGTCGAGATTTACGCGCCGTACAAGAAATGTTGGGGCATAGTAATTTAACCACAACTCAAATTTATACCCATGTGGATTTTGATCATTTGGCACAAGTTTATGATCAGGCGCACCCCAGAGCACAATTGAAAAAGTAAGACAAAATAAAAAGAAGGCATGGCCTTCTTTTTATTTTGTGCTTGTTATAAGGCAGATGAGTCCGCCCAATATTTATAAAGCAGGCGTATGTACGGGTGTTTGGCGTACTGGGTTAATTTGTTCAAATGCTGTTGCTATTTTAAATAGTGTAGGCTCATCAAATTCACGTGCAATAAATTCAATATTGACGTTCATTGGATATTGGCTGGTACTCGCAACCACTTGTGCTGCAGGCATTGAAAGTGCAGGGAAGCCACTAAATGGGCTCAGGCGATTATTGGTCCCCGCCGATGGGCTACGGCCTAAATTTGGCGCCAAAGCATGCATGGTTGGATAAGCAAGCGCATCATAGCTGGTCCCTGTAAGTTGTCCCGTTGCATCGGTATGATCTAAGGCTTTATTTAAACTACCACGGACATGTGGTGCACGTACGACGGTGTTCAGGTGATAACCCTCAATAAATGATTGCGCCGTACTGTCACGGTCATAGTTATTAAAACTTGAAATCATTAAGCCACTGTTTTGCAAATCGGTATAAGACTGAAAAATACTTCGTGTGGTTTTTAAATAGTCAGTAAGTGAAATTTTAAACTCATAAGAAGACAAACTTGAATAAGTGCTAAGAATCGTAGATAAATCATCTATTGTTACTTCCTCAACAATGGCACCCGCTGCGGTTAATTTGGCAACTGCTTGATCCATTGCTTGATTAATTAATTGGCCGTCCTCAGTGAATACGCCCGCATTATTCGGCTGAGCATATAGTGCACGGACTAAGCCAATACGTTTTCCTTGTAAGTTATTATCTGCTGTAGGCACGTAGCTTGTTGGTACTGAAAACAAGGTTTTATATTCGCTTTCAGTGCTTAATAATGGTGCTAAACGGTCAAAATCATTGCGTTGATTTGAAGATGCTGAATGATCAAAACCCGTCATGCTATCCATTAAAATGGCACAGTCGACGGCTTTACGACACATCGGGCCAGCCGTATCTTGTGTTGGTGCAAGAGGAATGATGCCATCTTGACTAACTAGACGTAGTGAAGGACGCAAACCAACAAGGCCTTGTAATGATGATGGAATACGAATTGAGCCACCTGTATCTGTTCCAATACCAATCAGGGCTAAGCTTGCATTAATGGCAGCACCTGTACCTGCGGATGAACCCCCTGGGCCTTTGCTCAGATCGTAAGCATTTTTGGTCTGTCCACCATTTTTATGGCTAGAGCTACCACCAAACCCAAAGGCAAACTCATCTAAATTGGCTTTACCTAAAATAATGCCACCATGATCTTTAATATTTTTAATAATGTATGCATCGTCTTGTGGGAAATTATCAATCAGTGCTTTAGAACCAGCTGTATTGGCCATGTTGATGGCATCAATGTTGTCTTTAGGCAATACTGTCACACAGTGTAAAGCACCTTTCAGTTTACCTGTACTGGCATAGTAATCATCTAAGTCTTTGGCATCTTTCAGTGCTGTAGGATTAACAGAAATGATGCTGTTTAATGTTGGTCCTTGTTTGTCATAGGCCTGAATACGATCCAAATAGCTTTGCACGATTTGAACGCACGTTGCACCTTTGGTTTGAATCGATTGATGCACATCAGCAATACTGGCTTCAACAGGATTAAAGGGTACTGGCTGGATTGTTTCAGAAGCTGAATTGCTATCTTTTGAGTCATTACATGCGGTTAGAAAACCTGAAAGAGAGATTAGTAAAATTGTTTTTTTAAAACCCAACATGAAGCCTACCCCAGAAATGTATGTTTGTAGACTTTCTAATGCAATGCTTGTGCCATGTATGGTTTTGATTATTCTTGTTTTTAGTGTTTGATTTAAAATTTTAGAATAAAAAGTATCAGCATTTATCGAGAATTTAATGCTTTAAAAGTGACATAAAAATAGAAGATTCACAGCAATTTTTGAATTTTTCGTTTCTATATTAAATTTTTAAGCGCTGTATATAATTATTTATGTATTTAAATTCAATTTGTTATGTTTGTTTTCTACTTTAAAATGACTTAAATTGATCTTTTGTACTAATGTAGAATAATAAATAGTCACTTTTTCAAGTATAAAAATAGCGTATAACTGCTAGATGAATAGAGATGGATAAAACATAGTCGCAATCGTATGGCTGAACTCAATGAAAACCATACAGAAAATGCATTCCTTAAGCACCCATGCAATATAAAGAATTTGATTTAAAAACTAGGCAGAAACAATGATTTCCAATCTTCAAGAAAAATATAACCAGCTCAGCCCGGCGCAGAAAGATATTTTTATCGGCTATGGTTTACGACAAATTAAACATTTTGTCGAAATTAGCTTGCCTAAAATAGAAGCAGCGTTGCCCGAGGGTGCGAAGGTGCAGGGCATTAATGCTGAAGGTAAAGTTTTGGCTTATCATGAGGCAAGCCAACAATATTATGTTTGGATTTCAGATCTACAATGGCAAATTTATACCAAACCGACTGTTGCTGTAGACCTAAAAGAAGATGCAATTGCTGTTTGGCAGATTTTTAATTTAAAAGACCACGAGCTTATTAATTTAAGCCATATTCATCGAGACTTTTTAGACAATCAGTCTGTAGATAAAGAGTAATGAGACAAGCGAAAGATAGATCATCAATTCATCCTGATTGTTGATCTCTTTTATGTTGAATGATGACTCACGTAAATAAGACATGGGCAGACTGATAAATCTTTTAAGACTTATAAATCTTCTAAAGGTAATTGGTAGCTCTGTTTCACGATTTGACTTGGAACATCCGTTTTTACGCTGGTAATGCCATTTTTTTTGGTCAAATGCGTTGATTGAAACTTACGGTAACTTTCTAAGTCTGGCACCACGACTTTTAGCATGGCATCGCACTCACCTAAAATAATATAGCACTCCATGACTTGGGGTAGCTCTTTCATTGCTTCGATAAATAAATCGATTGTTTCGGCATCTTGGCCAACCAACCAAATTCGAGAAAATAATAACAATTGAAAACCAATCCGCTGTGGGTCTACCACTGTGGTATAGCTTTGAATTACGCCAGCTTCTTCTAATAACTTTACACGTCTTAAGCAAGATGAAGGTGAAAGCCCAATGGCTTTGGCCAATTCATTGTTTTGCATGCGACCATTACTTTGAAGCGAGTGAATGATATTTTTATCAATACGATCCAGCTTTACTAGAATAGACTTGGAAGAAATTTTCATAAAATAGAATATAATTCTAAAAATAAGTAATTTATTAGAATATTTGAAATCATATTTTAGCGCAATTCGAAGATACTATTTTTTCCATCAGTACGCGATAGGAAAAGGAAAATGTCTATATTAGTACTCTTTGCTTTAACGGTTACACCGCTAATTTTTACACCAGGGCCAGATATGCTATTTGTTCTGTCTCAAGTGATGGGTAAGGATGCAAAAGCAGGCATGATGGCAACTCTAGGGATTTGCTCGGGCTATTTGGTGCATTCCATTTTGGTCGCATTAGGCTTAGCAGCTATTATTGTATCGTTCCCAATTTTGTTTGAAACTATTCGTTGGCTGGGGATTGCTTACTTAATTTATCTGGCTGTGACCTTGTTAAAGTCGGTCTTTAGTAAAAATGCGATCCATATTGAAAATAAAAGCACCAGTTCACCGATTAAGAAGGGCTTTTTTACGGCATTGCTTAATCCCAAAGGCATGTTGATTTATTTTGCAATTCTGCCTCAGTTTATAGATAAAGCAGGCAATACAGTTGCTCAAGGCCTATTACTTTCATTGGTATTTATTGGGTTGATCTTTATCGTGTACTGCGCCTTGAGTTTGGTTTTTGCAAAAATTAGCGCAAAAACCCATATTGATGAACGCAAACAAAAATGGATTGATGGTACATCTGGCGGTCTATTGGGATTGGCAGCAATTTGGCTAATTTCAAATTAAAAATACATACGCACTAGAACCAGTTAAGTACTTTAAAGAAGCTCGTTTTATCTAAACGGGCTTTTTTTTATGATTTGAATCATGATGTATTTTGGGTTTTGAGTCACAGCCACAAGAATGGAAGCTAAAAAATAGGACATCTGATTTATTGTTAGATTGTATAAAAAATAAGATGAAAAACTATTCTGTCTTAAATGACATAATCCCGATTACAAGCAATCTGCGCATTTAAGCGAGCCATATTGAGTGGATAAACATCTAAAAATAGATCGATCAAAACTTTTGATGATGTAAATCAGGTAAAAACATAATATAAATCAATGGTTAAAAAATAACAAAAACTTTATGAAAAACAGTCCAATTCAAGTGCGATATAAAAATGTGAACCATTAGTTCAAGGAAATTTACGCATTTTTACAGGTCTTTCGATAATTGTGACTTGACCGAAATGCCATACACATTGCAAGATAGGGCACCTAAAAAATTTTAAGTGAAGAGTTATTATAACTTTTCATAACATTTACATTTGCTAAAACAGCCGAGGATTACATGAAGGCTCTTGTTGCTGTAAAACGTGTGGTTGATGCCAACGTTAAAGTTCGCGTTAAACCGGACAATAGTGGGGTTGACCTTACTAACGTTAAAATGTCTATCAACCCATTCTGTGAAATCGCAGTGGAAGAAGCGGTTCGTTTAAAAGAAAAAGGAACTGTTTCAGAAATCGTTGTTGTTTCTATTGGTCCTAAAGAAGCTCAAGAACAAATTCGTTCTTCTATGGCTCTTGGTGCTGACCGCGGTATTCTAGTTGAAGCTGATGATAGCCAACTAGGTGCGCTTGAAGTTGCAAAAATCCTTAAAGGCGTAGTAGACGCTGAACAACCTCAATTGATTCTTCTTGGTAAACAAGCAATTGATGACGACTCTAACCAAGTTGGTCAAATGTTGGGTGCTTTACTTGGCGCAGGTCAAGGTACTTTTGCTTCAGAAGTTAAAGTTGAAGGCGACAAAGTACAAGTGACTCGTGAAATCGACGGTGGTTTACAAACTGTTGAGCTTTCTCTTCCAGCAATCATCACAACTGACTTACGTTTGAATGAACCACGTTATGCGGCTCTTCCAAACATCATGAAAGCGCGTAAAAAACCGCTTGATACTAAGTCACCAGCTGATTATGGCGTTTCTCCAGCAACTAAGCTTAAAACTGTTAAAGTTGAAGCTCCTGCTGAACGTAAAGCTGGCGTACAAGTGAAATCTGTAGATGAGCTTGTAGAAAAATTGAAAAACGAAGCGAAAGTGATCTAATACAGAAGGATAAAATCATGAGTATTTTAGTTATCGCTGAGCACGACAACAAAGCACTTAACGGTGCAACTTTAAACGTTGTTGCTGCGGCGCAAAAAATCGGTGGTGATATCACTGTATTGGTAGCTGGTTCTGGCGCGCAAGCAGTTGCAGACCAAGCAGCTAAAGTTGCGGGTGTAAGCAAAGTATTACTTGCTGATGACGCGGCTTATGCTAATCAATTGGCTGAAAACGTTGCTAAATTAGTTGCTTCAATCGGTGCGGGTTATTCTCACATCCTTGCTGCTTCTACGACAACGGGCAAAAACGTACTTCCACGTGCGGCTGCGCTTCTTGACGTAAGCATGATCACTGACATCATTGCTGTTGAAGGTCCTAAAACTTTCAAACGTCCTATCTATGCAGGCAACGCGATTGCAACTGTAGAATCTGGTGAATCAGTTGTAGTTGCAACTGTTCGTGGTACTGCATTTGATGCTGTTGCTGCTGAAGGTGGTTCTGCTGCTGTTGAAGCTGCTGCTTCAACTGGCGACGCTGGTATCTCTAAGTTCGTTTCTGAAGAAATCGTGAAATCAGAACGTCCAGAATTAACAGCTGCTCGCATTGTTGTATCTGGTGGTCGCGGTGTTGGTTCAGGTGAAAACTATCACGCTGTACTTGACCCATTAGCTGACAAGCTAGGCGCTGCTCAAGGTGCTTCACGTGCTGCGGTTGACGCTGGTTTCGTACCAAACGACATGCAAGTAGGTCAAACAGGTAAAATCGTTGCGCCTGAATTGTATATCGCTGTAGGTATCTCTGGTGCGATTCAGCACTTGGCAGGTATGAAAGAATCTAAAGTGATCGTTGCGATCAACAAAGATGAAGAAGCGCCAATTAACGCAGTAGCTGACTACTGGTTAGTAGGTGATTTGAACACTGTAGTTCCAGAATTAGTATCTAAAATCTAATTTCTGAACTTAGTTCAAAAAACGCTCTTATGCATCATGCATAAGGGCGTTTTTTATTGAGCTTAGATTTGTGTAAATTTTCTATAATGTAGAAATAAGGCGAAAGCTTTAAATGGTGCATAGATGAGAAAATACGCATGCTGAGGGTATTTAATTACCCCTTTGTCATGCCTAGTAAAAGTAATCTGGTATAGCGTCCAAATAGAGCGCATAGCTTAATGATGTTACTTCGGCGTATGCTAGCCTTAAGGTGATCTAGTTCACGCTAAATGCATGTAGAAGATTTAAAAAGAATAAGCCGTTGAAGAGGCGATTACAGAATAATTAAAGGTGTATGAAGTGATTAAAATACAGCTGTTAAATATTTGTGAAAATGCTGAAAATACACACAAAAAATCATAGTTATAGATCGTAATCTTTGACGCAAAAACGATGCTATTTGTGCTATAATGGCCGACTGAATTTTTAATATTGGTTCGGTTTTTTTGAACCAATTTTTAGCTGATTTTACGATATATAAATGCGGGCAGAATTCTGCTTGTATAACAAGGAGTATGCATGAGCGTATCGGAAATTAGACCGATTGCCATTGAGGATGAGCTGAAAAGTTCATATCTCGATTATGCGATGAGCGTGATTGTATCTCGTGCATTGCCTGATGTACGTGATGGTCTAAAACCAGTTCATCGTCGTGTGCTGTTCGCAATGCACGAATTGGGCAATGATTACAACAAAGCATACAAAAAGTCTGCCCGTGTTGTTGGTGACGTGATCGGTAAATATCACCCGCATGGTGATTATGCTGTATACGAAACAATTGTTCGTATGGCACAAGACTTTAGTTTGCGCTACCAATTGGTCGATGGCCAAGGTAACTTTGGTTCTGTCGATGGTGACAGTGCCGCTGCAATGCGTTATACCGAAGTTCGTATGCGTAAATTAACGCATGAGCTTTTGGCTGACTTAGAAAAAGATACCGTTGAATGGGAAGATAACTACGACGGTTCTGAACGTATTCCTCAAGTAATGCCTACTCGTGTACCTAATCTACTCATTAATGGTGTAGCGGGTATTGCAGTAGGTATGGCGACCAATATGGCGCCACACAATATGACGGAAGTGATTAATGCATGTTTGGCTTATGCCAACGACCCACAAATCTCAATTGAAGGTTTGATGGAGCATATCTCTGGTCCAGATTTCCCTACGGGTGGCATCATCTACGGTAAATCAGGTATTGTTGATGCTTACCGTACAGGTAAAGGCCGTTTGCATATTCGTGGTAAATACCACATTGAAGAAGATGCAAAAACGAGTCGTAATACCATCGTATTTACAGAAATTCCTTATCAGGTCAACAAAGCGAAAACGATTGAACGTATTGCTGAGTTGGTTAAAGAGAAAAAACTGGAAGGTATTTCTGAACTTCGTGATGAGTCAGACAAAGACGGTATGCGTATTGCCATTGACTTAAAGCGTGGTGAAAACGCTGAAGTTGTGGTGAATAACCTATTCCAAAACACACAGCTTGAGAACTCATTTAGCATCAACATGGTTTGCTTAGACAATGGCCAGCCAAAGTTGATGAATCTAAAAGATATTATTGCAGCCTTTATTCGTCACCGCCAAGAAGTGGTTACACGTCGTACCATGTACGAACTACGCAAAGCGCGTGAACGTGGTCATATCTTAGAAGGTTTAACTGTTGCGCTTGCTAACATTGACGCAATTATTGAAACCATTAAAACCTCTGCGAACCCTGCTGAAGCACGTGAGCGCTTGCAAGCGGGTGAATGGGCAGGTGGCGGTGTTGTTGCATTGCTTGAAAAAGCAGGTGCAGTATCTGTACGTCCAGACGAAATTGAAGGTGAAGATCCAAGCCGTCCATTTGGGTTGACTGGCGATATTTATCGCTTATCTCCAACGCAAGTGGGTGCGATTCTAGAGCTTCGTTTACATCGTTTAACTGGTCTAGAGCAAGATAAATTACAAGCTGAATATTCTGAAATTCTTTCTCAAATTGCTGAATACACTGCAATTTTAAATGATTTCAATTTATTGATGAATGTGATTAAAGAAGAGCTTGCGCTGATTTTGCAACAGTATGGCGATGCGCGTCGTACTGAGATTGTAGAGTCACGTATTGACTTCTCTCGTGAAGATTTAATTCCTGAAGAGCAAATGGTACTGACTGTTTCTCAATCAGGTTATGCAAAAACACAGCCATTATCTGATTATGCTGCACAGCGTCGTGGTGGTCGTGGTAAGTCTGCAACTTCAATGAAAGAAGATGACTACATTCAGCATCTGATTGTGACATCAAGCCATGCAACAGTGCTTTGCTTCACGAACGTAGGTAAGGTTTACCGTTTACGTGTGTTTGAAGTGCCTCAAGCATCTCGCGGTGCCAAAGGCCGTCCAATGGTGAATTTATTGCCACTGGATGACAATGAGACAATTACAGCGATTCTTCCTGTGATTGATGCGCCGAAGAAATTCAAAGAGCGTTTAGCTGATTTCCGCACGTTTGTGAAAGCAAATAAAGCACAATTGCAGCAAAATGAAATTATTGCGAATCACTACGATGCACTAGAAGCTGCTTTTGCAGAGATTGCAGATGGTGATGACCTAACGGATGCATTGCGTGTTCAATTGAAAGAATTAGGTGTAGAGCTTTCTACAACTGATTTGGACGATGAAATTGTTGCTGAATTTGCAGAACTTGCTGAAAACTTGCGTAAAAACTTCTACGTATTTATGGCAACTGAATTTGGTACGATTAAACGCGTTGAATTAGACCAGTTCTCAAATGTACGTTCAAATGGTTTACGTGCGCTTGAGTTGGTCGAAGGTGATACCTTAATTGGTGTAGCGATTACGGATGGCGAACAGCAAATTATGTTGTTCTCGAATGAAGGTAAGGCGATTCGTTTTGCTGAAACTGATGTTCGTGCCATGGGCCGTTCAGCCAAAGGTGTACGCGGTATGCGTGTAACGATTGGCGCTGCGCAATCTGAAGAAGTAGAAGAAGTAGATGTAGATTCTGATGATGAAGATTCGGATGCTAACTTCTTGAGCCGTATTGTTTCTTTGGTTGTTGTACCAGAAACTGGCGAAGTGCTTTGTGCCTCTGCAAATGGTTATGGTAAACGTACTCCTGTAGATGACTTCCCAACCAAGAAACGTGGTGGTAAGGGTGTTATTGCCATTAAAACTTCTGACCGTAATGGTGAGTTAGTGGGTGCTGTTGCGATTGATGCATCGAAAGAATTGATGTTGATTTCTGATGGTGGCACATTGGTTCGTACACGTGCCTCTGAAGTTGCACAAACAGGTCGTAACGCACAAGGTGTTCGCTTAATCCGTTTGGGTGACAACGAAACATTGGTGGGTGTTGAAGCTATTGAAGCTGTAGAAGAAGATGAAATTTTAGAAGAAGTTTCAGCGATTGATGCAGAGCAATTGGTAGATGACTCAACTATTATGGATCAAACTGAAACTGAATCAGACGATTTAAATGAGCCTGAAGAAGACTAAGTCATGATCTTAAAAGAGGGCGCTACGGCGTCCTTTTTTATTTCTAAACTTAAATAATATGGTCATAATGATGTATATACTACAGACCTGAAATGTGGAAAAGCGTGGATATGAAGGCAA
The DNA here is from genome assembly GCF_003419885.1 of Acinetobacter sp. SWAC5. Taxonomy (NCBI): domain Bacteria; kingdom Pseudomonadati; phylum Pseudomonadota; class Gammaproteobacteria; order Moraxellales; family Moraxellaceae; genus Acinetobacter; species Acinetobacter sp. SWAC5. The sequence continues at coordinate 14,132 of NZ_QUWR01000013.1, forward strand.
AAATAGTTTTACTCGGTTGTGCAATAGTGATGTCGGGTTGTGGTCAAATTGGACAAAATGCCATAGCTGATCCAAGTGCGGAACAAGCTCAAGTTGCGCAAGCCGTATACGATCAATTACGTGAAGGTAACCTTGAAAAACTATATCCATATTTCGAGCCTGAACTGAAAGCCAAGTTTATGCAAAATGAAAAAGAGCTACGTAAATTTACGCGCACAATTCCAAAGCAAGACTACACACGTAAAAATATTGTTTCTAAACACATTGAAACATCAACAGAAAAGCCATCTTTATACACGGTGACCTATGAATATGGTTACAGCAATAAAAATCTAGTACAGTACGATGTGAGTTTCGATAAACCCGCTGGAAGTAGCAAAATTCGTAATTTGAATCTGTCAGTATTTGGTGAATCAACTAAATAATCTGAGTATATTTAATTAGATCTGATTAAAAAGGGCGCATAAGCGTCCTTTTTTATATACGGGTTTTTGTAGCAACCTAAAGTAAGTTGAAAGTTCATTGTATGGGCTAAATAGCTTGTAATGTGTCATATATCTATTTAATGAGTTTAACCCGTAGTGTATTGGCCACAGCAACATTAACCTTGGAATTGAAGCCATAAAAAATGGACGCCGAAACGTCCATTTTGATTTGACTTGAAAAAAGTATTATCCGCGTTGACTCATCGTCTCGTGATAATTTTTTTGTTTTTCAGTGTCAAATTGGCCTTCCCAGCGACTAATAACCAGTACCGCAAGTGCGTTACCAATTACGTTTAATGCAGTGCGTGCCATATCTAAAATACGGTCAATACCTGCAATAAATGCTAAGCCTTCCAAAGGAATACCTACACTACCCAATGTTGCAAGAAGTACCACGAAAGATACGCCAGGAACACCTGCGATGCCTTTAGAGGTGATCATGAGTGTAAGTACTAGAATAATTTGTTGGCCAATTGAAAGATCGATACCGTACAGCTGCGCAATAAAGATTGCGGCAATACTTTGATAAAGTGTTGAACCATCTAGGTTAAATGAATAACCAATTGGAATCACGAAGCTAGTAATCGGTTTTGGCGCACCGTAAGCTTCCATTTTTTCCATGATACGAGGTAATACAGTTTCAGAACTTGCTGTTGAATATGCAAGAATGAGCTCGTCTTTCAAGATTTTAATAATGGTCCAGATGCTGAAACCACAAATTTTGGCAACCAACCCTAAAACAACAAAAGCAAAGAATAAAATTGCACCATAAACCAATAATGCCAATTTTACTAAAGGCAATAAAGAACTAAAACCAAAGTTCGCAACAGTTGCAGCGATCAGACCGAATACACCCAGCGGTGCAAACTTCATAATCATGTGCGTTACTTTGAACATGGTTTCAGAAACGGCATTCAATACATTAAGTAAAGGTTGTTTTGTTTCTTGATCTAAAGCACCTAAACCAATACCAAACATCACCGAGAAGAAAATAATCGGTAGCATTTGACCGCTAGTGAGAGCTGCGAAGAAGTTTGGTGGAATCAGCGATAATACAGTTTGCACGATACTATGTGATTGCTCACTAACTGCATGGGTCGTTTCTTGGTATTTAGAAATATCCACTTGGGTGAGGCTAGACATGTCAATGCCTGCACCTGGTTGGAAAATGTTTGCAGCAACTAAACCCACTAAAATTGCAACTGTGGTAATAATTTCAAAATACAAAATCGTTCTGAAACCAAGCTTACCAAGGCTTGCCCCTTGACTCGTATTTGCAATACCCAAAATTAACATTGATACCACAAGTGGAATCACAATCATTTTGATGAGGTTAATGAAAATTGAGCCCAATGGAGTTAAAACATTACTCACTAGGGCATCACGATATTCAGGAGAATAGTGAAGGAATGAGCCTACAAGTATACCTAAAATCAGCGCAATAACGATTTGCCACGCAAGGCTCATCTTAATTTTTTTCATACTCAGCTCTGAAAAAAGTTATCTAGAAATAAAATCCGCAAAAGGTCCTCATACCCGTATTAAAAAACAGAGTATTCATGGCGAGAAAAAGCGGATTGGGAGAACTTTATTGTGAATCGATTGTGGTGAATCGGCCAACAAAATTTAATCATTGCTATTCTATTTGGTTATATTTGGGACAGTTTTAGTTATGAAATCGATTTTTAAGTTATATTTTATTTATAAAGTAGATGAAAATGAAGAATCAATGCAATTTAGCTCTAGCGGTGAGTCTGAAATAAGCAATGGTGAAGCAAATGGCCATAAAACAGCTTAAATAAATTAATTTAGGTACGACAAGACTAGTTTCTACACCCATTTGGTTGAGTTGGATGAACATTTGTATCCCTTGGGTAGAAGGTAGAAGCATTGAGAAAGATTGCATCCATTCAGGCATCGCGGCCAATGGCCAAGCTGTACCTGTTAATAGAAAGAGCGGAATAGATGTAAATACAATGAGGTGTCCAGCGCGTTCAGGCATATCTAAAAATGAAGCTAAGAGCATGCTTAAAGAAATAATGCATCCTACATAGATAGGTACAGCAAGTAACATACCCCAAAAGTTTCCCCCGCGTGGGTAGTCATAAAGCCAGAAGGTAAAACCAAATAAATAAAAACATCCCAAACAGCCAATGAATAATATTGCAAGGAAAATGGCAACGAGTTCTTTAGGCTGGGCAGTCCAGCCTTGTTCACGATAACCTGCAATGAGCATACACAACCCCAGTAATATCGTTTGATGAATAATTAAAGGTGCAACTGCTGGAAAAATATAACTACCGTAACCAGATAAGGTATTAAACAAAGGCACTTGATGAACAGAAAGAGCGGGGGAGAAATGCGAAATATTGCCAAATTTTTCTGTGTATTCCTTCAATGAGTTTTCAATTGAACTGGCCAAACCGAGGCCAATTTGTTTGGTTTTTAAAAAATTAACCGCACTTAAATACAGTCCAATCCCACCTTCTTCGCCGCGTCGTATACTTTGGCTGAGGTTTTCTGGTAATAATAAAATACCATCAGCCTGCTGATGCCGAACCATTTTCTCGGCATCTAAAAAATTTGCAGTCACGGCTTTAATTTCAACATTTGGACTTTGAGCAACTTGACCAATAATCGCTGACGTCATGGCACTTTGCTCTTCATCTACAATTACAATGGGAATGGATTGAGCTTGCTGTGCCTGATAAGCCGTTGGATAAAAAAAGCTATAGAGCACAACTGATAAAATCAGTGTAGTTAAAATAGATGAATTGGCAAAAATATCTTTAAAGGTTTTGCAGAAATAATACAGCAGGCTATTCATGGTTTAAGCCCTCGTGCTTGTTTCTTTAAAAATAGATAGGCCAGCGCACCATATACGAGCGCATAGACCAACAATACCAATAAGGGCTGTACTGAGGAGCTTAAAGGGCTACCAATCACCCATTGTTCAGTTTGTAATTTGGCATAAGGAGTATAGGGAATAATATGCGCCCAAAACTTGGTAAATAGAGGGGCATTATTTAAAGGCAAAGTCACGCCCGCAAAGCTTAAGGATGAGCCACCATAAACGGCAATCACGCCGAAGGTTTTACTTAAATTACCTGTGGCTAAGACCAAGGCACTGCTTAAAAAGGCATAGGCACTATAAAATACAATTTGAGCCAGCAGAATCAACCACAAATGGCCAGCAATAAACCAACCTCGCACATCAATCAGCCAAAACATCCAGAGCCAAGTCCACACACTAAAAATCGCGACGTAGGTTAAATTTTTAGAGAGGAGGGCGTAAAACAAACCTTGCGGATTTAACCAATCTTGAGCGCGATTAAACTTAAACTCTTGCCCAACAGCAAAGGCCACACAGCAACAGAGCAACAAATGCAATATTGCCGGAATCATATAAGGTTCTAAATAGAACTCATAATTTAAGCCTGGATTGTAAAGTGCAGATATTTTGACATTTGGTGTAGGAGCTTCCAAATAAGGAATTTTTTGTTCTAAATAATTTTGTCCTGCAAAGTTAGCGAGTGCTTGTAAGGTACTTACCAGCATGGCAGAAGAAATAGTATTGCCTACGCTAAAATAGCTTTGGTTATACATAATGCTAATTTCAGCATCTTTGGCTTGTACAAAGCGCTGTTCTGCACCCGAAGGGATCAACACATAGCCCCAAATATTATTTTGGTTCAATAGATGTTCTATTTCAGCTTGGTTTTCACTGACTGTTTGAATGTGTAGTGTTTCATTGAGTGCCAAATAGCGTTCAATGTTTTGACTTAAGGCACCGTGGTCTTGGTCTAATATTGCAATGGGTAAATGAGACGGTTTACCTTGGGCAAACATACAGCTAAATAGAACAATCACAAATAGGGGGGCAAGGCTGACCAAACACAAATCCCATTTGTGTTTTAATAAGTAGCGACATTCACGGCTGATCCCTGCCCACATACTTATGGTGCCTCTTTAACTTTAAATAAGACACTCATCCCCACTTTTAACTCGGGCATTGCCTGCTCAGGCACTAAATGCACTTTAAAGCTTCGAATATCATAACCGCCTGTTTGACGCGTCGTTTTGATGGTGGCGAATTCACCTTCGGCATCAATATTTTTTACTTTAAAGTTTGCTGTTTTATCTAAGGCAGGAACATAGCCTTGCATGGTTTGAGCCTGATAGACCGAACGGTATTGATCTTCACGAACATTTAAACTAATTGAAATGTCATCATCTAAAATAATACTGGCCACAGGCACACCGATTGCCACTAACTCAGACGGTTTGGCATAGGTTTTGGAAATGGTTCCATTTACTGGTGAGAGCAATTTAGTTTCAGCTTCAAGCGCATTGGCTTCAGCAACTGCAGCATTGGCAATGTCGACTTGTGCGTCGGCAGTAGATTTCTGTTGGGGCGTACTGCCACGTTGTGCACGGGCATATTGCTGATAAGCGGCCTCAGTCATTTGTGCAGAAGAGCGCGCGGCTGCCTGCATTTCATCACGACGTTGACGAGAGATAACACCTTCTTGAAACAAATGAGCACCGCGGGTATAGGTGGTTTGTGCTAATTCTTGTTGAGCTTTTAACGACTGCCAATTGGCGTATAAGCTGGCAATATTTTCGTCTTGTGAGCCGCGATCTGTGGTGGACTGTAAAGCTAAAGCAGATTGTAAGCTGGCAAGTGCTTGTTGTTTTTTAGCATCGACTTCTGGGCTATATAGTCGTACTAATTCTTGGTTTTTATGTACTTTTTGCCCTTCATGCACATAAATTTCTTCAATTCGGCTCGGCACTTTAGTCGCGATATGAATGGTTTCTGCCTCAACTCGACCTTGTAGTTCTACCTCTTTGGGTTGATAACTTTTCCAGAGTCCAAAAGCAATCAGTCCTAATACACAAATCAGTAGCACAATTGCAATCAGCTTCACGATGCTCGAAACGGGTTTTTTTTGCATATTTGTGGGTTCTGTCTGCTCTTGTTTCTGATTTTCAGCTGACGTGGGTGCAGATTGAGCTACGGAATGACGATTTTGAGTTGAATCTGAATGATCGAGCCTGCTGTTTGCTGTTACATCACTTTTAGCATTCGTTTCAGGGCTTGGGAGCTCTTCTATGGTCTCTTTTGAATTTGGATCCTGATTCATACGATTCCCCATGTGAATTTAACGAATGTAGTGTGTATTGGGTTGATTGATAAAGCTTTGAAACTGCTGTATCGAGCCGTGGCTTTGTAATAATGTTGCCAATGACATGACATATTTAAAAGCATTCAATGCTGTTTCGGCTTTTAAGCCGTTCAGTGTATTTTGTGCATCAATCACTTGGGTCGCAGTACCCATATCTTCTTTGAATGATAATTGCTGTATGCGTAGGTTCTCTTGAGCTGCCTTTATATTTTGTTGTAGCAGCACATCACTTTGCTGTGCAGTTTGTGCCTCGCTAAATGCGCTAAAAATTGTATTTTCAATTTCTTGCTTGGTTCGTGCAGTTAATAGTTCAGAGGCATAACGTTGTAATTCGGCAGCTTGCACATTTTTGTTTTTATCGATACCTGAAAAAAGATTGTATTTGGCACCGACACCCACAATCCAGTTTTGATTGCTGTCTAGGCTGTATTCACCAAAGGCAAATACATTCGGCTTTTTGCTTGCCTGTTGAACTTTTACATTGGCATTGGCTAGTGCAGTGTCCATCTGCATTTTTTGTATGAGTGTGGATTCATTTGCAAAACTATCTAGCCACTGTTGTAGCGCACGTTGCGGTTGGGTGTTAATAAACAGTGGCGTGGTTAAATCGTTAATTTGGCTATGGTGTAAAAGATTATTCAGCTTAAATAAGCTGGCTTGGTACTGTGCTTGGCTATTATTGACAGAACGTGTTGCATTATTTTGAGCCACTTCAAATTGCATGCGCTGACCTTTACTGATAAAGCCTTGGCGTTCTAATTTAAGTGCATTTTGGTAGTGGAGTTGCATCGCGCTGAGATTGGATTGGCTACTGGCCAATAATTGTTTTTGTAGTTGAGCATTAAAATAGGCTTGGATTAACTCAAAACGCTGTGTGTCTTGTTGTTGCTGCGTGGTTAATTCACTGCGCTGTGCTTTGATTTTAGCAACGTCTTTGGCACTCTGGGTTAAGCCACCTGTGTAAAGAGGCATCATGACAGAGACAGAAGGACGAATCACTTGATCATCCAATACAACCTGTGACGAATCTGGAATTAAACCAACACCGTCATGGATAGGTTGTTTTAAGCTTTCTTTGAGTGGGTCTGCAATTGCACCTAAATTAAACTCATCAATTTTGGCATTTAAACCATTCGTGAGCGACTGCTCAAGGTTATTTTTAACGGCCCCTAAAGGCACGTCTAATTCATTATGAAAAGCGTATGCACGTACGTTAAGATCCACGCGGGGTAAGCCAATGCCTTTAATGGCTTCAGCTTCTAGTTGTGAGGCTTGTTGTAATGCTAAATTGGCTTGATTACTGTAGGAGTTGTTGAGTAAATCAATCTCGGCTTGTTGAAAACTCATACTTTGTGCTGTGCAGAATGGACTTGCCAGCAACGTGCAAACTAGCATTGTACATTTTGTTGCGCTATTCATTTTTATCATTGTATTGAGGCATAAATCTGCACTATTGAAATGTACGAAATATTTTAACATTCAATCGATTCTCCGTATTTTCAACTGCAGTATAAAACAAAGAACAGCTTAATTCGCACCGCATGCATATCAATTTTTTAATTCTGTTTGAAATATATACTTTATTTAGCTTGAGTATAAGCTGAAAATTGGACGCAAAACAGTATGAAGCTTAAGGAAAATTTTGCGCAATTGAAAAGGCATAGCTCACACATGAAGGTGATCTCAGTCGGTTTAAATTGGGGTAGGCATTTAGGTAATAGATCGAATGAAATTCAATCCAGCAAAAAAATTGAATGATCTTGTATGTGTAGGTTAGGAAATATTATTAGTAAAACTCACAAAAAGATCAGCGCCTTATTGAAGTTTTAGCTTTAAATGTCCGACAGCATTGAAATTTTTTCAACTTAATTTACTGCAAGCACAGGCTATCTGTGGTTAAATGCCATCATTTTATTGTGTTTCACTTTGAAAGGAAAAATCATGCGCGCGTACAACTTCTGTGCTGGTCCTGCTGCATTACCTACTGCCGTTTTAGAAAAAGCTCAAGCTGAGATGCTCGATTGGCAAGGCAAGGGTCTTTCGATCATGGAAATGAGCCACCGTAGTGCGGACTATGTTGCTGTTGCTGAAAAAGCAGAAGCAGACTTACGCAAGCTCATGAATATTCCAGAGAACTACAAAGTATTGTTCTTACAAGGTGGTGCATCATTGCAGTTTTCTGCAATTCCACTGAATCTATTGGGTAAAAACAGCAAAGCTGATTATATCCATACAGGGATTTGGTCTGAAAAAGCACTCAAAGAAGCACAGCGCTATGGCGACATTAATGTTGTTGAAGCGGGTACAACTGTAGACGGTAAGCTTGCAATTAAAGACCAAAGTGAATGGAATTTATCTGCAGATGCTGCTTATGTACACTATGCAGACAATGAAACGATTGGTGGTATTCAATTCGCGAATATTCCAGAAACTGATAAACCTTTGGTTGCGGATTTATCTTCAAGTATTTTGTCTGCACCAATTGATGTCAGCAAGTTCGGTCTAATTTACGCTGGTGCGCAAAAGAATATTGGCCCAGCTGGCTTAACAATCGTTATTGTTCGTGATGATTTGTTAGATCAAGCAAAAGCTGAAATTCCAAGTATTTTGAAATATTCTGCACAAGCAAAAAATGATTCTATGGTGAATACGCCATCAACTTATGCATGGTACTTATCAGGTTTAGTTTTTGAATGGTTACTTGCACAAGGTGGTGTAGAAGCCATTCATAAAGCCAATCTTGCAAAAGCTGAACTGCTTTATAGCTATATTGATTCAAGCGACTTTTATGCAAATCCAATTGCTAAAGAAAACCGTTCAATTATGAATGTACCATTTACTTTGGCTAAGCCTGAGCTTGAAAAACAGTTCTTGAAAGAAGCTGAAGAACATCACTTACTTAATTTGGCGGGTCACCGTTCAGTAGGTGGTATGCGTGCGAGCATTTACAATGCTGTACCGCTTGAAGGCGTACAAGCTTTGGTTGACTTTATGGATGATTTTGCAAAACGTAATGCATAATTTCTGTAGCGAAAAAAGCCCATCAAATTGATGGGCTTTTTTTGTATTTGTTTGGAAATTAAAGAATAAATGTATGCAAAATATATGCGCACATCAACATGCCTAATGCAAAAAATAGACATGACATTCCATCGACTTGGTATCGAGAATTCAGTTGGTGTTCGACGCTCTGAATATTTTCTTCTTGCACGATTTTCATAGATATTTATTTTCCGATCTATTTATCGTTAATTCCTATTTCAAGATTGCATTTTTAGCACAAATAATTGATTAAATAAAGTACTAATCTCAATTAAATAACACAATGCTTTTATTTTATTAGTCCAAGGATGAGCATCTACATTAAGCAACGTATTTTTAAGGCTATTTCTATTTCTTGCAGGCATTTTATGATTATATCGGTATATTTTTTGTGATTTATTTAAGATAGTTTTTGAATTTAAAATTGTGGATAAGTGTATTTTAAAATGAATTTAAAAAGCATTAATAAATCTAAAACTGTGGGTAATTCTATTTAATTAAAGTTTTATGACCAGCATGTTGCTTAAAAATTAATGAAATAAAATCAATGGAATATCTTTAAATAATTGATTTTAATTAAATAAAAATCCCTGCATGTGCAGGGATGATTGTTTTTTACTTTTGAAGCGAAGTCGTTACTGAGGACTAAGCTTTGCTATAAATATTCGCTTGTAGCCAAACGTTACCACGAATAAATTGACCAATTTGAAAATCTTTAAAATTCGCATCACGGGTAGCAATACGCATCAATACTGCAGGCTGGTTTTCCTCATGAATGAGCGTAACATCATAGAGTGTGTAGCTTTGTTGCATAAATTGCATTTCAGTTTTACCTACAATACTGCCTTGGAACCACGCCTCATCTTCTTGACCGAGTGTTTCGCCGTATAGGTAAGCAACCATTTTAGAAAAGTTAACAGTAACAGGCGCTTTGTCATCTTCAGATTGAGGCTCCCAAGCATCGAGCAAGTCTTGTAAGTTTTCTGGCGCCACACCATTATGCTGTGCCAAAATGTCATTTAAAGCACGGTGATGTTTAATTGAAGCAGGATCATCAACCACCAATTGCTCTTGTTCAGCAACGGCTTCTAATTGATATGCCCATGCATTTAACTGTACTGCATAATTTTGTGCTTTGTCATAGTGTGCAGAATTTACGCTATATAAATTATCAAAAGCATAGACCACGCTATTGCCACCAACATTGAGTTGTAAGACCGCTTGTGTGTTGGTTGTGCAACGAATAATCCGTTCGACTTTGGCCGTAACTTTATACGGGCTATCAAAGCACGGAAATGCGGTTTTTACTGCTTTCGGTTTATTGTTTTCTACAGCAATCACTTGGGAGAGTTGCACAGATGCTTTATTTGGCCCTTGAATGAGCCATGTCGTCGCATCCATATCACATTCAGCAGTACAAAGCCCCATAGGCATAATAGGTTGATCAAGCGCTTGGCCTAACCATTTTGGTACGTCTGAGGCAGGTTGATCTGTCAGCAGGGACCAATGTTCAATATGACTACCGAAGTTTTGGTCTTCAATGGTGATAATTTCTGGTCTATTTTGATTTTTCATATACACAATTGATGCTGGGTTGTTATCTATATATTAAATCGAGGGTTATTTTCAATTTTCAAGTCAAGTCATGAAAAAATCGCAATGAAATAGTGCAAATTTTTAAGAATATGCCAAAAAACCTCTCAACTATGGCGCAAAGGATTGGCAATAACTGCCATTTTGTAGATTCTTTCATTCATTTTATATATGTAAATAAGTAGATTGATTTGAATTCTATGTGGTAAATCGTAGAGCTTTGGCATCGAGTTGTCATGCTTCTTTGCTACACTAGTTCTTTGTATTTTGTGTTGGAAGCGTTTTTTTGTTGCCATTTAAACTTTGGGTAGATGCCGATGCATTACCTCGCATTCTTAGAGATGTCATTATTCGCGCATCAGACCGTTATCAACTCGAAGTCACTTTTGTTGCCAATCAAAACGTGGGCATTACACCATCGGTACGGATTAATTCTATTCAGGTCATGAGTGGTGCGGATGCGGCCGATAAAGAAATTATCGATCGGATGAAAGAAAACGACATTGTGATGACGCAAGATATTCCACTGGCAGCGCAAGTGATTGAAAAAGGCGGGATTGCTATTCATCCACGTGGTGAAATTTACACAATAGCCAATGTGAAAGCCCGCCTTCATCTGCGTGATTTTATGGACACCTTACGTGGTGCAGGGGTACAAACAGGTGGGCCACCACCGATTTCAGAGCGAGATAAGCGTGAGTTTTCAAGTAGTTTAGACCAGACCATTATGAAACAAAAACGTAAGACCTCGGTATAAGCCCCATGCCTTCAAAACTCAATCTCATGTCCACGTATGTGCTATTGATCATCATTTGGGCCACAACGCCCTTGGCGATTGTATGGAGTGTGGAAGATATCAACCTATATTGGGCTTTAGCACTACGTTTTTTCTTAGCTTTGCCTTTAGCTGGTGTGTTATTGCTCCTTATGCGCCAAGCATTGCCTTATGACGCACAGTCCATACATAGTTATATTGCTGGTTCATGTAGTTTTATTGGCTCGCAAATTTTTACGTATATGGCAACCAGTTATTTAAGCTCAGGCATTATTGCCTTAATGTTTGGTTTAGCTCCCATTATTACTGGGTTGATTGGTCATTTTGTTTTTCGTATGCATTTGCATCGTCTGCAATGGTTAGGTATGTGTATTGCAGTATGTGGCCTTGGAATTATCTGTATGGGTGGTAGTGGTCAGCATGTACAGCCTATAGGTATATTACTCATGCTTATGAGTGTGCTGATTTATTGTGCATCTATATTTTGGGTAAAAAAAGTCAATGCGCCTCTGAATCCAATAGCCCAAGCAACGGGCTCTATTTTAATTTCTTCGCTCATTGCATTATGTATGGTGCCTTTTATTTGGGTAGATTTACCCACTCAGATGCCTTCCACTAAGTCAGTGTTGGCCTTGTTATATGCTGTGATTATGGCGTCGCTGATTGCAATGTTCTGCTATTTTAAATTGGTGCAAAATATTAAAGCGACGACATTGTCTTTAACCACAGTGATGACGCCCATGTTAGCGATTGTGGTGGGGGCAGTATTCAACCATGAAAAATTAACATTGTTGGTATTGTGCGGTACTGCAGTTTTACTTTTTGGGTTATGTGTTTATTTTTATAAAGATTTTAGGGCGAATCGAACGCTCGCCCACAACCTGAAAAAATAAAGACCTCAGTTTTTACTTTGTGTGAGTTCTACACATTCTGCAATTTTTACACGGTCTTGCGGGTGTAAAGTAATAAAGTATGCACCCGTACGATATTTTCCATTTTCTTCCTGACGGCTATAAACTACATGCGCTGTCGCTGCAATATGAAAGAAATTTTCAGGATGACTAAGCGTCATGTGTAAATAGGTGCCTTCCATGATTGGACGGTCGCTAAAAAAGCTTAAACCTGTTTCTGAAAAATTCACATGCTCAGGTACTGGTAACATGCTTTGTACAATTGCGTCGTATAAAGAGCCCGTAATCAGGTTTAACTTTTGGTTGAATAAGGATAATATTCGAGAAATTTGTTGATCTTTTTCAGCTAATTGTTCTAATTCGTAGTTGAGCGCATGATCAAATTGATCTAACTCTGCAAGTAGTAGAAAATAGCGCGGCAAGATAAAATTAGGATCGTAAGGATCATTTAGCGCAACTTCATCAGAAATAATCTGATAGTTGATGCGCAAGGCAGCATCGATACGAGACATTACGCGACGTTCCGTTAAACCGCTTTGATGCTGTACATTTTCCATAATTAAATTACCTCGGACTAGATGGTTATGTTTAAACCGATCTCGCTATATATTGGGTTGAGGTACACTCGCGCACGGCGCAGTAACCACTTCATTTCTTTTATTGCTTTGGTTTCTATGATCGGCCTCACGTTAGGTGTGGCTGTGCTCATTACGGTCCTTTCCGTAATGAATGGGTTTGACCGTGAGTTGAAAAACCGTGTTTTAGGAATGATACCTCAAGCCACTGTTTCATCAACACAAATTTTAACAAATTGGCCCGATCTTGCAAAGAAAATTGAGCATCATTCCCATGTTCAAGGTGTCGCACCTTTTACGCAATTGCAGGGAATGCTGACAGCACAAGGCCAAGTTGCTGGTATTATGGTCAATGGTATTGAACCAAAGTATGAGAAAAAAGTCTCAATTATCCAAGATCACATGATCGCTGGTAGCCTAGATAACCTTAAACAAGGTGAGTTTGGTATTGTGCTGGGTAAGCAAATGACTGACGCTTTAGGTTTGGGCTTAAATGATAGTATTACCTTGGTATTGCCTGAAGCAACGCCGTCGCCTGCAGGGGTTGTACCTCGCTTTAAGCGTTTTAAAGTGGTGGGGATTTTTAGTATTGGTGCAGAAGTCGATTCTATGATGGGCTATATTGCCTTAAATGACGCATCTACTTTATTGCGCTTACCAGATGGTGCGCAAGGCATACGAATGAAGTTGGACGACATTTTTATGGCGCCACAAGTTTCACAAGAAATTGTGCGTGAGTTACCTGCAAACTTCTATGCTTCGGATTGGACGTATACCCACGGGAATTTGTTTAGTGCGATTCAAATGGAAAAAGCCATGGTCAGTCTGCTTTTGTTCCTAATAGTCTTGGTTGCTGCGTTTAATATTGTTTCTTCTTTGGTGATGGTTGTTACGGATAAAAAATCAGATATTGCAATTTTACGTACCTTAGGTGCTTCACCGCGGACAATTACACGAATCTTTATGGTTCAAGGCACCATTATTGGGGTGATTGGTACGGTGTCTGGTGCAATTTTGGGAATTATTGCAGCTTCAGGGATTAGTGGTTTTGTTGGTTGGTTAAATACAGCATTAGGCTTACACATGTTTGATGCCTACTTTATTAACTATTTACCATCATATTTAAGATGGCAAGATGTGTGTTTAATCGTGGTGTTGTCATTGTTGTTGAGTTTCTTGGCAACGATTTACCCTGCAATGCGTGCAGCTAAAATTCAACCTGCGGAGGCATTGCGTTATGAGTAATGTAGTTTTAGATGCGCAAAATATCAGTAAGTCATTTACCGATGGTAAAACAACTGTTGATGTGATTCGTAATTTGTCGCTTCAGGTTAAAACAGGCGAGTTTATTTCGATTGTGGGTTCGAGTGGCTCAGGTAAAAGTACATTGCTTCATGTTTTGGGTGGCCTAGATCGCCCAACAACGGGGCAGGTATTTGTACAGGGACGCCGTTTTGACAATTTGGGTGAGGCTGAGCGCGGTTATATCCGTAATGAGCATTTAGGCTTTGTTTATCAATTTCATCATTTATTGCCTGAATTTAGCGCTTTAGAAAATGTAGCGATGCCATTGATGCTTCGCAAAGGGACAAATTTTAAAGAAGTAAACCAACAAGCTGAGTATTTGCTTGAACGTGTGGGATTGTCTCATCGTTTAACCCATAAACCAGGCGAATTATCAGGTGGTGAGCGTCAGCGTGTGGCTTTGGCTCGCGCTTTAGTGACTAAACCCAAACTGATGATGGCAGATGAGCCAACGGGTAACCTTGACCGTAAAACTGCGGTGAAAATTTTTGAGTTACTTTCGGAGTTACGTCAAGAATTTAATATGGCGATGCTGATTGTGACGCATGACGAGCAATTGGCAAAATCCGCAGATGCTGTTTTGCACATGCAAGATGGTGTTTGGGTCGATCACTGAGTATCATTTGAGTGCTTGGTCTATAAGCATATTATTGGAATATTCCGCTATGAATTGAAGCTCACCTCGGTGGGCTTTATTATTGCCAGCAATCATAAAATATTAGAATAAAAAATATGTTGCTTTGTTTTTGCTTGGGCTGGATTTTTGGCACAGCGTGGATGGGAACAACAGGATTTGATGCGCAGATGAGCACAGTATTGGCTTTACTGAGCTTTGTATTCATTATCATCAGTAGTAAATTTATTGCTCAAAAAGGCATTGTATTCAAAACATTAAGTACGGCATTGATTTTGTGTTTAGGTGCTTATTTGGGCTTTGCGTACGCCAATCAACAACTTAAGCAACGGTTACATTACACAGTACATCAGCCTGAAAATACCAGCATATTGGTTTATGTGCATGCTTTAAATCAATATAGTGAACACAGTATTCAACAACGCGTTATGGTGTTAAATGCCGCTCGGCAACCTTTGCAGTATTTACTTTATTTGCCTAAAACCAAGACGGTTTCATCTTCAGATTTAGAGTTGGAATTAGGTCATTATTATCAACTCGAAGGCCAGTTAAAGCCTGCGCACACTTATGCAACTGCTGGTGTATTTGATCAAGAACAATGGTTACTCCAGCAAAATATTCAGGCCACTTTTAGAGTTAAACGTGCCATAGCGCTAAATGAAGCTCAAATTAAAGCATTGGGTTATAGCGATATTTTGTATCAACAGCAAAAGTTAATCCCTCAGTTTCGTCTGTGGACTGAAAAACAAAGGCTGGCGTTTAGAGTCAAAATCTTTCATTTGCCCTTAGCACATAAAGGATTGTTACTGGCCTTATTAACAGGAGATAAAAGCTTATTAGATGAAGCGACCGTAGATCAATTTCAACGTTTTGGCATCAGTCATTTGTTGGCCATATCTGGGCCCCATGTCTTAATTTTTGCCATGTTGATCTGTTGGATCATCACGCGTTGCATACGCAAATTTGCACCGCGGTTGTATTTAAAAATACCACGCCAATTTATTTTAATTTGGCCATTTATGGGCTGTGTATTTGTGTACTGTGCTTTTGTGGGTTTTGAAATTCCTGCAATGCGAACTTTTATTATGACGGTCGTTGCCAGTGGCATGTTGGTTTTACGCTTAAGAGTCTATGCCCTTAAGTTATTGGTTTATAGTGCAACGCTTTTATTGTTATTTGATCCTTTTAGTATTTTATCGGCAGCGTTTTGGTTGTCTTATGGCGCATGTTTTATTTTACTCAGAATTTATCAAACACTTTGGCTACAACAGCAATCGCTTGAAGCCAATACGGCTTGGTGGGTCAAACTGCGCTTATCCCTTCATGTGCTGATCACATCACAATGGAAAATTTTTATAGCACTTTTTCCCATGATGGCACTGTTTTTTAAGCAGGTGGCTTGGATTGCACCTTTAAGTAATTTATTGGCAATTCCAAGCTTAGGTTTGGTGGTTGTACCTTTAGATGTGCTGGCGGCGTTCGTTAATTTTTTTGCGCCGGGCATTGCATCGGTGATTTTTCAATTCAATGATTTTTGTCTAACGCTACTTTTGAGCCTATTGAATGTAATTGACCATGTATTTAATCCACAATTATTAAATATTACTTTTAATCCTGCGACGATTTTACTTCTGAGCCTATGTATTTTTATTTTTTATCTTCCAGATGGCATTGTACCGAAAGCGTGGTTGTTATTAGGTTTAGTTGCGATTTGCTTGAAGTCCTATACACCGCAACCTTTTCAACTCACGGTATTAGATGTAGGGCAAGGTCAGTCTATTTTGGTGCGTGAAGGTCGGCACAGCATGATGGTCGATACAGGTGGTTATTATGATGAGCAGAAATTTAGTATTGGTAAGAATATTATTTTGCCTTTTCTGTCGAGGCAAGGACTATCAAGCATAGATCAATTGGTGTTGACGCATTTAGATCAAGATCATAGTGGGGCCTATTTTTCTATACAAGATCAACTGGCAATTAAAAGCTTATATGCCAGTGAGCATGTAGCTGTGCCTAATGCAACACAATTTGAATACTGTCAACAGGGACAAGTTTGGCAATGGGAAAATGTACAGATAGAAGTCCTTTCACCCAATAATATACAAGCGGTGAGAGCAGGGGCTGAGCGTAATGAAAACTCATGTGTGCTGTACATTCGAATGAACCATGCAATGCCTTATCAATCCTATTTATTGATGGGGGATGCAGGCTGGCAAACGGAATATGAGTTATTAAAAGCTTATCCAAATTTACAAGTCGATGTGTTGGTCTTGGGCCATCATGGCAGTCGACACAGTTCATCATTTGATTTTTTACAGCACTATCAGCCTAAATTGGCTATTGCATCGGCTGGAAAGTGGAACCGCTATGGACACCCGAGTAAAGAAACTCTGGCAAGACTGAAGGCTTTAAATATCCCGCTGTTGAGTACAGCCGAAAAAGGCAGTATAGAATTTAAAGCCAAAGATGGTCGAATACAGCTCATCGCATTTCGAGATCAATGGCAATGGTTAAATCATTGAGCTCGAAATTTGTTGAAGTGTTATGCCTTTACGGTATTTTGCGCAGTGTAATCCACGTGTTTTAAGTGTGCAGTCTCTGAACGCAATGTTTGCACAATTTCAATCGCTTGTTCAGGTGCTATGTTATAAATATCTTCTAAAACAGGATTGGCCTTAAAGCGTTTATAACTCCAATGATAATGTTCTGGATAACGGCGAATCAGATTTTCTAGAGCTGAGAAAATTACACCTGAGCCATCATTTGCCGTACCTTCATAAATACGTGAATCTAATTTTTCGATGTGTATATCAAAAAGCCCATCTTCATTACGCATTGCATAGACAAATAAAGCACCACATTTGGTTTTTTGAATCAGTTTAGCACTCAGATTGCTGGTTGCCAGGGGTAAACCAAAATACTCAATCATGTCACCGCCAACATTAGGGGTATGATCAGGTAATATGACGGTCATACCGCCTTGTTTGAGCGCTTTGAAAATTTGGCGCACACCAGATTCATCTGTAGGGACAAGTGTGGCTTGCTCTCGGCTACGTGCATTACGCACAAACTGGTCCGCAGTTTCATTTTTGACGGGTTTGTACATGATGGTCATTTTGCTGTGTTGGGCAAACCAAGCGTTCATGACTTCCCAAGTACCAAAATGTGGGACCACCAAAACTAAGCCTTTATTTTTAGCTAAAGTTTCGTAAAAAAACTCTTCGCCATATACTTTATTTATACGCGCTAAATTTTTCTCAGCAGATGAACCCCAAATGCTGAAAAATTCAAAATATGAACTTAACTCATTACGAATCGCTTGTTCTGTAATTTTTTCACGTGTTGTCTGATCGAGTTCTGGCAGTGCAATATTTAAATTTAAGCGAATTGTGGCAGAAGTCTTTGAAATTTTGAAAGTATTGACCAATGCCGCTAATCCACGAGCAAAAAAACGCGAGAACTGAATCGGCATACGACTGATAAAACTCAATGCACGGTGGGTGGCGTTATGAGGGCTTTGATCATTCATGTTTTATTGGATTATTTCAAATGGAGAAAAATTAAATTAATTATAGGCGAAATTGCGTGGTATAGACAGTTTTCACCATTTACATGTATATAATGGGACAACATTATAATTGAATATTGGATTTTTTATGTCCGATTGGCCACCAAAGCCTGAAAGTGAAATTCAGAAGACAACATCAACAAATAACGTCCATCAGCCTACTGGCAATGAATGGAAAATCTTAGAAAAAGCGGTTTTAGCGTCAGTTGAAGAGCAACGTCGCACACGTCGCTGGGGGATTTTCTTTAAATTTTTGACCTTTGCTTATATCCTTTTTGTATTGGTTGCTTTAGGTAAGGGCTGTAGTACTGCAAGTTCAACTTCAAGTGATGCAGCCGCTTCAAGTTCACACATTGCGGTTGTTGATATTGTTGGAACGATTGCAGCGGATAAACAAAGTGTAAATAGCACAGATACCATTCGTTCATTAAAGCGTGCTTTTGAAAATAAACAGAGCAAAGCTGTGGTGTTAAATATTAACTCACCAGGTGGTTCACCTGTTCAATCTGACGAAATTTGGCAAGAAATTCAGTATCTAAAACAACAGCACAAAGATAAAAAACTTTATGCCGTGATTGGTGATACTGGTGCTTCAGGTGCATATTATATTGCTTCGGCAGCAGATGAAATTATTGTAAACCCATCAAGTTTAGTTGGCTCAATTGGTGTGATTATGCCAAATTATGGCGTCAATCAATTGATGCAAAAGTTAGGTGTAGAAGATCGCACCATGACTTCGGGTGAAAACAAAGCCTTACTGTCGATGACTCAACCTGTAGATCCTGCACAAAAAGCACATGTACAAGGTGTATTGGATAATGTCCATGACCACTTTATTAATGCGGTTAAACAGGGTCGTGGTAAAAAACTAAAATCTACAGATCCAGCGATTTTCTCTGGTTTATTCTGGACTGGTGAACAAGCAGTTAAATTGGGTATTGCAGACCGTACTGGCAGTATTCAAAGTTTAAAACGTGAATTAAAAACTGATAAAACTGTGAATTATACCGTTGAATATAGTCCATTCGATTCAATTTTAGGTCGTATGGGGGCTTCAATTGGACAAGGTTTTGCAACGTCTCTAAGTCAGCAAGTACAGACTGAAGGTAGTGCAAAATTACAATGAAGCCGATTATTCATTTTGCACATGCCAATGGTGTACCTGCACAAGTGTACACCAAGTTTTTTCAAGCACTTGAAGATGACTTTGACGTGATTTATGTGCCACTTATTGGCCCAGATCGCCGTTATCCTATTGATAATCATTGGCAGAGTCTGACACAACAACTGATTGATAGTATTGTAAGGCAAGCCAAAGGGCGCCCAGTCATTGGTCTTGGTCACTCTTTAGGTGCGGTACTAACTTTTAAAGCAGCGCAGCAACGTCCAGAATTGTTTTCACAACTTATTTTGATGGATCCGCCGTTTGTGACTGGCACTGCATCATTCATGTTACATGTAGTGAAAACTTTGAAGCTTAAAATGTTGGATAAGTTGTCACCTGCAGGACTGTCAAAAAATCGTCGTGATCATTGGGAATCTCGTGAGCAAGCATTTACATCTTTAGTGACGAAAGGCTTTTATAAAGATTTCGATCCAGAGTGTTTTCAACACTATATTGACTATGCTTTGACTGAAGACCATATTCGCGGTGGTGTAGAACTGACCATTAGCAAATATGATGAAGTCAAAATGTTCAACACGAATCCGTCTTGGTATTGGCTACCACAGTCAAA
Organism: Acinetobacter sp. SWAC5; assembly: GCF_003419885.1. Classification (NCBI taxonomy): domain Bacteria; kingdom Pseudomonadati; phylum Pseudomonadota; class Gammaproteobacteria; order Moraxellales; family Moraxellaceae; genus Acinetobacter; species Acinetobacter sp. SWAC5. Next base: position 33,945 of record NZ_QUWR01000013.1, read on the forward strand.
GACCAAAGTTCCTGCACAGTTGCTGGTGCCTAAAGGCAGTCCGTTTTTGCAACATAAGTTCCCGCAACAGGTGAGCAAAAAATTTGACATACCACTACGTATGACCGAAGGCGGGCACATGTTTCCATTAGAGCAACCTGTCGAAGTTGCGAATTTGCTTAAGCAGTTGCTTGCAACAAAAAATTAGCAGAACTAAGGTTCAGCACAATAAAAAACGCATCCTAGGATGCGTTTTTTTATATCTGATATACGGCTTAAAATTTGCAGAATTGAACTGCTTCAGTCATTGGATGACCACGGAACAGTACACCATTTTCAGTGTGTTGAATGGTGCCAGTGCAAATCCATTCAGCTACTTGTGGGTAAATGATGTGTTCTAAAACATGTACGCGGTTTGCTAAGCTGTCAGCAGTATCATGCGTATTCACTTTAAGCACTGCTTGTGCAAGCGCTTGGCCAGCATCGAGTTCTCCAGTCACGTAGTGAACTGTACAACCATGTAGGGCATCACCTGTATTGAGTACACGTTGATGCGTATGCATGCCTTTGTAATGAGGCAATAGAGAAGGGTGAATGTTGATCATTTTCCCTTCCCAAGCATGCACAAATTTGGCACTTAAAATCCGCATGAAGCCTGCAAGAATGACTAAATCAACATCCCAGTCGAGTAGTTGCTGATGCATCACATCATCAAAGGCTTCACGATTTGGATATTGTTTATGCTCAATCACTGCAGTTGCAATGTTTGCATTTTTTGCACGTTGTAGTGCAAATGCTTCAGGTTTATTTGAAATGACTCCAACAATTTTCCCAGATAGATTTGCATCGATTAAGGCTTGAAGGTTAGAGCCACTTCCTGAAACAAGAACAGCAATTTTAATCATTGGAAGTGCTTATGCAAAAATCACACGGATTTTTTCGTCAGCGCCTTCAACAGATTCAGCATTGTCTGCAATATGACCCATTGCGAATGCTTTTTCGCCAAGACTATTGAGCAATTCAACTGTTTTTTCTGCATCTGCAGCATCAACAACCAATACCATACCTACGCCACAGTTAAATGTGCGGTACATTTCAAATTGTTCAACACCACCTTCTTTTTGAAGAAGTTTGAACAATTCTGGCCATTCCCAAGATGCTTCATTGACTACAGCTTGAGCACCATTTGGAAGTACGCGAGGTAGGTTACCTGGTAAACCGCCACCTGTGATGTGCGCCATTGCGTGTACATCAACTTCTTTTAATAACTGAAGAATTGGTTTGACATAAATGCGTGTTGGTTCCATCGCTGTATCAGCAAGTGGACGACCATCAACGATTTGAGTCATATCAACGTTTTTCACATCTAAAATTTTACGAAGAAGTGAATAACCGTTTGAGTGCGCGCCACTTGATGCAACACCAACTAAAACGTCACCCGCTTTAACTTTAGAGCCATCAATAATTTTGCTTTGCTCAACTACACCTACGCAGAAGCCTGCAAGGTCATAATCTTCACCTTCATACATGCCTGGCATTTCAGCAGTTTCGCCACCTACAAGCGCACAGCCTGCAAGTTCACAACCTGCGCCAATACCTGTTACGACATTAGCAGCAACGTCTACATTTAAGTGACCTGTTGCATAGTAATCGAGGAAGAATAATGGTTCAGCACCACAAACCAAAAGATCGTTTACGCACATTGCAACCAAATCTTGACCAATTGTGTCATGACGGTTCAAATTCAATGCTAAACGTAATTTAGTACCAACACCATCTGTGCCGGATACGAGGACAGGTTCTTCATAACCTTTAGGAATTTTACAAAGTGCGCCAAAGCCACCTAGACCGCCCATTACTTCAGGACGTTTTGTGCGCTTAGCGACTGATTTGATACGATCGACTAACGCGTCGCCCGCTTCAATGTCGACACCTGCATCTTTGTAGCTTAAACCAGTGTTTGGGGTAGAAGTTGAGTTGCTCATAATGAAGTCTCCGCATTCGCGCGGCGATTATAACCTGAATAAACGAAACTCTTATGTTATTTATGCGCTAAAATGCTATCTTTATTAAAATATTTCTCTTTTATAACGATTACACTGACATAAAGGTGAGTTTTATGGGCGATCGCACCTTGCGCCGCATTTTTATTCTGGCTGGCATTGCACTTATTCTTTGGGTTATTTATTTACTCAAACCTGTGGTGATTCCTTTTGTAGGTGCTTTTTTAATCGCCTATTTGTTTAGTCCTTTGGTGAATAAACTACATCGAATTGGCTTACCTCGCTGGATATCAATCAGCGTAGTATTTGTCGGTATTGGTGTCGCATTAACGATTGCCATTTGGTACTTGGTACCTCTCATTTGGCAACAATTAATGTATGCAAAAACAAATATTCCTGCAAATATTCATTGGATTAATTATACCTTTCTGCCATGGCTGTCTCATACATTTAATCTTGTGCCAATGGAAATTGACACCGAGCAGATGTCGGCGGCAATCATGGAATATATCCAAACAAATTATAGTGCAGACAGCATTCAAGCGATGTTGATGAAGGTTGCACAGTCTGGTCTGAACTTTATCCAAATTGGCGGTACGGTTGTACTTATTCCAGTGATTGCTTTTTATTTTTTACTGGATTGGGAGCCGATGCTTGAGCGTATGCGTCGTTTAATTCCTCGCCAATATGAAGCTAGCACCATGACAATTGTAGGTGAATGTCACAGTGTATTAGGTGCATTTGTAAAAGGTCAGTTCTTGGTGATGTTTTTGCTTGGCGTGGTATATGCAGTCGGGCTACAAGTTATTGGTTTGGAAGTCGGTTTAATTATCGGCATGATTGCAGGCCTAGCCAGTATTATTCCTTACTTAGGTTTTGCGGTAGGTATTATTGCTGCTGTCATTGCAACTTTCTTCCAATTTGGTATGGATTGGATGCAGTTGGTACTGGTGCTGGTTGTATTTTTAATTGGTCAGGCTGTAGAAGGCTATATTCTACAACCTTTCCTTTTAGGCGATAAAATTGGGTTATCACCTGTTGCAGTAGTTTTTGCTGTTTTGGCTGGTGCACAGTTGGCTGGTTTCTTGGGCATGTTGATTGCATTACCTGTTGCTGCGGTTATTGTGGTGTTATTGCGCCATGCGCATGAGACTTATGAACGTAGTACAATATATGTTGGTGCAAACGCACATGTGAATACTCATGGTGCAGGTTCAATTAGCATTGAAACCGAACAAGCCAATATTGATATTGAATTGAAAGACAGCGCGCTAAATACACTGCAAGACGCTGAAAATTCGAGTAAGATTGAAAAACCAGAAAATAAAGATAGATAAGGCCTGCTTAATAAATGCGTCAATTGCAATTAGATATAGAACCCCAACTTGATGCCCGAATCAGTGATTTTTCAGGGCCGAGCTGGGGGCATGTCATTGATGCGGTTCGACAGCTACATGCAGGTCTCATGAATCGCTTTTATGTTTATGGGGGAGCAGGGTCTGGAAAGAGCCATTTACTCTCGGCGATTTGCGATTCATATCTGGAAATTGGTAAAACCGCGATACAAGTTTCGTTGTTAGAACTGTTAGATGCCCCGACAGAAGCGATTACATCGCTCGATCGTTATGATCTGGTGGCACTAGATGACATTGAAGCGATTAGCGGTGTACCACATTGGCAAAAAGCAGTATTTCATTTAATCAATTATAATAATGAAGGCGGTGGGCAGTTGGTGTTTTCATCCCGCTTTGCACCCATTGAGCTCAAACTAGAATTACCTGATTTACAGTCGCGTTTAACACAAGCGGTGAGTGTAAAGGTGCCAAATGGTAGTTTATATGCAGATCGACAGGCTTTGGTCACTTCAGTGTTGAACCGTCGAGGAATACATATTGACCCGCAAATCATAGATTATTTACTTTTACATGGCCCGCATCAAACCTCGGTATTATTACAAACGCTTGAGCAGTTAATTCAACTACTTAAAGGTGAAAAGCTGAAAATTAGCCATGCAAATTTACGTCAAATTTATGCACTGATTGATGAATACCGTTAATCGATAAAAAACTTGAGTAATTGCTCTAGCTGTGACAAAGTACACAAAAATAGTATGTAGCTGTCAGGAACGAACAGCGAAATATAAAAAGATAAAAAAAAATCAAGGAGAATGTGATGCTCAAACGGAGCATAGTCATGGGTTTACTGTGTTTTGCAGGGCACGCCTATAGTGCTGAAATTGCAGTAACAACGACTGATGATAATGATGTAGATGATAGTGTTTGTTCTCTACGTGAAGCAATTCAATATATTAATGCAGGCATGCCAAAAGAAGGCTATCACGGCTGTGGTGGCGAGAGTGCCGTCTCAATTATTTTGCTTGAAAAACAAGCAACATATAAATTAAAAAGCCGTATTGATATAAAAGCAGGTTTGACCCTTAAAACCACCTATGATAGTACTGAAAATCAATCAGTCGCGGTTGGCTTAAACAATGCCACGATTCAAATGGATGGCCAAGATCAAATTTTCCATATTGATGATGGCAATAAAGCTTTGATTACAGTCAACTTCCAAGAAGTTTCTTTTCAAGGTTGTGGAAACAGTGCTTGTGCAAGTTTAGGCGGTATTATTTATAATAATGAGAAATTAACACTGCAAAGTAGTGCATTAAAAGGTGGCCGTGCAGATAAAGGCGGTGCTATTTATAATGTTGGTTTTTCAAGTGAAAGTGCCTCTTTAGGCAGCGTCGTTCAAACTTATAATGTGCTCTTCGAAAATAACCAAGCCAATAACGGAGCGGCGATTTATAGTGTTGCGCCAAATTTCTGGATCGCTTCTTCTGTATTTAAAGGAAATACGGGCGATGTGACGATTTATACCGAAAATCCATTGGCGAATGCAAGTTCATTAGTTTTTCCAGCACGTGATCATTTAATTACCAATTCAACATTTTTTAAAAATTCAGGTTTTGCACTGAATCTTAAAGATGGCATTGGTTTAAATAACCTCACTATTATTAAAAATGGTGGTGGTGTTTTGCTAGATGTTCAAGACGGACAGGGATATCTTGCAAATAGTATCTTGTTGGGCAATGGTACTGCCAGTGGCTCAATGAACTGTAAAGTTGTAGATCAAAGTACCGATAAAAGCGTTATTTATAACAACTTACTGACTGCTGAATGTCCAACGGCGGCTGTTGAAAATAATAATACGGTATGGGCAAAAAATGATTTAATTGCGGGTGAAGACGAAGGTGTTTGTAAGAATCTAAATGATGATACAACTTCATTATTGTGTCCATATAGCGTTCCTAACAATGCATTTTTGGGTTATTTGCGTCCACGTATTTTAGTAAGTTTTGCCGATATTTTTTCTGGTCCTATCTTGAATAAAGGCCAAACTGAAGCGAATGGAAATAAGCAATTCGTAGCGTGTGAAAGTACGGACCAGCGTGATAAGAGTCGTGAAACAAATAATTTGTGGTGCGACCGTGGTGCAATTGAAATTATTGTTCCAACCAGTATTCCACGTATTGGTGATGACATTAAACCAGGCCAAACCGCTAAATTTAATATCCTTCAATACTTGGGGGATAGCGATTTAATTCCAAAAGAACAATGTGATGCTGTTGTTGGTAAAAACCCAACAGGTGCAGCTTGGCAAGATGGATGCTTAGTCATCAAACAGACTCAAACGGTATCTAAAGGAAAAACAACGCTCAATTTGAATGGCGATTTAGAATATATTCCAAATGGTGCTTGGCATGGCGCTGATATTTTTGAGCTTCAAGTCGTAACGTCTTCAACACGTTATAACCCAGCAAATAAGTATATTTCTGCGGAAGTCCGTATTTATCAAGAACCAGACAACGATATTGATAGTAAGTCTGTAAAAACCTCCGGTGGCGCATTTGGCCTTTATGGATTAATGGGCTTGTTTGGATTGATTGGTTTACGCCGTCTAAAAAAATAAGAAGGGAATTGCCATGAAAAATTATAAAAAAGGATTGTTAGCGCTCATGGTTCTTTCTGCGATGTCATTGATGGCAGCAGAAGAAAAAACCATTGAAGTCAACACATTTGAAGATGAGAATGGTGAAAACTTAGATAACTGTTCTTTACGTGAAGCCATTTTTGCGGCGCATAAAAATGCCGCGTTTGGTGGTTGTAGCGCAGGTGATACCAATTCTACACAAGCTGATGTTATTCAGTTGAAGGAAGGTAGATACAAGTTGACTCGTGGAGAATTAAAGCCAGAGTCAGCAGTCGATATTCGAGGTGCGACACGCTATAACTACGATCAACGCAATGTGCTTACAGATGCTTATCCTGCTTATGAGGATTTAAAAACCTTTATTGTTGGAGATGGAATACATCGTATCTTTAATACAGCGCAAACTTTTGCCAATTTAGACTTGACCGATGTCGCATTGAAAAATGGTAAAGCTGATTTGGGCGGTGCAATTTTTTCTGGCGGTAATTTGTCTTTAAACCGAAGTGCAATTCTAGATTCAACTGCCGTACAGGCTGGTGGTGCAATCTATGCTTTGGCACAAAATGGTGAAAGAACTTTAACGATTAACAGTACATTATTACAAGGCAATAAAGCTACGAAAGGTAGCGTATTAGCCATGGATTGCGTCAGCAATATGAGTGATAGCAAGCCTGTTCTTAGCTTATTGCAAAGCAGTATTATTAAAAATGGCGCGACGGATAACCAAAGTATTTTAGACTTTTGTGGAAATGTCTCTGCTACGATATCGACTAATACCATTGCGCAAAATATTGCAAATCCAAACAATGGTAGCGTGATTAAGGCGATATCAGAAGGAAATAACTTATTAAGTCAGTACTCAAATATCGTTCTTGCGAATAATACTATTGTAGAAAATGATGCATATACGGGTCTGTATTATGACAAAAATGGTACTAAGCAATTAGGCTTTAATGTCTTTGCATATAATGGTAAAAATATTGCAAACTCTAAATCATGTCGTTTTATAAATAATGCAAAACCTGATGATGAATTAAGCTTCATTGCTTTTAACAATGCTTTAGAACTGAGCGCATCAAAATGTGATTTACCAAAGTCTGCATTAGATGAAGCAGTAGATGACTATAAAAATGTCGATGTCAGTAATACAGTGATGTCGAATATCTTGTCGAATTTAATGCCAGCATCTGCATATAACGTTTTCTTACCATTGTATTATCCTAAGCGATATTCAACGGGCTATGACTTATTTGATGTCTCTTCTATTAACTGTAATACCTTTAGTACCGTTTCAGCGGATCAACGAGGGATTCAGCGTGTCATTGATGCGACGTTATTGTTATCACCGGATCAACGTAACCTGTGTGAAATTGGTTCAGTTGAAGTAATGAACTTAACCGCTGCAGATGTACAAGACTTAAAAAATACATCTTTGGTGACCTTGGTTGATAGCTATGAAAAAATTGTTGATCAACTGAAAAAAGACATTGAAGATCCAAACTTTAAACAATACAAAATTGCGAACCAAGATGATTTATCTGAAATGGAGCCATATTTAAATAGCTTAAAAGCGAATTTGAAATATCGTGCGATTTATTTCGATCCATTCAAGTTAGCATTGGCGAGTGAAAAAACAACGGATGCTTCTGGGAATCAAATTGTTAAACGCTTGGATGCAGATCACTATAACGTCAGTGTGAAAACACTTGGCTTAGGTACAGATTTGGTGATTAACAGCGGTATACCAACTGTAGTGAATACTGGGGCTGATTCTGATTTAGTCTGTGAGTGGAATTCAAGTTTAAAACAGGTAGTATTGTATCGTACTAGTGGTGCGGTGAGCGCTCCAGGTGTAATTGGTTATTGCACATATACGCTAACGGATAAAGAAAATCCAACAGTTACATCTTCAGGCATTTTAAAGTCTACATTTAACAACATTGCGCCAGTGGCTGTATCTGATGAATACAGCATTAGTAGTAATAATAATTTAACGGTAAGCGTTAATCCGTTGGAAAATGATCACGATCACGGAGATGGGCCAGAAAATACAGTACCTGCTGGTAAAAAAATCTGGTTCCAAAATGCGTTAGGTCAGAACACAGCAATTAAATTTGACACGATTCCTGCAGGTTTAAACTTTAAAGCTGAATTTAGTGGGCCATGTCCTGAAGCTTATGCACGTGAGACATGCTATGGTGGCAATATTGAATTTTCTGTGAAAAATAATCTCAGTCAGTTTGATTATCCTGTGAAATATTCAGTATTTGATTCTGAAGGTACGGAATCAAATCAAGCTACCATTACACTTAAAAATGCAGCTAAAAACACCAATACTTCATCGAGTGGTGGTGGAGGCTCTATGGGAGTATTGGGTGTATTTGCGTTAATGGGCTTAGCAGTATTCCGTCGTAAATCAAAAGCATAATCTGTAGTCTTGGTTAGCTATGTATTATTTTATGGCTAGCCCTTTATATAAAAAGCCAGTACTCATGTACTGGCTTTTTTGTACCTATTTGACAGAGTAGTTATGTTGAAGTTTTATCGCATTATTTAAAAGTAGTTTGTACTTACGGATTTAATGTTGCAATTTATGCAAAAATGCCAGCGATTATGCTGGCATCTTAATGAGCTTTTTAAGCTTGTCATGCATCATTAATGGCTAAGATTTTCAACCTTTAAATATTTATTGATGTATTCTTCTCGAATACTAGCACGATCATCAGGTGCAGCACGTTGTAAGCGGTGAGCCAAGTCTTTACGTTCTTGAGTACTCATTTTTTGCCAAGTTTCGCGCATACGTTGCTTATCTGCATCAGGCAGCTGATTAAACCAATCCATACGTTGTTGTAAGTTGGTACTTTGCTCAGATGGAATTTCTTTCAATGACTGATAACGTTTAATCAGTGCCAGTTGTTCAGCATCAGACAAAGAGTCCCAGGTATCACTGACTTGAGTATTGGCATCTTTTGAAAAAATCCAAAAACGTTCAAAGCCCGCAAAGCTAGTTTGCAGAAAACTGAATGCACAAAATGCCAATGCTAACTTTTTAGCTACCATGAGAAGATTTATCCTCACCCAAAACCATTAACATTTCTAAATCTTCAACCATTTGAGGTGAAAGTTTAGGTGTAGAAATAACTTGAGTATCAGGTTTTTCATTCAAAGTGACTGAATTAGGTAATACAATAAAACCAGCAATAGCTGCGGCGAGTGCAAAGCTAGACATTTTCCATAAGCCATAACGAGATGTTTCTCTCTCATGGATTTGGTCAAGCACGTTATTCATCACTTGTGCTTTATGTTGATGTTGCTGTGCAAGCCGATCAAGCTTTTGGCTCACGTTTTTTACAAAATCATCTTGCTTCATTCGGATGACCCTCCCAAATTGGGATTTAAATGTGCTAATGAGGCGCGAAGGCCCTGAATTGCACGGTGATAATGCGTTTTAACACTGCCTTCGGTGCAATTCATAATTTCTGCAGTGGTATGCGTGTCAAAGCCTTCCCATGCGCGGAGCATAAATGCTTGTTGTTGACGCACAGGCAATTGAGCAATGGCTTCTTGAATTTCTTCTGCAGTCACTGCTTGAGTTAAAAAATCAGAGGGATTTGGGGTCGATTCGTCAACCACATCTTGTACTTCAAATTCGTCATCATCTAATGAAACTTTTCTGAAAAAAGAGAAGGGCTGTGCACGACGCGCTTCTTTACGACGCCAATCCTGTAATTTGTTATTTAAAATGGTGTAGAACAATGGATACCATTCTTCTGTGGATTTTTCTGCATAGGACTTATGTAATGAAATAAAGGCTTCTTGAACCAAGTCCATTGCAATACCTTGTTGACCTTGTGTTGCACTTTCGATCATGACAAGGGCGCGACCAGTCACTTCATGCATGAAGTTTTTTAGACGAGACTCAGCCGTGCTCTTAAGAACACTAGCTGGTGTACTGTCTGACTGTTTAGGCGCTAAATCCATAGAGATGGAAAATCCTGTCATTGGATACCCACCATTATTTCCAAATTCATACTACATATAACGTTGAAAATAATGGTTTGGTTGACAAAAATACTTGTTATTTTTCTAGTGTAATCTATTTTTTTAAATCGGCTAGCCGATTTAAAATAAAATAACGATTAAATACGTTGGCGAACCATTTCAAAGAAGCAAACAGAACCTGCGATTGCAACATTTAATGATTCTTGACCACCTGGTTGTGGGATGCTTACAGCTTTTGCATGCGCAAGTGCATATTCGCTTACGCCTTGACCTTCATTGCCTAAAACCCAAACGCTAGGCTGTTTTAAGTCTTGATCATATAAACTGGTTGAGCGGTGTGAGCTGGTCACATAAACTGGAATTTCAAAGCGTTCTAAAATATCTTCGAGTTGAATGTTTTCAAAGGTTTTAATTGAAAAATGAGCACCCATGCCTGCACGGAGCACGCGAGGCGACCAAAGTGATGCTGAACCTTTAGTACATACAACTTGCTGAATACCCGCAGCAGCAGCTGAACGTAACAAGGTGCCAACATTACCAGGATCTTGTACGTTTTCTAAAATAAGCGTGTCTAAATCAAATTGTAATGCTTGGCTAGAACTTGGCAGGTCAACAATCGCTAAGAAGGGCAAGGTTGTACCTAAAGTGCTGAGGTCTCGATACAAGCTTTCGGCAATGACAAAAACTGAGCCATCATATTCATCTAAAATATCGCAGATATCTGGATGTTCGAGGTACTTTTCTGTGGTGAAAATCGAGTTGATACGACGTTTTTGTTCAACCCACGCTAAACCAAGATGTGTACCTTCAAGTACGGTTTGACCTTGTTTTTTTCGGTAGCTACTTTGCTCAATTAAACCACGGAGGTGTTTAATTTTGGCATTATCTTTAGATTCTAAAAATACAATAGACATATTGGGGAGACTCAAAACCCATAGTACAAGGTACTATGGGTCTATAGAAAAATAAGGTTTTAGTTGTGGTAGCTTGTGACTAAATCAACTTCGTTTTTAGAACCGATAATGACAGGAACACGTTGGTGTAATTCAGTCGGTTGAATATCAAGAATACGTACGCGACCTGTAGTTGATGCGCCACCAGCTTGCTCCATAAGCATGCTCATTGGGTTCGCTTCATACATTAAACGTAAACGACCAGCTTTTTTCGGATCTTTTAAGTCGTATGGGTACATGAAGATACCGCTACGGCATAAGATGCGGTGAATATCGCCAACCATGCATGCAACCCAACGCATGTTGAAGTCTTTTTCACGTGGGCCAGTTTTACCTGCAAGTAGTTCATCGATATAACGTTGTACAGGTGCTTCCCAATGACGTGCATTTGATGCATTGATTGCATATTCTTTGGTATCTGCGGCTACTTGAATTGCATCAGCAGTTAATAAAAATTCTTTAGTTTCTGGATCAAAAGTAAAGAATACAACACCAGCGCCGACTGTTAATGCCATCATGGTCGATGGACCATAGAGGACATAACCTGCAGCTGCTTGCTCACGGCCTGCTTGCATAAAGTCTTCAGCTTGCGTTACCGCATTTTTAGCTGGCAAAATTGAAAAAATTGTACCTACACACATATTGATATCGATGTTGCTTGAACCATCAAGTGGGTCAAATAACACAAGGTAATCACCATTTTCTTGTGCTGGTGTAAACTCATCAAGTTCTTCAGAAGCTAAGCCGCCAACATGTGGATGAACTTTTAAAGCATCGATAAGATAGTCATTTGAAATAACGTCGAGTTTCTTTTGCTCTTCGCCTTGCACGTTTTCGTGTTGAGCACTACCTAATACACCAGCTAAAGCACCTTTTTGAAGGAGTACGTCGATGTCTTTGCACGTATTACCAATAGTTTCAATAACTTGAGCTAAAGCAGGCGTTAAATTTCCACTTTGTTGTTGTAAAAATTGGGATAAGCTTAAACGTGACATAACTGGATGGCTCCAAAATAAAGCGGTCAAAATGATCGGAATTGAATATGTGCGTATTTTAGATGAGAATGAGTTAAAAGAACAATTAAACTCGACTATTTGCCGTGATTTTGCGCTTGCAAGTCTAGAAGAACATGCTATGTTGAAGGAATGGGGATTGATTTTTAATACATAGGAGCACAACAATGACGATTCAAAAATTTGATGCGACTCCATCACCTACAGAAGGAATTTCATTGGATGAAATTTCTGCAGAAAAGGTTAAGGAAGCTTGGAGTGGTTACGACGCTAAGCCTGAATATAAAAAATTTAATAAGCATGATCTTATTGAGTCTATGCAAAGTTCAGAAGAGCCTGCTGAATCAGCTGAATAACATATTCTGGTAGCATTTCCTTCAAACATTAAGCAATAAAAAAAGCCCTCCATGAATGAGGGCTTTTTTTATTGCTTGAGTAAAATGATTTACTTGAGCAAATGTGCGACTTATTTAAGTAATGGAGGAACAGCTTCGTAGTTGATTTCTACGCGACGGTTTTCTTTCCATGCATTTTCATCATGGCCCGCATTAATCGGCATTTCCTTACCGTAGCTTACTGCTTCGAGTTGGTTGGCATTTACGCCTGTTGTTACAAGGAAGCTTTCGACTGCTTTTGCACGACGTTCACCAAGTGCCATATTGTATTCACGCGTACCACGTTCATCTGTATGGCCTGTTAAAGCAACACGTGAGTTTGCATTGGCCATTAGAAATTGCGCATGTGCTTGTAATGTTTGGATATCATCATTACTTAATTCGCTGCTATCGTAATCAAAGTGCACAACGCGTTTTGCTAAAAATGCTTTGTTGGCAGCCGTAACACCTTTTGAAGATGCACCAGCAAGGTTCTGCGCATTTAAAGCTGCGTCTTCGCTAAGACCTTCAGTGTTTACAGTTGTAGAAGTTGATGGATTTTGACCTGCTTCAGCAACATTCACTGGTTTTCGACTTGCACAGCCAGTCATCACAACAGCGGTAGCCAATAAAGGTAAAACAAAAAGTTTAATTGCTTGCATATTTATATCTCCATAAAGTTTTTAAAAGTAAATATTATTTTGGTGCCCATGCGGGTTCACGAACTTCACCTTGTTCACTTGGTAAGTTCATACGGAAACGACCATCAAGTGACATGATTGATAGAAGGCCACGATTGGCTTCACGTGTTGCGTAGACCACCATTTGTCCATTTGGAGAAAAACTTGGTGATTCATCTAAGCTGGTCGGCGTTAAGATATTGGTTACACCCGAGTCAATATTTTGTACTGCGACTTTGTAGTTACTACCACTTGGACGATGTACCAATGCCAGTTTTTTACCATCAGCACTCAGGGTGCCACGAGCGTTAAATGCACCACGGAAAGTTAATCGTTTACTGCTGCCATCGGCAAAGCTATAACGATAAATCTGTGGTGAGCCACCGCGGTCAGAGGTAAAAATAAAAGATTTCCCGTCTGGGGCATAGCGTGCTTCAGTATCAATTGCACTGTCATTGGTCATACGCTGTAGTTGGCGGGTTTCCAAGTCCATTTGATAAATTTCTGGGTTGCCGTGCATAGATGCTGTAAACAACATGCTTTTACCATCAGGTGAGAAACTTGGTGCTCCATTTAAACCGCGGAAACTTGCAACTTTTTCGCGACTGCCAGTCGCTAAATCTTGAATGTAAATTGCAGGTCGTTTGGTTTCAAATGAAACGTAAGCGATTTTTTTTGCATTCGGTGTCCAAGCAGGCGATAAGATAGGATCACGCGAGGTTAATACGGTACGTGGTTGTTCGCCATCTGTATCTGCTATTTGTAGGGTATAACGTTGTTCTGGTGTAGCAGGATTACGTAATACATAAGCAATACGGCCAGTAAAATCACCTTTAATGCCAGTGAGTGCTTCGTAAATTGCATCACTAATCATGTGTGCTGCTTGGCGTGTACGCGAAGCAGGCACATTCAAAAGTTCATTGAGTAGATACTGTTTTTTTTCAACATCATAGAGTTGATATTGAATCTCGTATGAACCGTCCGCAGTTTGTTTTAGGTTACCTGTCACAACATACGGAATACCCGCTGCTTGCCAAGCTTCTGCATTGGGTGCATTTAATGCCGCTGTTGCAGGAAGATTCTTCGATGCACTGCTAAATTTGCCTGAACGATTTAAATCATTTTCGACAATTGGATAAATGTTTTGATCATTGGCAAAAGGAATAATGGCAATCTTTGGGGCTTCTTCAGGTGCTTTGGTAATTTCCAAATGCAACTGTGCATGGGATTGAGTGATTAAAACAGGACTAAATGCAGTCAAAACGGCTAAGCAAAGCAGATGTTTACGCGTCATTTCCATCATTCGCTGAATACTCTAAATCTATAAATTTTTGTTACTGTGAATGTGTCATATAATGGCATGTTTTAAAAATATTAAAAGCATCACATTATGATTAATCTGTTATTGGAGTGTGAAAAACTGTCCAAATATTATCAGCTTGTTGTGTTGCAGTGTTCATTAGGCAGTGAATTTTTTATGACAGTATTTTCCATGCATATAAATTAACTGCGGAATGTGGAATTATTTTGAATTTTTAGGGTTATTAATTGCATTTTATTGAGCATATTAGTCTAGTGATTTATTTGAAGCACTTGCAAAAAATCCCTGACAGATGTGCAGGGATTTTAAAGATGTTGAATAGCTTGTATTTAATTTGCAGACCTAAACGTAGACGTTAAAGTCATGGCTTCGTGTCTTGCATCAGGATCTGATGGCATTGGATAGGGAGCAGCGGCACGAACTGCCGCTTCAATACTCGCTTTCATATCAGGATCGCTGGCTGTGACAACCACGGAACGAACTGAACCACTTTCGGTTAAGCTAATTCGTGCAGTTGCAGTTTTACCTGCTGAACCAGAAGGTGTGTCCCATACGCGACGGATTTTATTTTCAAAATCACGTTTTGCAGACGATGCAATTTTTTTCGCTTCCGCTTTTTTCTCAGCAGCTTCTTCAGCAGCTTTACGTGCAGACGAGGCTTTGGCTTCTTCGGCAGCACGTTCACGCGCTTCTGCATCTGCTTTGGCTTTTGCATCTGCCTTAGCTTTTGCATCGGCTTTAGCCTTCGCATCAGCTTCTGCTTTACGCTTGTTGGCCTCCGCATTTGCTTTCGCTTTGGCATCAGCATCTGCTTTGGCCTTAGCGTCGGCTCTTGCTTTCGCATCCGCGTCAGCTTTACGTTTATTGGCTTCCGCATTTGCTTTCGCTTTGGCGTCTGCATCTGCTTTTACTTTTGCATCGGCTCTTGCTTTGGCATCAGCATCTGCTTTACGTTTATTCGCTTCTGCATTTGCTTTCGCTCTGGCGTCGGCATCTGCCTTGGCTTTCGCGTTAGCTTTAGCCTTCGCGTCTGCTTCAGCTTTACGTTTTGCCTCATCTGCTTTTAATTTTGCATTTTCAGCTTGACGTTTAGCATTCAAATCCGCTTGGCGTTTGGCATCTTGCGCTGCCTTTTCTAATTCAGCTTTGCGTTTAATATCTGCTTCGGCTTGTGCTTGAGCTTCAGCTTTTGCCTTAGCCTCGGCTTTCGCTTTTTGCTGATTCGCTTCTTGAGCTAAACGTTTTTGTTCTGCACGTTTCGCATCATCTGCCGCTTTGCGTTCAGCTTCTTCGGCTAACTTAGCTTGCTGCGCCGCTTTTTGAGCATCTAGCTTTTTAGTGTCTACTGCAGGCGTTGGTGCAGGTGTTGGTATTGTTTGTGGTGGTGGGGCTGTTGGAACAACCGGTGCAGGCTCTTGACTCGGCTCAGCAGTTTGTGTGATCTCAGGTGCAATATTTTCATGTGCAGTTTCATCAAAGGCTGTTTCTTCACGTGTAACAGGCTTTAAATCTTCTGGTTTGATCAGAACCGTTTTAATTTGTTTAGGGGGTTCAGGTGGTTTACTCATGCCGAGATAAAGCAAACCAACAACTGCCACTATATGTACGCCGAGCGTAAAACCAATGGCAATTTTTTTTTGCTTAAACGGAGGCTTCTTAAAATCTTTCATAAATTATTTTAATGGCTCGGTCAGTAATCCAACTTGAGATAATCCTGCATCTTGTAATGCGGACATAAGTTTAATGACTTCGCCATAAGGGCGAGATTCGCTACCATTTATGAGTACGCTCAATTGCTTTTGCTCAGCTTTTGCCTGACTTTGAGCATCTGTTAATGCCACAGTCAGCTCAGCCAAACTGAGTACATCATTTTTATGGGTTTTATCTTCAAGTTTAATTGTGCCGTCAGCTTCTAAAGTCACAATGGCAGGGCGGTCTTCAGATTGAATAGGACTGCTATTGGCCTGTGGTAAGTCGACTTTTACACCGGTGGTAATCATGGGTGCAGTGACCATGAAAATAACCAAAAGCACCAACATGACATCAATGTAGGGAACCACATTCATATCACTTTTTAGGGGCTTTTTAATACGCTCAAAGCGTCCAGAACGTTGAATAGCCATTTATTTTTGTTCCTGATCAGAACCCAAAGATTGGCGTTGTAATAAAGCCACCATTTCTTCAGAAAATAAGGCACGATCTGAATAAATTGCTTCACCTTTAGCAGTAAAATGGTTGAATGCAAGTACAGCAGGAATTGCGGCAAATAAACCGATGGCTGTTGCAATTAAGGCTTCTGCAATACCTGGCGCAACCGTTGCCAAAGTCACTTGGTCAACATCTGCAAGACCAATGAATGCATTCATAATGCCCCAAACAGTACCAAATAAACCCACATAAGGCGCAACAGAGCCAATGCTGGCTAAAGCACCAAGGCCTTGTTCTAAATAGCTTTGATCACGGCTTAAACCAACACGCAAAATACGTTCGGTGCTTTCAATGCTTTGTGGCAAACTTGCTTGACGCTTTTTAAGTTTTAAAAACTCGCCTAAACCTTGATAGAAAATGTCTTCGAGGCCAACACGCTTAGAGTTGAGTTGGGCATTGTTATATAGCGTATTTAGTTCAGCACCAGACCAAAAGATTTTTTGGAAATGTTCATCATCGGTCTGGGCTTTTTTATAGCTTAAATGCAATTTGGCAATCAGATACCAGCTATACAGTGATGCGAATAGAAGGAGAAGCATCACCAGCTGTACAACAGGGCTCGCCTGTAAAATTAGATCAGTGACGTGCAGAGAAGATTCTAGTTGTGTTGCCATAGTTACATTAAGCCAAGTAATTTTTTTAATCTTGTTCCAATTCTTTTAGAATTAGATCACGAATTTCTTCAGGAAGTCGGGTTGGTCGCATATCTGCATTAATACATGCCAATTCGACCTCACCCGATGCAAGCATAATTTCACCACGATAAATATTTTGTTGCAATACAAATGACGTAGCTTTACATGAAACCACAGAAGCAGTTACGGTAATTAAGTCATCCATAAGTATAGGGCGTGCATATTTCACACTAATTTTATGTACGACAAAATTATAGTCTTTTTGATGCCAATAATGACTAATGCCTGATGCGCGAAGCCATTCGGTGCGAGTGCGTTCCATAAAGCGAATATGATTGGCGTGGTAGACGATGCCACCTGCATCAGTATCTTCAATATAGACACGAATATTGAACTCGAATTTATTCGCCATGTGTTTATTCCGTTTTTGGATCTATTTTAAAATGATTGCTGTGATTGAGCTTAAGATTAAGGTCTTTAAATTGACTTTTACTTAGCTAAAGGTCAAGCGTTGTGAGCGAAAATTTTAGCACTATGACTGCTTAGTCCAATGGCACAAGATTTCAAATCTAGATTGCTCTGCAAGGCTGTAGCTTATTTGATCAGCATTCGACTTCTATAAGAGTATTTGGTGTTTTAAAAGTTAGAAAGACCAGTCATTGCATGCAGTAGGAGCAGGCATAAATTTTTAATAGCTTAGAATTATTATTGAGTAGTTCAATTCAAGCTCAAATGAGCAACTGGAAGATCGCTAGCACAGGGTATTCTTTTTGTTCGATGTGCTAGCGCTCACAGCCTGATGTGGTGCATATAATATCCTTCTCATTCCTCTAGGTGTATGGGGTTAGGCATTCACACATTGTAGATTATATTTTTTACCTGCACCTTGTAGTGATAAGTGCTGTGTATTTTGATCTACAGCGAGTAGGTATTCACTATTGGGTTGATCAAGGGTAGTCCAACTAAATTGCTTAATGGCATAGGTGGTTTGGTTGCCATTTTGTACGGCTTGGCTAGAACCACGCCAACAGTTATTTTGCGCACATACGGCAATTTGGTTGTTATTTTTAATGGTAATGCTAAATGTATTGTTTAGGTTCTGAGGAATTTGACAATATCCTTGTTTAGCACAAGATATTTCAGCAATTGAATTGGCACATTGCCAAGATGAATCTGCTAAAGCAACTGTTGCTATGCAAGATGCGCACGCAAATAAAATAAAATTTTTCATGACCGTTTCCCTTTAGTATTAAGTAATTTAAGTGTTTTATTGCTGTCTATGTACGCTGACATAGAACAGCAATAAAACTTTTGTACTTCTTTTGATCTGGCTATACGGGTTTAGATTTTATTTTTATGTTCCGCTGTTTTATTGTTTAACTTACATTTTACAAAAATAGTGTTAAATGAATCACATTTATAAAATTAACTGAGCATTATGTTTTAAACAAGATCTTTTGATGAATGAATTGTTGTTTTATTGTTTAAAATGTAGTTGGAATGTGATTTCTGCGACTGAGGAAGACGATTTTATTCATTTGTATAAATTATGATTATGATTATGATTTTAAAAATAAAAAACCAAGTATCTTTTTTAACTAAGCGCTCATATTTATATGGCATGTTATGAGCTGTAAGGATGTTGATTTCAACCCAAATTTGAAGACGTTTTTTTAGGTTTTCACTGCATTATTCACTCAATTGAAAGATAAAAAAGCAACCGAAGTTGCTTTTTTATCTTGTGGTCTAGGCCTTATTTATCTTTGGGTTCTGGTGGAGTCATTCCAAATTGTAAATAAGCCATATTGGTTGCGATGCGACCGCGTGCTGTACGCATCACATAGCCTTGCTGAATTAAGTATGGCTCAATGACATCTTCAAGTGTGCCAGAGTCTTCAGCCATGGCGGCGGCGAGTGCTTCAACGCCAGCAGGCCCACCGTCAAAACGCTCTAGAAGCATAGATAAATAGCGACGGTCCAGTATATCTAATCCATCTTTATCAACTTTGAGCATATCCAATGCGCGCTGTGCCATATCTTGAGTGACTTCGCCAGTGCCTTTGACCTGTGCATAGTCACGTACACGACGCAATAGGCGGTTGGCAATACGTGGTGTGCCTCGTGAACGGCGGGCAATTTCTTGAGCGCCTTCAGCGGTCATGGGCACATCCATGAGATTGGCTGAACGGCTAACAATATGTGTTAAGTCTTCGACAGAGTAAAACTCTAAGCGTTGCACAATACCAAAACGGTCACGCAGTGGCGAGGTGAGCAATCCTGCACGAGTGGTTGCTGCCACCAGCGTAAATGGAGGTAAATCTAGTTTGATGGAGCGGGCAGCAGGGCCTTCGCCAATCATAATATCCAGCTGGTAGTCTTCCATTGCGGGATACAAAATTTCTTCAATGACTGGTGAAAGACGGTGAATTTCATCAATAAACAGCACATCGCCTTCTTCAAGATTGGTCAGCATCGCGGCTAAATCGCCTGCACGCTCCAATACAGGGCCTGAAGTGGACTTTAGATTACCACCCATTTCGCGGGCAATAATATTGGCCAGTGTGGTTTTACCCAAACCTGGTGGGCCAAAAATTAAGGTGTGATCGAGTGCTTCAGCACGACCACGGGCAGCCCCGATGAAGATTTCCATTTGTTCGCGTACGACGGGTTGTCCGATGTAGTCTTCGAGGGATGTTGGGCGAATGGCGCGGTCGAAGTGGTCTTCGGGTTTTTCGGAGCCACTGATGAGACGGTCTTGCATATTGATGTAATTAATCTCTAAAACTCAAGGTCAATGTGAGCACTGCCTTAAATAACTTTTGGACTATTTATACCTATTGTATAGGCGATTTTCACTTTTGACTGGGCAAAAGTGACAAAACCCATTTGTTAAACTGATGCTACATTCTTTTAGCACAGTTTAACGGCGACATCCATGTCGCCAGCACATATCAAATAATAGGCCGGGATGTTTTTTAAGTGGCTTATTTATTCATCGACTTTAATGCCGCTCGAATAATATCGCTGGCTTCAGTAAAGTCACCTTTAGCCGCATTCACTAATTTTTGTGCTTCGGCAGGTTTATAGCCTAAAGATTGTAAAGCAGCTTCTGCCTCAGCCACAGCGGAGTTGCCCGTAAATTGAATTTGCGGGCTGGTCGAGTTATTTGGAACAGATACAGCTGACATGGCTTTAAAACGGTCACGCAGTTCAATCATCAAACGTTCAGCTGTTTTGGCGCCTACACCTGGTACTTTCACCAGTGTTTTCACATCGCCATTTTCAACGGTATGAATTAGCATTTCGACACTTAAGGTGGATAGTATGCCAAGTGCCATTTTAGGGCCGACACCATTCACTTTAATCAGTGTGCGGAAAATGGTTTTTTCTTGCGCATTGGCAAAGCCATAAAGCAGCTGAGCATCTTCGCGTACAGCCAAATGGGTCCATAAAGTGACTTTTTGTCCTTTTTGCAATTGGCAAAATGTTGAGAGCGGGGTGTCAACTTCGTAGCCAACGCCATTTACATTTAAAAGTACAGTTGGGGCTTCAAGCGCCAGCACTTCACCAATCAGGCATCCGATCATGTAGTTATCTTCTTAAACGAAAAGTGTAAATTGAGTGAGCAATATTATGCATAATATTGCTCATTGTTATAAACAATTTGTTTGGCCCTAAATAACAAACTCAAATTAAATGTTTGTTTAAGCTCATTCGAATGAATATCAACTTATAAAATAGAATATAAAAATTATCTTTATAAAAATGAATAAATTTCAGATTCCCAACCTAAGAAATTTTCCCAATCTTTAGTTATTTTATCCTGAGGCTTACCTTGATGGAAAACTTGATAATTAAATCTTTTGGCGTTTTCATCTGCACTTATACGAATGAGGTTAGAAGAGTTTTGATCTTTGATTTCAAGATGTCCCGAAATAGGAAAATGGATATCCATCATAAAGGGTTGTTCTTGATTATCGAAGCTAACTTCATAGGTGCCAATGGGACTATTTTTTACATGTAATTTTGCTTTGGTTGATAACCAATTAATTTTATTCTCATTTTGATCCAATGTTGAATATTGTGCAGATTCAAAATCAGTTAAAGTATATGTAGTCATAGCAAAGCGATTTTTTTTTGTTTGGGAGTAAACAACAAGTTGATCTGATTTATTAACCAATCTAATTTTACTCGCTTGTTGCGCGTTAATGAGTCGACTTTGTGTGTGTGGTTTGACAGTCGTTGTTGTAATTCGTCCGAGCTAAGTATTTTTGTCACCTTGAATAAACTCATTACCTTCTAAATATTCAATAGTTAAGTTCATTTCAATGGTCGTAAGCGTTATTTCTAGATCTTCCCGAATAATTGGATTTGAAGGTGTGATTTTGACAATGCCATCGATCGCTGCATTCACCCCACCAAAATTATCATGTTTGACATTTTTAAAAATATAAGCGTTTTTGATTTGGGTAAAAGATCCTGATACTGGGGGAGTTTGTTGGCAAAAATGAATTGCATTACGTGCAGCCTGATCTGCTTCGCCGATTAATGATTGGCCTGTTTTAGCAGTGGCGAGAGTTAGTGAGGTGTATAAGATTTCATTTATAGTTTTATCATCATTCCAGTTAAGCATTTAGTTATTCTCCTAATTATGATATTTACATTTTTAACATCGAAAGATTCTATTCTAATTCACTGTTCTACAAAAATTTTTTTAATGAATAGGTTTAAAAAAAACCAACTTTATTGCCTTGTAGTTCTTGCGACAAATTATAGGCCTGATGGTCTGAAAATTTAGAGATAATATCTAATACCCTCATGATGTTTTCATAGTGATCTTCACCAAATTGTGTGCCTGAACGCTGTAAAATAGACATTAGGCGCTGCTCTTTAAAGCTCAGCGTTTTATTTGGCGTGGTTAGCGGAATGAACGCATCTAAAATATTTTGTAAGCTTTGATGCGCAATAATTTCTAAACCAGCTTTTTGCGGATGTTCAAAAATTTTATCCCGTGCTAAATCCTTAGCACGATTAATGCCTTGACCAATATCATTTGGGCAATAGTCCAGTAGACTGCCTTGCAGCTGGCCTGAAAGAATTTCAAAATGATGTTTGGCAAAAGCGGTCGTCACTTCATCTACTAGGCGTTTCATGACGCGCCCGCGCAGCGCGGCAATTTTCTGCTGCCACGTGGTATTCATTGAAAGCTCAGATGGAATACCATAGTCGCCAATCAAATTCAGAAAAATAGGCTCAACTTCTTCATAGCTCAGCATGTTGAGAATAATACCGTCTTCCAAATCAATTAGGGCATAGCACATGTCATCGGCAGCTTCGAGCAAGTAGGTCAGCGGGTGACGGCAATAGTGGAAATCACCGAGCTGGATCAGGCCGAGCTGTTCAGCAATTTGCTGCAATATTTCTTTTTCAGATTGGTAGCAGCCAAACTTTGCGCGTTTACTGGCTGGCGTGTTGCCTTGTGACGCAATGGTTTTGGACAGCCATGGATACTTTAAGTAAGCCCCTAAGGTTGCGTAAGTTAAGCGCATCCCGCCGTCATTGGGGTGATAATCAATTTTAGTCAGTAAGCGCAGGCCTTGTGCATTGCCTTCGAATTGGCGTACATCGGCTTCTTGCTCAGGGCTTAAGTCTTTTAAAAAATCGGTATGTGATGCGTCATCAAACCACTCACGGATGGCATATTCACCAGCATGGCCAAATGGCGGGTTGCCAATGTCATGTGCCAGACAGGCAGCTTGAATGATTGCGCCGACATCTGCAGGGGAAATCCAAACCGGAAGCTGATCTTTAATTTTTTCAGCAGCCAGCATGCCAAGTGAGCGGCCGATACAAGACACTTCGAGCGAGTGTGTTAAACGCGTATGAATGCCGTCATGCTGTGTCAGCGGATGGACTTGGGTTTTGCGGTTGAGCTGGCGAAAGCTTTGCGAAAAAATAATACGGTCATAGTCTTTATGAAAAGGGCTGCGCGCCTGTTCAGAACTTTGTTTTTTACTGCCGATACGAACTGTGGAGAGCAGTTCAAGCCAACGCATGTGAGTCATTTATCATTATTCAGTTATTTACTGTATGCATCATGCCAAAATTACAGGAAATGCACTAGAGCAACGCGTTATAGTTTGACACTTTTCCTACGCTATTCAGTGCATAGCTTTGCGGAAATTTAGCTAGAGATTGTCAAATCTTTGACAGGGTTTCAGTCCTGTTTTCAGGCACTGTAGTTTTTTTATAAAAACGAAGATAAAAACAGATGTCACAACAGCAGCCAAATATTTTACTCATTGTCGCAGATGATTTGGGTTTTACTGACCTAGGTGCCTTTGGTGGGGAAATACAAACCCCCAATTTAGATGCAATTGCGCTGGAAGGACTACGTTTTACCAATTTTCATACGGCTTCAACTTGTTCGCCAACCCGCTCGATGCTGCTGTCAGGCACAGATCACCATTTGGCTGGACTTGGTTCGATGGCAGAGTCTATTCGGCCAGAGCAAAAAGGTCAGCCGGGCTATGAAGGCTATTTGAATGATCAGGTGGCGGCTTTGCCTGAATTGCTGCAGGATGCGGGCTATTACACGGTGATGTCGGGCAAATGGCATTTGGGCTTAACAGCGGACCGTTTTCCAGCAAAGCGCGGTTTTGAAAAGTCTTTTACCTTATTGCCAGGGGCTGCCAATCATTATGCATTTGAAGCAGATATACCTGAAGAAGAAGTGCCGGGTTTGTTAAAAGTGACACGCGGTTTATATGCTGAAAATGACGAATATATTCATGAAATTCCAGCTGACTTTTACTCATCAGATTATTTTACGGATAAATTGCTGGACTATTTAACAGATGATACAGCTCGTGCAAGCCGTCCTTTTTTTGCTTACCTGCCATTTTCGGCGCCACATTGGCCACTGCAAGCTCATCGTGATGATATTGCAAAATATCAGGGTGTATATGATGCAGGCCCTGAAGTGTTACGTCAAAAACGTTTGGATCGTGTCCGCGAACTGGGCTTGGTCGGGGCAGATGCAACGATTCATCCAGTACTGGCGAAAACTAAATTTTGGGATGAGCTGTCTGATACTGATAAGAAGCAATCTGCGCGCACCATGGAAGTTTATGCTGCGATGGTGGATCGGCTGGATCGAAACGTTGGCCGTGTGATTGAGTATTTAAAGAAAACAGGGCAATACGACAATACGATTATTATATTCCTGTCTGATAATGGCGCAGAAGGCGCGCAGCTGGAAGCGCTGCCAGTATTTGGCCCTGATTTGGCAACGGTGATTTCTAAGTATTATGACAATAGTTTTGAAAATATCGGCAATGGCAATTCGTATGTCTGGTATGGCGAACATTGGGCACAGGCAGCTACAGCGCCAGCGCGGCTATATAAGGCGCATACCAGTGAAGGTGGCATCCGTACACCAGCTTTTATTAAGCACACAGGTTTTGGGCGTCAGCAAGGAATTAGCCATGAGTTTCTTACCGTGATGGATTGGCTGCCGACACTTTTAAATGTTTTGGATGTACAGCATCCGGGTACACAATACAAAGGCCGTGATTTAGTGCCGCTGCGCGGTAAAAGTATTCTGCCATACTTAAACCAGCAGCAAGATCATATTCATGATGCAGACCACATTACAGGCTGGGAGCTGTTCGGGCAAAAAGCATTGCGTAAAGGCGATTGGAAAGCCTTATTTATCCCTGCGCCAAATGGCCCAAATCAGTGGCAGCTGTATAACTTGGCAGCAGATGCTGGTGAAACTGATGATTTGGCAGAGCGGTATCCAGAAAAATTGCATGAATTGCTGGAAGACTGGAAAGTTTATGTCAAAGAAAATGGCGTGATTGAATTTGCTGCCGCCGGCTTTACTTTAAACAAATCAGCTTAACAATTTTTGAAAAATGAAGAGGCAGTGACTTACTTAAAGTGCCTATATCCTCATATATATGCTGAATTAGAATTCTCTAAATATTGATGCATATAAAGATGAGGGGAATTGAATGAAATTTAATTTTTTAGCGCCGTTATTGGCAATTGGCTGCAGTATTTCATTATTTGGCTGTGCTTCGGTTCAAACACTGGGTATTTCGCCAGCAGAAGTTCAATACTCTACAGTTTCACTCAGCAGCACGAAAATGATGGAGCATTTGCAGGCTTTACAGGATATTGCTGTAAAACATGCAGGCAACCGTGCGGTAGGAACTGCGGGTGGGCTGGCAAGTGCAAAATACATTATGAATGAAGCCAATGAAGCAGGATTCCAAGCGCAGATGATTGCCTTTGAAAATAGAGCAAAAGTGGTTGGTCAAAATATTATTGTCGAAATCAAAGGTAAAAATATAGATGACGCGGTCATTGTGGGTGCACATTATGATTCTGTGAAAACAGGTCCGGGGATTAACGATAATGGTTCAGGCACTGCGCTGCTGCTGGAATTGATGCACCATTATGCAAAACCGGAAAACAAACCGAACAATACCGTTTATCTAGCTTTTTGGGATTCTGAAGAAGAAGGCATAGGCGGTTCACAGGCCTTTGTTAAAAGTATGACCCCTTCACAACTCGAGCATACGTTGGCATATATTAATGTTGATATGGTAGGAACAAAAAATCCAGAAATTATGATTGCAGATGCGACGAAATCTTCTGTAGATGAAATGGAGAAAATGCTGAAAGAGCGCGGTATGAAAGATGCAGAATTCAAACCGCTGCTGGATGGGCTGCGCGCCGTACCCGTGCATGAAGGAGATGCGGCATTGGAGCAGGTCTTAAGCAAATTTTTTAAGCAAAAAGGAGTTGCGGTTAAAAAAGATATTTCGACTTTAACAGCGAGTGATACTGCGCCGTTCCTTGGGAAAGTTCCAGTGGCCTCAATCATTTTATTTAATGAGCAGATGCAGGGTGACGTTTTGGAGTTTGCACCTTGTTATCATCAGGCTTGTGACACCATTGACTTGATTGATCCTGCATCATTGCAGCTGGCTTCAGAAGCGGTTTTAAATTTACTGCATTATGTAGATAGTCAAAACCTGAAGTAAGCCTGAGAAAGAATAAGGCTGGTATTAATTGCTGTGAATATTGAGTGAATTTTGAATCAAAAGCGTCAGTATTTATAGCGCTTTGCGCTAGGGTAAATTGTATGCGGTAAGACGCTTATATGCTGAAAAATTCATCAGATAGAGAATTATTTAGAATTAATAATTTTTACAATTAAAACTATGGTAATCTGTGCGACTAGATTCAATATTGCTTACTGAATATAAAAACAAAATTTAAAAAATCTTGTGTCATTCTCGGATAGAAACTGCTTTTGGCATCTAGCTGATTTAACTAATTCACAGTAGAATATGCGCTCTCTTCAAGTCACATTGCGGCTTGGTTCAAAAGACCAGCCCGTGGAGCCAAAATCAGCATGTTTATCGTGGCCGGTGCACCAGCACACTCTTCTTTTAAGAAAACGCAACTATTAACACGTCTATCTTCGATTAGTTCTGTTCAAGAAATTGAAAGCCAATTGGTCTATCTATTTGACCAAGCGCTAAGCGAACAGCAACAGCAATCTGCTTTACAGCTGCTTAATGATGGTCAATCTTTTGAATTGCGCCAGCCAGCAAGTGATGAAGTCCAAATATTAGTGACGCCACGCGTTGGGACAATCTCTCCGTGGTCATCGAAAGCAACGGATATTTTTGCAAACTGTAATACACCGGTTCATCGCCTTGAACGCGGTGTTTTATTTACTTTGAAGGGCGTAAATGCTGTTTCTGATGAAGTAAAACTGGCATTGCATGACCGCATGACAGAAAGCGTGTTCAATCAAATTGAAGAAGCGACTGCGCTGTTCTCTGAAACTGAACCAAAGCCATTAAATGCAATTGATATTTTAGGTCAAGGTAAAGACGCTTTAGTGAAAGCAAACTCTGAGTTTGGTTTTGCACTATCTGACGAAGAAATTGATTATTTAGTTGCAGCGTTTAACAAGCTTGGCCGTAACCCGCATGACATCGAATTGATGATGTTTGCTCAAGCAAACTCTGAGCACTGCCGTCATAAAATCTTTGGTTCAGAATGGACAATTGATGGCGAAGTTCAGCCATTGTCATTGTTCCAAATGATTAAGAACACCTATAAAGAATCTCCAGATGACGTTTTGTCTGCATATAAAGACAACGCATCAGTGATCGTGGGCTTTGACACTCAACGTTTCTATCCGAAAAAAGACGAAGAAACAGGTCAGCACGTTTACAAATATAAGAGCCAAGCTGCTCACATCTTAATGAAGGTGGAAACGCATAACCATCCGACAGCAATTGCTCCATTTGCAGGTGCTGCGACAGGTTCAGGCGGTGAAATCCGTGATGAAGGCGCAACAGGCCGTGGCGGTAAGCCAAAAGCAGGTTTAACAGGTTTCACTGTTTCTAACTTGAATATTCCGGGCTTTGAACAGCCTTGGGAAGAAAACTACGGCAAGCCGTCTCGTATGGCATCTCCGCTTCAAATTATGATTGAAGGCCCATTGGGCGGTGCTGCGTTTAACAACGAATTTGGTCGTCCTGCATTAAATGGTTACTTCCGTACATTTGAACAAAATGTAAATGGTGACGTAAAAGGCTTCCATAAGCCAATTATGATTGCCGGCGGTTACGGTAACATCCGTCCTGACCACGTTGAAAAAGATGCAATCCAACCGGGCGATCTTTTAATCGTACTTGGCGGTCCTGCAATGTTGATCGGTCTAGGCGGTGGTGCTGCGTCTTCTGTAGACAGCGGTAAGTTAGGTGAAAACCTAGATTTCGCATCTGTACAGCGTGAAAACCCAGAAATGGAACGTCGTTGCCAAGAAGTGATTGATGCTTGCTGGCGCATGGAAGACCATAACCCAATCGTGTCTGTACATGACGTGGGTGCGGGCGGTATTTCAAATGCAATGCCTGAACTTGTGAACGATCACGAGTTAGGTGCAATCCTTGATCTTCGTAAAATTCCATCATTGGAAAAAGGCATGTCTCCAATGGAGATTTGGTCGAACGAAGCGCAAGAGCGTTATGTATTGGCAATTCGTCCAAGCTCATTAGAATTATTTGAATCACTATGTGCACGTGAACGCTGCCCATTCGCCGTACTTGGTGAAGCAACTGAAGCGCGTCAATTGACAGTAAACGATCCATTGTTTGAAAACAAAGCTGTGGATATGCCAATGCAAGTAATGCTTGGCGGTACACCGCGTATGAGCCGTTCATACGAAACGATTGAACGTAAAGGCGATGACTTCACTGCTGAAACAGTAACAGATTTGAAAGATGCGATTTACCGCGTTCTTAAAAACCCAACGGTTGCGTCTAAATCGTTCTTGATCACCATTGGTGACCGTTCGATTACAGGTATGGTTGCACGTGATCAGTTCGTCGGTAAGTGGCAAGTGCCTGTAGCGGATGCTGCAGTAACAACGACTAGCCTTGTAGGTTATACAGGTGAAGCAATGGCAATGGGTGAACGTCCGCCAGTTGCATTGTTGAATCCTGCTGCTTCTGCACGTTTATCTGTAGCAGAATCGATTTCAAACATCATGTCTGCAAAAATCGACCAAATCAGCGACATTAAATTGTCTGCGAACTGGATGGCTGCTGCAGGTCAACAAGGTGAAGACCAAGCGCTATTCGAAGGTGTTAAAGCCATCGGTATGGAAATGTGTCCTGCACTCGGTATCGCAATTCCAGTGGGTAAAGACTCATTGTCTATGCGTACAACGTGGAATGACGAAGGCGAAGATAAATCTGTAACTTCTCCAATGTCAGGCGTGATCACAGCATTCGCACCTGTGACTGATGTTCGCAAAATATTGACACCTGAACTTAAAAATATCGAGTCTGTACTGGTACGTATCGATCTTTCTAAAGGTCAATTCCGTCTTGGCGGTTCGATCCTTGCTCAGGTTTATAAAGCAATCGGTTCTGTAACACCTGACGTAGACAGCTTCGATGACTTCAAAGCATTCTTTGCATTGGTTCAAGATTGGAACAACCGTGGCTTAATTAAAGCGTATCACGACATTGGTGATGGCGGTCTATTGGCAACTGTTGCAGAAATGATGTTCGCTTCACGCCTAGGTGCAGCACTTGAAGATCAATCTACTGCTAGCCTATTTGCAGAAGAAATTGGTGCAGTGCTTCAAATCAGCAAAGCGGATTGGGCTACATTAGAAGCTGAAGTTGCAGCGTCTAGCCTTAAAGATGCAATTGCAGTTGTAGGTACTGTAAACGATACAGATACTTTAACTGTAAATGGTTTGAGCTTAGACCGTGCTGAATTACAGCAAGCATGGACTGAAGTGTCACATCAAATCCAACGTCTGCGTGATAACGTAGAAACTGCGGATCAAGAATATGCATTAATCGCGGACAAATCACATGCAGGTTTAATTGCAAAACCAACATTTGATTTGAACGAGCCAATCGAAGCACCGTACATCAATGAACGCCGTCCAAACATGGTGATTCTGCGTGAGCAGGGTGTTAACGGTCATGTAGAGATGGCTGCTGCATTCGATAAAGTCGGCTTCAACACTGTAGACGTACACATGAGCGACTTGCTTGCTGGCCGTATCAGTCTTGATGACTTTGAAGGTTTAGTAGCATGTGGCGGTTTCTCTTACGGTGACGTATTGGGCGCAGGCGGCGGTTGGGCTAAATCTGTATTGTTCAATCCAAAACTTCGTGACCAATTTGAGAAATTCTTCAACCGTGATGAAACATTCTCTCTAGGTATTTGTAACGGCTGTCAAATGCTGTCTCAGCTTGCGCCGTTAATTCCGGGTGCAGAAGCTTGGCCTCGTTTCCACCGCAATACTTCAGAGATGTTTGAAGCGCGTGCTGTAAACGTACGCGTTGAAAAATCAAATTCTGTATTGTTAGAAGGTATGGAAGGTTCGATTCTTCCTATCGCTGTAGCACATGGTGAAGGTCGTGTGGTTACAAGCGCAGAAAACATTGCAGCATTGAATGCTGGCGATCAAGTGATCTTGCGTTATGTAGATAGCCAAGGCAACCCAACGCAGCATTACCCAATGAACCCGAACGGTTCGCCAGAAGCGATTTCAGGTGTAACGTCTAAAGACGGCCGTGCAACGATTATGATGCCACACCCTGAACGTAACTTCCGTGCGATTCAGCACTCTTGGAAACCAGAAGATTGGGATCAAGATGGTGCATGGTTACGTATGTTCCGTAATGCCCGTAAATTTATTGGTTAATTGATTTAATCAACAATTTGAAAAAGCCCCGAAAGGGGCTTTTTTTATGGCAATGGGATAATCATCCTTCAGCGTTTTAAATGGTTCAGCTTTTCGTTTAAGATGAGTTGCTAAAATAAAAATATAGATAACTTATGAATCTACAAAAATTAGTAAAAATTCCCCTTATTGTTATTCCGAGTATTATTTTTCTGAATGGCTGTGAAGTGTATATGTGGCGACAGAATGTTGTACAGCTCAATGAAGTGGAAAAAAGAAGCGGACAACTTCAACTGAATACTGATCACAATTTAATGGGTTCGGATACAGATCTGAATGGTATTCGTGATGATATTGATCTTTATATCGCTCAAAATTTTAAACAGATAGAGCAGCAAAGGGCAGTTAGCCAATATGCGGTGCAATTACAAAATAGCCTATTAGTAGATAAACAGAACCTAGCGCAGGTTAAACATATTTCATTTGAGAAATCACGTGCGATAGGGTGCATCTATGAACGTTTTCCAGTAGATACTTTGCCGAAAGCAATGACGGTTGTTAAAGATATCAGTGCAATTACCATGAATACTAAAATACGTTTTAAAGCGCATTTAGCATTTAGTCAGGCTTTGGATGGAACTGTAATGACATTGGCTAATAGTAATTTATGTAATAAATAATATTGTAAAATAATTTCTTAATTTTACCTTATGGAAAAATATTAAAACATTGGTTAAGATGCCTCATTATTATGCCACCTATTTGGTGGTTTTTTGTGTCTGCAACTTTTGCAGTCTCCCATGCTGAACTTGGTTTAGATTTTGCTTTTATATTTGTGGAAACATACTAGTGTGTAATTTATGCACAATAACTATGCAAAATAAAAGAAAGATGGCTAACTAAACGAGTTCAGTATCAACACTCATGATGAGGTGATGACATGATTAAAACAGTAGAGTATTCGGCAGTTGATAAGTCTGCGCTGCGTAAAAAGGGCTGGAAGCTTTTTGGTGCAGTTATATGTTTGCAGTTAGTGTTTTTAGTTTTGGGTTATGCGTTGCAGATGTGATCTTTTGTAATGAGTTAATAGTAATTTTAGCCTTACTTTTGAAGCATCAAAAGTAACAAAAATGCTTTGTCAGACTGATGGGACGTCCTGTCCCACAGTCTAACGGACGACATCCATGTCGCTAGTCATGTGATTAGATTTAGTCTTTGAAAATGGTTTCGTAAAATTGATAAAAGAATTGAGTTCTTCGATATTGAGAAAGAGAGTTTATCATTTGTTTATTTTCGTTTGAGTATTCTTCTAGGAATCCAAAACTAACTAAGTCCATATTGGGACTAGGAAAAGACATTTGCATCCCTACGCCGATAACAGTAATTAAAGGGTTTCCAGTATCATGCATTTCAGCTTCAAAATCCTTTCCAGTATTAACTAGAGATTGAATTAAATAAATTAAGTGATTGTTTAACTTTGTAATAATATAAGTATATTTATCAAATTCTTGCTTTGATATTTCCCCATTATATTTTAATAAAACAGCGCGTCCAATCATTCGAGCTTGATGCTCTAAATAGGTTTGATCCAATATACCTAGTAGCTCTAAACCGAGCTCAGTGTTGTGTTTATCTTGAAAAAAATGTTTTATAAAATCTTGATTATTAGCTTCTGTTTCTTGAATAAAAGCTAAAAGTTGTTTTTGCTCCTTAAGCGTTCGAAATCGTGTATAAGCTTGAATTGAGCTGCTAATAAGTGATGCAAAGGGAATGGATTTAGCAGCATTTTCTAAAAAAGTGTTGGCAGTTTTAAAGAGAATTTCATCTGCAAGGTTCTCAGCTGAAGTTAAAACTAAATCTGTTTTTGAATTTTTATTAGACATTGTACTAACCGCTTCATATTATTATTTTGATATTAATGAAATACATCTTAAATAGAAATGCTCAAACTCATCTACTACGTACCCGAATCACATCTTGAATCTACAAAACTTGCGATTTTTGAAGCAGGTGCAGGCGGTATAGGAAACTATGAACACTGCGCTTGGCAAGTTTTAGGTACAGGGCAATTTAAACCTGTTAAAGGCGCAAATCCGTTTATAGGTGAGCTGGACGCTTTGGAGCAAATTCCAGAATGGCGAGTGGAAACGATAGTGTCTGAAGAAAGGGCGAGCGAGGTAGCAAGAGCTTTAAAGGCAAGTCATCCTTATGAAGAGCCAGCTTTTGAGTTTATTCAAATGGTGGATATAACGTTCTAAAAGAATAAGGTTGTAGCGGTGTCTTGCTATTAGACATTTTACTTTTGGGAATAACCTTCGGTTCGACCTACTTTTCTTTCGGGAAAAGTAGGCAAAACCATTGTCATCAGCAGAACTCGTTATATTCCGTCATGTGATGAATAACATCGCAAAAACGATAATTATTGAATCGAGTCCTGCCTCGTACAGCTGCTGATGACATTTCCGCGTCTCATATTACTGCTAAACGTAAATATAGTTTGAATTAAACCTTCTGAATAAATAAATCACGGTCAAAACGATACTGCGGAAAGAACACACCATCTGCTGCACGTTCACCTGCGCCAATCACCATCACAGGGTATTGCTGACTATTTAAACCTAAAATTTTATTCACCAACGGCTCATCAAAACCCTCCATCATGCAACTGTCAAAACCATAAGCACGCAAAGCTAAAACTAAGTTTTCACAAGCCAAGGCTGTGGTTTTACTTGCCCAAAGTTTCGCATCTGCTTCATTAAAGGCAGTCACAGGCAATTGTTTATCCAATGTACGTGCAACTTTGAAAGCGACTTTCTTAAAGTTACCTAGTGCATTGAAGTAACCTGTTTTGTAGTTATAAGGAATGAACTTGTAATACTTCTGCACAGCAGGAGGTGCTTCAGGAAATGGAAATTCAGAAATATTCAGTTTTGCCATTTCATCTACACGGTCAGTACGCGCCACACATACAATCAGCTCAGCTGCGGTTTTCGCTGCCAATTGACCTAAACAGGCTTTTACCAGCTGTTTCTTCTTTGCAGGGTTTTGCACAACATAAAAAGTCCAAGGCTGCAAATTTGATGAGTTTGGCGCAAGCAGGGCGAGGTCTAAGCATTCATCTAATACGTCGCTTGGAATCGCTTTATCCGTAAATTTACGTACTGAACGACGGCTTTGAACTACTTTTTTAAAATTTTCAATATCGATGCCTTCAGGCGCAGGCTCAAAGTAGCGCTTTTTTTCAGTGTTCTGAGATTCAGTCATAACAAATGTACCATGATTGTTTTGCAATAGAGATGGGGGCAAATGTAAAAAAACCACCCAAAATTTTGGATGGTTTCTGTTAACGATGATGCAGTTTTAAGATTAATTGAACTGAGAAAAATCTGGCTTGCGCTTTTGCATAAAGGCAGCCACAGCTTCCATCATTTCAGGAGAACCGACACGGCTCATAAAAATCACCGCTTCATGGTCAATCCACGACACGATTTCATCGACATCATGTTTCATAAGCGCTTTAGATTGCACCAATGATGCAAGCGGTAATGCTGCAAGCTGAGCTGCTTTTTTCTGAGCAGTTGTGTAGACATCTTCTTCAATGCTGTTAATGAGATTGGTCGCAAGCGCTTTTTCGCTGTTAAAGCGGTCTGCAGTAAGCAGTAATTCAGCTGCTTTTACGTGGCCTGCTTGGCGTGCAAGCAATTTGCTTGAAGCACCTTCAGGCGATAAACCAAGGCTCACAAAAGGAATTTGGAATAAGGCAGTATTGTCTGCATAGACTAAATCACAATGCAAAAGAATCGTCACACCAATGCCAATGGCAACACCGCGTACCGCAGCAATGAGCGGTTTAGAAAATTTTGCAGCAGATTTTAAGAGTACAAATGGAGGGCCATCTTCAGCGCGAATTTGATCTTTCATGGCAGCAGACTTCATAAAGTCTTGCATGTCATTGCCGGCACTGAAGTCTGCATCTGCACCGCGTAAAATAACCGTACGCACAGACGAGTCTTGATCTGCTTCATCTAGCGCTTTGGCAATCCAAAGATAGAGTTCGCTGTACAGCGCATTTTTTGCTTGAGGGCGGTTAATGGCTAAGGTCAGTACGCCATTGTCCAAATTCGCATTCAAATGTTCATGAGGTTGTTGAATACAGCTCAGTGTCATCGTACTATCCTTGCGTTAAAGTTCGTTTTGATTTTATGCCCGACATTATGTCGCATATTTCAGCCAGTGGCACAACTGCTCAGTTCATAAAAAGTTTGATTTGATATGAAATATACATTCGATTATTTGGTTTTTATCGGTCGTTTTCAGCCTTTTCATTTGGCGCACCTGCAAACGATAAAAATTGCCTTAGAACAAAGTAGCAATGTGCTTTTGGCTTTGGGCTCGGCACAAAATGAACGCAATATCAAAAATCCATTTTTAGCGACTGAACGTGAGCAGATGATTTTGTCGAATTTTTCTGAAGCAGATCAAGTACGGATTAAATTTGTGCATGTGATTGATGTGTATAACGATGAGAAATGGCAAAAACTGGTGAAATCGTTGGTTGCTGAAATAGTGGATGAGAATGCAAAAGTTGGTTTAATTGGGCATTTTAAAGATGACTCATCTTATTATTTAAAATTCTTCCCAGAATGGCCTTTGGTTGAGCTAGAAAGCTTAAAAGGCGCTATGTCTGCAACACCCATCCGTGAAGCGTATTACCGCGGTGAGATTGATGAACATGCATTTCCAGCAGGCACAGTAAAATTTTTACAGAATTTTCAAATCACGGATACATACAAGCAGTTACAAAAACACTTCAAAAATCAAGACAAAAGCAATTTATCCTAAGCTTGTATTTTAATGCCAATTACTATGCAAGGCGTGGAATACAGCAATTATAAATATAAGGCTACGTTTTAGGTAGCGTGGAGTGTTGTTCATGAGGCTGAGGGGTGTCATGCAAGTTGGGGCAAGTGTTGGTATATCAGCATTGCTTTATTCAACTTCGCATGCAGAAGTCTGGGGGCTAACCAAAGAAAGTTTGGTTAGTTTTGATATTAAAACTGTCGGTTTAACGGTGGTACAAGGTGTTTCAGACGAGGCTCAGGCACGTTTATATTTTGATATCAATCAACCTAAAAATGCATCAGTCGTTGTGACTTTATCATCCAACAGTTTGCAGTTTAATCCACCTGTATTACGGCCAATGATTTTGAGTGAACATTTCTTTGATGCCGATCAATATAAAACCATGATGTTTAAGAGCACTGAATTTGTTCCTATTGATGCCGATCATTATAACGTCTATGGCAATTTGACCTTAAAAGGCATTACCAAACCAACAGTATTTATGACCTTACTCAAGCCAAATACAGCCAATCCAAGGCTATTGGATGTGAACGCAGTGGGTTCAATTAACCGCAGTGATTTTGGGATGAAAAAGGCCTATGGTGGCGTAGGGGAAAAAGTGAATATTCGTTTAAAAGGGCAGTTACAGTCAAAATAATGTGCTCGCTATTTTAATCATTCATTTGGATAAGATTAATTACTTAATAGCACCATTCATATTTTCACTTGCATGCTGTAAAAGGTGTTGTGTCAGTTGATCAAGAGCCAAGGCTTGTTGCTTCCAATGATGCCAATATAGCGTTATTTCAACGTTTAGCTTTGGCATTAAATCAATTAATTGCCCTGTCTTTAAACGTTGCTCAATTTGGTGGTCTGGGACTAGGCCAAAACCTAAACCCATAAAAATAGCCTCAGCAAAAGCGGAAGATGAGGGAATAACATGGTGTGGGTAGCATGCGGGGCTTAATCCAAAATGTTGCAAAAGCAAGTTGCTATGCAGTTGATCCTTATTGTTATAAATAATCGCTGGCGCATGAGTTAAGGCTTCACGTGTGAGACCTTGACTAAACCATGTGTTTACAAACTCAGGATTTGCCACTAAGCGATAGCGCATTTGGCCTAGAGGCTGTGCAATACAACCTTGCATAGCACGTGGCTCTGCGGAAATACAGGCATTGACTAAGCCTGTTTGCATTAATAGATGCGTTTCGGACTGATCATCTACATGAAAATGCGCAATAATTTTATGCTGAGTTAAGCAGGGTTTTATGCTTGGAAGTAGCCAAGTCGCGAGCGAGTCGGCATTGGTCGCAATATTGACCGTGTAAAAACTCTGAGCCTGCCCAGTTAATTGATGTAAAAAATCCTGTTCACGTAATCGGTTATGTTGTAAGTAATTTAATAGACTGCGTCCAGCATCTGTTACATAGCATGGCCGTTCACGCACAATTAAAATATGTCCCAAGTTTTTTTCTAAGCTTTGTACACGCAAAGTCACAGCAGAAGCAGTAATGGATAAACGGATGGCCGCAGCCTCAAAACTGCCTGTTTCAGCCACCGCTAAAAATGCATCGCATTGTTTATGGTTCAGCATATTGATCTTTACTTAAAATAATTTAGTTAGGTTGATATTTTCTTAATAATACTCAATTTTAAACAGAAGCATTGATAATAAGCCTCATCTTTTTCATGTTTGATGCTTATGTGGCATACCTATATTCAAGGTCTTTTGGTTGGCCTTAGTTTAATTGTGGCGATTGGCGCGCAAAATGCGTTTGTATTAAAGCAAGGCTTAAGACAAGAGCATGTGTTTTGGATTTGCTTGAGCTGTGCGCTATCAGATTCAATTTTGATTGTCTTAGGTGTGATTGGTTTTGCAACAGTGTTGCAACATTATCCAGAAATTGTGCAATTAGCAAAATGGGGCGGTGCATTATTTTTGCTTTGGTATGGCTATATGCATGCTAAGCAAGCACGACGTGGCCAGTCTGCTATTGAACTCAATAATGCAAGTGTACAAGGCTTAAAACATTTGATATTCATTAGTTTAAGTCTGACATGGTTAAATCCACATGTTTATTTAGACACCGTTATTCTATTGGGCTCTATTTCTGCACAATTTGAGGCTGTTGCATATTTTGCAGCAGGTGCAATTACGGCATCATGGTTATTTTTCTTTGCACTGGGTTATGGAGCACGTGTATTAACTCCAGTGTTTAAAAGTCCTAAAGCATGGCAAGTTTTAGATGGTCTCATTGCGCTGGTGATGTGGAGCATTGCTTGGTCTTTAATCTTTTAGTAATAAAAAAGCCTATTTTAAAATAGGCTGATTGAGAAGCTTTGCTTGAAAAAGTGCGTGTAATTTTGTCGCGCGCGGTGCTTGTGCTTATGCAGATTGAAGGACTTTTAGGTCTTCTAGAACTGCTTCAGCATGCCCAGCAGCTTTTACTTTACGATATTCTTTTACCAATTTACCTTCATGGAAAATAAACGTCGAACGCTCGATGCCCATCACTTTTTTGCCATACATATTTTTTTCTTTAATGACATCAAATAGCTGACAAAGAACTTCTTCTTTATCACTGATTAAATTAATGCTGAGGTTTTGCTTTTCAGTGAAGTTTTGATGTGCTTTTACGGAGTCACGTGAAATACCAATAATCGTGGTATTAAGTGCATCAAATTGGTCTTTTAAGCAAGAAAAGCCGACTGCTTGTGTGGTACAGCCAGGCGTTGAGTCTTTTGGGTAAAAATAAACAATCAGCCATTCAGTTGCCAATTCAGCTAAATTGACTTCACCTGTTGTTGCAGGGAAGGCGTGTTGAGGTAGGGTCAAATCAGACATGGGCTGTTCCTTCAAAAATGATGCTGTTATATCAAAATATATAGTGAAGATAATCAATCTATCATACAGAAGTTCGTACGAAGAGGTACAGTGAGTGCTTGGATATACGTAAGCAAGAGATTGCCAAAGATAAAAAAGCCTGCAATTTGCAGGCTTTTTAGTGCATCAAAAAATTATTTAGATGCTTGAGCAGATTTCATTGCTTCTTCAGTTAAGGTTTTTAATTTACCTGTTAACTGAGGGCCAAAACATGCTTGTAAATCTTTATTTTGTTTTTGAACAAAAGCTAAAGATGCAGGGCTTTTCTTTTGGTTAATTGCACTTTGGATGTCCCATTTTTGTGCATTCGTCAAACGACCGTCTGCTTCAACAGCACAAGTACAGTATTTGCTGACTTCAGCAGCAGATAGCTTTTTACCTTTGCCAGTTTCTTCTTTACAAACATTAATTAACGCAGATTTAACGTTAGTGCTTTTATAAGCTTGCTGTAATTTGTCATTGTCAGCATGAGCAACAGAAGCAAATAGTGCTGTTGCAGATACTGCAATAGAAAGCATAATGTTTGATTTTAGCATATTCATAAACTCTACCTTGTTATACCGGTATATAACGTGTTGGATCTGCAACTCCTGCATCTGCAAAGCCTTGCTTACGCAGACGGCAGCTATCGCATTTACCACAAGCACGTCCTTGGTCATCTGCTTGATAGCAAGACACCGTTTGGCTATAGTCTACGCCATGTTCTATACCTAAGCGAATGATATTTGCTTTGGATAAATGTAACAGAGGTGTTTCAAATTTAAGAGGTTTTCCTTCAACGCCAACTTTTGTTGCTAAGCGCGCCATGTTAGCAAAAGCCTCAATAAATTCAGGACGGCAGTCTGGATAGCCTGAATAATCAACGGCATTGATGCCAATGACAATTGCTTCAGCACCAAAAACTTCTGCTGCTGCGAGGGCATAAGATAAGAAAATCGTGTTACGTGCTGGTACATAAGTAACAGGAATGCCTTCTTGCTCATGGTCAGGTACTTCAATACTGTGATCAGTAAGTGCAGAGCCACCTAAATTACCCAAGTCGATATTAATTACACGGTGTTCAACACCTGCTTGTTTAGTCAGTTGCTGTGCAGCGACTAATTCAGTCGTTGAGCGTTGACCATACATAAAGCTAAGCGCAATACATTCATAGTTTGACTGTGCCCATGCTAAGCAAGTAGTAGAGTCTAAGCCACCAGATAATAAGACAATCGCGCGAGGACGCATGTTCAAATCTCCAAACATTCTTTAATACTATTAACGACCAGTTTCGTCATTCCAAAGAAGTTTATGCAACTGAAGTTGGAAGCGGACAGGGAGATGGTCATCTAAAATCCACTGCGCAAGATCACGTGCAAGTTGAGGAAGACGTACAGCACCTTTCTCTACAGCAAACGCAGGAGAGAACCATACGGTGCTGACTTTTTGATGCAATTGGAACTGTTCAACTTGCTGTTTTGACCATTCATAATCTTCACGATTACAAATGACAAATTTAATTTGATCGTGCTCAGTTAAATAATCGAGGTTACTAAGCAAATTCCGTGCAGATTCGCCGGAAGTTGGGGTTTTTAAATCTAAAACTTTAGATACACGAGGGTCTACTTTGGACACATCCAAAGCACCACTGGTTTCTAATGACACTTGGCAACCTAAATCTGCAAGTTTGGTCATGAGTGGAAGTGCATTGGGCTGAGCTAAGGGCTCACCACCTGTAACGCAAATATAAGGCGTTTTAAAGTCGAGTGTGGTTTGAATAATTTCTTCTAATGATTGGCGTTGACCACCTTCAAACGAATATGTGGTATCGCAATAGGTGCAACGTAGAGGGCAACCTGTAAGACGGATAAATACAGTCGGTAAACCCGCTGCATTGGCTTCGCCTTGCAATGAATAAAAGATCTCCGTAATACGTAAACCCGCAGAAGGATCAGAAACAGGAATGGCGGAAGATCGAAGCGTACTCATAGCAAAATTAAACCATAGTTTAGAAAACAAAAATCTCTACGATCATGACTGATCGTAGAGACACAAAAGAGATGAATAAAAAATTATTCGTCGCGTAGAAGATCGTTCAAGCTTGTTTTCGCACGTGTTTTAGCGTCAACTTTTTTCACGATAATTGCTGCATATAGGCTGTAAGTACCACATTTAGAAGGAAGGCTACCTGCAACTACCACAGAGCCCGCTGGAACGCGACCGTAGTGAATTTCGCCTGTTGCGCGGTCATAAATCTTAGTAGATTGACCAATGAACACGCCCATAGAAATTACAGAACCTTCTTCTACGATTACGCCTTCAACGATTTCAGAACGTGCACCGATGAAGCAGTTGTCTTCAATAATTGTTGGGTTAGCTTGAAGTGGTTCAAGTACACCACCAATGCCTACACCACCTGAAAGGTGAACGTTTTTACCAATTTGAGCACATGAACCTACAGTTGCCCATGTATCTACCATTGTACCTTCGTCAACGTAAGCACCAATGTTTACATAAGAAGGCATTAATACAACGTTTTTCGCTTGGAAAGAACCTTTACGTGCTACAGCTGGTGGTACAACACGTACACCTGCAGCTTTAAATTGTTCTTCAGTCCAACCTGTGAATTTAGTGTCTACTTTATCGTAGAATTGAAGGTCACATGACTCGATTGGCTTGTTGTCATTTAATTTAAAAGATAACAATACCGCTTTCTTAACCCATTGGTGAACAACCCAATCACCATTGATTTTTTCAGCTACACGTAAAGAGCCGTTATCAAGGCCAGCAATTACTTCCTCAACTGCTGCACGTACTTCAGCAGGGCAGTTTGCTGCAGTGAAGTTAGCACGGTTGTCAAACGCTTGTTCAATGATTGTTGAAAGCTGAGACATGATCTTCCATCCAGAAAAAAATTTTCATCGATTTTACACTAAATTGGGCTAAAAATAGATGGAAAATAACCAATAGATCGGAATTAATAATTAAAATGAATGGAAGTTAAAAACCAAGCCGAGATGTGGTTAAAAAATGCTCTAAATAAATTAAAAATCAATATCTCAGTCAAATTTGTATCAAAAAATAACAAAAACTCAGCAAAATTTGAATAAAACGTGATCGGTATCTAATTTATATTGCAACTCAGAATGAAAAATCAATTTGTAAAACAATTTATCTAATGTTGTTATTTGAGAGGAGAAACAAAATGAAAGCTCTACATACAACAATTCTAGCAGTTGCAATGTTGGCTACAGCTGGTACAGCAATGGCCGATTCAGCAGTTGTGCATGATGGCTATGCATTTGATCAAAATAAACTGATTCCAACTGGCGCACGCCTTGAAGTGGGTACAACAGGTTATGGTGGTGCTTTACTTTGGACAGCCAATCCTTATGTTGGTTTAGCTCTAGGTTATAACGGTGGCGATATTTCATGGACCGATGATGTATCTGTCAACGGCACTAAATACGATTTAGACATGGAAAACAACAATGTCTATTTAAACGCTGAAATCCGTCCTTGGGGCGCAAGTGAAAACCCTTGGGCGCAAGGTTTATATGTTGCAGCGGGTATTGGCTATATCGATAACGACTATGACCTGCAAAAACGTATCAACCCGGGCGAAACCTTATCTATTGACGGTAAAAACTACCAAGTTGCAAGTACAGCAGCCGGTCAAGGCGGTGTGCGCGGCACCATGGGATATAAAAATGATATCGCGCCATACCTTGGTTTAGGCTGGGCGCCAAAAATCAATAAAAACTGGGGTGTGTTCGGTGAAGTAGGCGCTTATTATACCGGCAATCCTTCTGTACAATTGTCTCAGTATAATTTAAGTCCAGTCAGCGGCAACCCAACGGGCGCGCAGGCTGCAGTCGATGACGAAGCGAATCAAATTGCCAATGATGATAAATTTGAATGGCTTCCAGTCGGCAAAGTGGGTGTGAGCTACCATTGGTAAGCTGCATTCACCGCATATAAAAAAACAGGCTCCGGCCTGTTTTTTTATGGTCTGATATTAAAAGATTCGCGATTGAAATATCAAAAGAAATGCCCAATTTTTAGACCATAAGCCCAAGCAGTACGGTCATCTAAGGTTGAAATAGAACTTACTGAAATACTGCCCTTGTCTTCTTTGGAGGGTTTAAATTTTAAATAGTACAAACCACCAGAAATAAAACTTTTGGGGCTAAATTGATAACGAAGACCTGTGCCTAATCCGTTATAACCATTTGCGGGGTTAATGGTTGAAGCGGGATTATCACTACCACTGTCCCATACCGTTTCTAAGCTTGCGAAAGTGCGAGCATTGAGCTGATGCGCTATACCAATTTTGGCTGACCATTGATCTGATTGGTAATCGATTAAATTAAAATTAGCCAATGCCTGAATAAATGCAGAAATTTCTGGTGTGGGTGTTAAGGCCTTAAAATCGGAAATGGTATTTTGAA
This sequence comes from Acinetobacter sp. SWAC5, assembly GCF_003419885.1. Taxonomy (NCBI): domain Bacteria; kingdom Pseudomonadati; phylum Pseudomonadota; class Gammaproteobacteria; order Moraxellales; family Moraxellaceae; genus Acinetobacter; species Acinetobacter sp. SWAC5. The sequence goes on from NZ_QUWR01000013.1 coordinate 76,508, forward strand.
TAATTTGGTCAAAGCCTTTAGGCTTAATTTTAAAATTTGACCAATCCACCCATCTTACAGAACCATAAATCAGATTATGTGTGGTGATGCCACTCATAAAGTCAAAATTAACAGATTGAGGTGTGACAATTTCAGTGCGATCGGAAAAATCGCCATGCATGGCTGTGCTTTCAATTGCTTGATTTTTATGTTTGATTCTAGAGCGATAAGTTAAGTTGGCCCGTAATGCAATTTCAGGAATCTGATAACTGATACCTCCCAGCCATCCTAATGCTCGATCATTTTTTAAGGTGACGTTGTAGCCGTTAAAAAAATAGAAGCTTTGTCCAAATAAGTTCAGGTCGCCACCAAAGTTTTGATAGGCCAATCCACCATAAATATTCCATTGAGGTGTGGGTTGATACCCCATTAGTGCAGTAATATTTTCTGATTTAAGATGAATATCAATAGCTTCTAATTGTTCATGTCCAAGAATAGATTCAGGTGAATAGTCATAATTCAGTTTAACGCCAAAGGGTTGATCGAGTAATAATCCTACTGAGACCTGTGGATTGAGCTGTAATTTAATAGCACTTTGCACAAAATGGAAATCTTCAATTAAGTTCCCTGTTGAAAAATCAGTGACATTCAGGACTTGGGACAACTCTTCTTTATTTGAGTTTTCACCACTTAGATTGCCCGTAACAACGCCAAAATTAAATTCCGTATAATTGTTGGGTTCGAGGAAGGCTAATGTACTTTGACCAGATCGTTCGAGCGCTGCTGCTTGCGTGTGGCATGCGATACATAGGGGGAGTAGCGCAAGCATAGATGCAGGTTTCATAAACGGGCCTAATATTGGGTGATTTTTGTTCCATAGTGTAAGTTAAAAAAAGCACAAAAAATTTTTTTTAAGATAAAAAAAGAGGCCGAAGCCTCTTTTTGTTTATGTTTTTATGTTTAATCTTCTGGGTAGGCGACTTTTTTCAGCGCTTTAATATCTGCATCAGGTGAGCAGAGTGAAATAAATTCATAACCATAGCCACGTAATAAATGACCTTTACGTACGGCAAGCCATGTGGTGTTGATACCAAAAATATCCGTTTCAATTTGTTTTAGGCGATAGTCGCGTTCATTGTCATAAGCAACATTGTTGACAATGCCCACACCCATGTTCAGCTCTACATAGGTTTTAATAACATCGGCATCGAGGGCAGACATTACGATGTCGACATCTAAGCCTGCATCATCAAAGGCTTGGTCAATTTTAGAACGACCTGTAAAGCCACCGTGATAAGTAATAATTGGATATTGGGCAAGGTCTTCAATTTGGATATTGTCTTGACTTGCCAATGGATGATTTTGTGGCGTAATGATACTGTGTTGCCAGTTATAGTAAGGCACACTTGCTAGATTACTTTCAGTTGTAAGTGATTCAGTTGCAATACCAATATCTGCTTCACCCTGTAACAGCATTTCTGTAATTTCGACTGGGCTTGCTTGTTGTAAAATCAAATGAACTTTAGGGAATTCTTTTTTAAATTGATTCACAATCGGCGGTAACACATAGCGCGCTTGGGTATGTGTGGTGGCAATGGTCAATGTACCTTCGTCTACTTTGTTAAAGTCATCGGCAAGGCGTTTAATATTATCGGCATCGACCAACATGCGTTCTACAATGCCAAGTAAAGCTTGGCCAGGCTCAGTTAAGCCTAAAAGACGCTTACCTTTACGAATAAAAAGTTGTACGCCAAGTTCATCTTCTAAATCTTTAATATGTTTACTTACGCCAGATTGTGAAGTGTAAAGCGCTGCTGAAGCTTCAGTAAGGTTAAAGCTTTGTCGAACGGTTTCACGAATAATTCTAAGTTGTTGGAAATTCATAATTCTGACTACCTCAAAAATGATGGGGCTTTCCTAGCCCCATCTATAAGTATTATGCGACTTGATTTTCAAATAAATGCAAAGCAGTAGCACTTAACCAAACCGTCTGATTTGGACGGAATTGGTGCAATTTTGCATCATCTGGTGTAAGGGTAATTTCAATTAAATTGCCTTGGCGATCTTGTAGTTCAGCCAGTACTTTGCCTGCAATCCATACTTCACGTAAGAACGTTGCTTGAATGGCATTGTCTTGAGGCTGTGCATGAATACGCAGTTCATCAGGACGGGCAAAGGCAATCACTGGGCCTTGTGGCGAATTTGGTGCTTGTGGCAATTGAATGCGGTCTTCACCAATTTGAATAATGCCATTGCTATTTTGACCTTCAAAACGGTTAGCTTGACCTAAAAAGTCGAACACAAACGGTGTTGCTGGTTTTTCGTAGACTTCACGTGGCGAACCAATTTGCTCAACATTACCTTTGTTCATCACAATAATTTGATCGGCAACTTCCAGAGCTTCCTCTTGGTCATGCGTTACAAAAATAGAGGTGATATGTAATTCATCATGAAGAGTACGCAACCAACGACGGAGTTCTTTACGTACTTTGGCATCGAGGGCACCAAATGGTTCGTCGAGTAAAAGTACACGTGGCTCAACAGCTAAAGCACGTGCCAAAGCAATACGTTGGCGTTGACCACCAGACAATTGAGCAGGATAACGATCCGCTAAGAAACCCAGTTGAACCAAATCAAGTAAACGCGTTACACGTTTTTTAATTTCAGCTTCAGAAGGGCGCGTAGCACGTGGGCGTACACGTAAGCCAAAGGCAATATTGTCAAATACAGTCATGTGGCGGAACAAGGCATAGTGCTGGAATACAAAACCAACTTCACGTTCACGAACGTGCACATTGGTCGCATCTTCACCTTCTAAAATCACTTGACCACCATCTGCAGATTCTAGACCAGCAATAATACGTAGCAGGGTTGTTTTACCACAGCCAGATGGGCCAAGGAGTGCAACCAATTGGCCATCTGGAAAATCGAGTGAAATATTTTTCAGCGCATGGAATGCACCAAAGTGTTTTTCAATATTTTTTACTTGAATACTCATGAGGTCATTCCTTAAGAAGCTGTTGAATCATTATTGCGTTTGTCTTGTTTCTCTTGGCGGATTTCAACCCATGTTTTTAAAATCAGGGTGATAATTGCCAGTAATGCCAAGAGAGATGAAACCGCAAAAGCTGCACTGAAGGTATATTCGTTATAAAGAATTTCGACGTGCAGGGGTAGGGTGTTAGTTTCACCACGAATATGACCAGAAACAACCGACACCGCACCAAACTCGCCCATTGCGCGTGCATTACACAGAATCACGCCGTAAATTAAGCCCCATTTGATATTTGGAAGTGTGACTTTCCAAAAGGTTTGCCAGCCTGAAGCACCAAGAACAATCGCAGCTTCTTCTTCTTCGGTACCTTGTGCTTCCATCAAAGGAATGAGCTCACGTGCAACAAAAGGTACTGTAATAAACACAGTGGCTAATACAATCGCAGGAACGGCATATAAAATTTTAATGTCGTTGTCCATGAGCCAGCCACCAAACCAGCCTTGAGTACCAAACATCAGTACCAGCATTAAACCTGCAATAACAGGCGATACTGAAAATGGCATATCAATAATGGTGGTTAAAATAGACTTACCACGGAAATTGAATTTAGCAACACACCACGCAGCAGCCACACCAAATACGACGTTCAATGGCACAGCAATTGCCGCCGTAAGCAAGGTGAGTTTAACTGCAGATAAAGTATCTGGATGAACCAAAGCTTGGAAATAGACACCGACCCCTTGCTTAAAGGCTTCAACGAATACCAGTACCAATGGCAACATTAAGCAGCTGGCAAAGAAAATCATGGCAATGATAATGAGTGTACGACGAACCCAAGTCGGTTCACGCGTTGCATCACGTGACTGCAATTTTTCAGCTAAAGCATTGCTGTTTACGTTCATCGTGCAGTTCTCCCTGTACGGCGGCTCGCCCAAGCTTGTACCAAGTTAATGAGGAACAAAATTGCAAACGAAATAACCAGCATAACGACAGCAATAGTCGTTGCACCTGCATAGTCATATTCTTCTAGGCGAGAAATGATCATTAGTGGCGCAATTTCCGTTTTGAACGGTTGGTTACCTGCAATAAAAATGACTGAACCGTATTCACCCACACCACGTGCAAATGCGAGTGCAAAGCCTGTAATAAGTGCTGGGAATAAAATCGGCAGAATCACTTTGGTCACAATCTGCAGACGGTTTGCACCTAAAGCAGAAGCAGCTTCTTCAAGCTCAGTTTCCAAGTCACTCAGTACAGGTTGTACGGTACGTACAACGAAAGGAATACCAATAAAAATTAAAGCGAGGGTAATACCAATCGGGGTATATGCCACTTTAATGCCAATGGGCTCAAGATACTGACCAATCCAGCCTGTTGGTGCATACAGCGACGTTAGGGCAATACCTGCAACTGCAGTTGGCAATGCAAAAGGTAAGTCAACTAAGGCATCAACAATACGTTTACCTGGGAAGGTATGGCGCACTAAGCACCAAGCCAACAATAAGCCAAATACGACATTGATTAAGGCCGCAATAATGGCGGCACTAAAGCTTAATTGTAAGGATTTTAAAATTCGCTCAGAACTTAAAATTTCCCAAAGACCGTCCCAACCAATACCTAACGATTTGATAAACACCGCAGATAAAGGAATGAGCACAATTAAAGACAAATACGCTAGGGTAAAGCCTAGAGACAGACCAAATCCTGGCAGCACTCGGGATCGCTGCGACATGATTACTCCTCAAAGAGAGAACGTTGACTGAAGTCAGTCAACAAAAATATGAAAAATTGGCTCAAGCATAAGTGGCGATGACTAAATTGCAAATTTAAAAAAATACTTGCTGTCATCAGCTTTACTGATATGTGGCATGGTTTTTTCTGAAACAAGATAGTTAAATACTTCAGGAAATGGCCCAAAACCAGACGCAACATTAATATGTCCTGCAAGTCCCGCATTGACTGGTGTCAATTGCCAAGATTTTGCCAGACGCTGTGCATCATCAAAAGCTAACCACGGATCATTTTCACTAATGATTAAAGTCGTTGGGACATGAATGCTTAATTGATGAAAATAAGCTTCATAGTCATTTTGACTATCACGAGCAAAACCAGCCTCACCAAAGCGAGCAGGGTTTGCTGGTGCAACCAGAATCAATTTTTTAATTTTTTGATTGAATTCTGGGTGCTGTGTAAGAGCAGCTACAGTGGTTAAGCATCCAAAGCTGTGCGCAACAATCTGAATTTGGTCTTGTATTGGAGCTACGGTTTGCACAAATTGTGCAATCCATTGCTCTAATATAGGTTGGTTCCAATCTTTTTGTTGTACACGTGAGCATGACATGAGCTGGCGTTCAAGCCAAGACTGCCAGTGATTGTATTCACTACCGCCTACACCAGGAACAACTACAGTATGCGTCATGTCTATACTCCTTATACGGTGTCGGAATTATTTTCCGTTATTCGTTTTTACGATTTGGTCAAAGATACCGCCATTATCAAAGTGGGCTTTTTGTACTTTGTCCCAGCCCCCAAACTCTTGATCAATCGTGACCAATTTGAGTGGTTTAAATACGTGACGGTATTGCGCTAAAGTTTTTTCATTACGTGGACGGTAGAAGTTTTCAGCTGCTAGTTGTTGTCCACGTGGTGAATACAAGAAATTTAAATAACCTTGTGCTAAATATTTATTGCCTTTTTTCTCTGCATTTTTTTCGGCAATTGCAACAGGTGGCTCAGCCAAAATAGACAATGATGGCGTTACGATTTCAAACTTGCCTGGTTGTTCACGAAGCGCCAAATATGCTTCGTTTTCCCAAGCTAGGAGTACATCGCCAATGCCACGTTCAGCAAAAGTTGTGGTTGCGCCACGTGCACCTGAGTCTAACACTTTCGTATTTTTATAAATTTGACGTACAAACTCTTGTGCTTTGGCATCATTACCACCTGCTTGGTGTTTTGCCCATGCCCATGCTGCTAAGTAGTTCCAACGTGCGCCACCCGAAGTTTTAGGGTTAGGTGTAATAATACCTACGCCTGGTTTAACTAAGTCGCCCCAGTCTTTAATAGCTTTTGGATTGCCTTTACGCACTAAGAACACAATAGTTGAGGTATATGGTGTGGCATTGTTTGGTAATTTTTTTTGCCAATCTTTTGGTAAGATTTTGGTTTTCTCTGCAATGACGTCAATATCGGCAGCTAAGGCTAAAGTTACAACATCAGCATCGAGGCCATCAATCACGGCGCGAGCTTGTTTGCCTGACCCACCATGAGATTGTTTGAAATTAATTTTTTGTCCTGTACGGCTTTCCCAGTATTTGCCAAAGTCTTTGTTTACCGCTTCATATAATTCGCGTGTCGGATCATAAGAAACATTTAAAAAGTCTTTGGCAGCAGCACCTAAAGAAAATGTTGATACTGCGAGGGCGATTACCCCAAGTTTCAATTGTGCTGAAAAGCGCATACAGACCTCAATTTTTTGAATGTTTATCAATGCAGAGAAGAATAGCGCCAATCTTTATGCATAAAAAATAATAAAAAATGAATTTAATATGAAATTATAAGATAAGTGTGCTGAAGGCATGACTAACAAAAACAGCAATCCGAAGATTGCTGCTGTTTGATATAAAAATAAGCGTTTGAATATCGAATAAAAATTATTTTGCGCTGTTGGTTTTTACGATTTGATCAAATATACCGCCGTTATCAAAATGTTTTTTCTGTACTTTAGACCAGCCACCAAATTCTTTATCAATGGTGACTAACTTTAATGGCTTAAATACAGACGTGTATTTGGCAGCTACAGCGCTATTACGTGGGCGATAGTAGTTGTTTGCTGCAATGGTTTGACCCGCTGGTGAGTACAAGTAGTTAAGATAAGCTTTGGCTAAATTCAGATTGCCATCTTTTTCGGCATTTTTCTCTACAATAGCCACAGGTGGCTCAGCCAAAATAGACAAAGACGGTGTCACGATTTCAAACTTACCCGGCTGTTCACGTAGTGCAAGGAAGGCTTCATTTTCCCAAGCTAGGAGTACATCCCCAATACCACGCTCAGCAAATGTAGTGGTAGCACCACGTGCACCTGAGTCTAGCACTTTGGTGTTTTTATAAATTTGACGTACAAACTCTTGTGCTTTGGCATCATTACCGCCTGCTTGGTGTTTTGCCCATGCCCATGCTGCTAAGTAGTTCCAACGTGCACCACCGGATGTTTTAGGGTTAGGTGTAATGATGGCTACGTCATTTTTAACCAAATCACCCCAGTCTTTAATGCCTTTCGGGTTGCCTTTACGCACTAAAAAGACAATGGTTGAAGTATAGGGTGTTGAGTTATTTGGAAATTTCTTTTGCCAATCTTTAGGCAATAAATTTGAGTTTTCTGCAATGGCATCAATATCGGCAGCGAGCGCTAAAGTAACGACATCAGCACCTAGGCCATCAATTACAGAACGAGCTTGTTTGCCAGAACCACCATGTGATTGTTTATATGTAATATCTTGGCCAGTTTTCTTTTTCCAATACTCACCGAAGTCTTTGTTAAAGTTATCATATAGTTCGCGTGTCGGATCGTATGAAACGTTGAGAAAGTCTTTTGCTAAAGCGCTGAATGACGTCGCTGAAATGAGTGCCGCCAATACCCCAATTTTAAGTGTATGCATGATTATTTATCCTTTGGATTTTGATTTATCAGATAGCTTGGGTGCAGAATATCTGCTGATTGTTTTTAGAAAAAATAATAAGAAATGCATTTGATATCTGTAAAAATGCAATACCAATAAACACTAGGAATTGTGACTCACAATTTTTAAACTAGGCGCAAAATTAAGTTGCTAAGGCGGGGCGTAGTGCATGCTGTGTTTTAAAAATGGGGCAGAACAGGCAACAATTGCTTTGTCGGATCGTGCTTTTCATTATGGGGATGGTTGCTTTAGTACCGCGCGTTTACGTGAAGGGCAACTTGAATTACACGATTTACACTGGGCACGTTTACAACATGCCAATGAGCGATTAGGGCTAAACGCAGATTTATCACTTATTTTAAAAACATTAGCATTAATTGTTCAGGCAAATGCAAAAGCGTCGGGCACAGTCAAAATTGTGTTGAGCCGTGGTGAAGGACAGCGAGGTTATAGTTGGCCACAGCACCCTGCAGATGTATGGCTGTTTTATTATCCTAAAGCGCAAACTAATTTTGAATACGACATCATTAAAAGTGGTGTATTGGAGCAGGCGATAGGGCTGAGTATGCCTAATTTGGCGGGTCTTAAAACATTGAATCGCTTAGAGCAAGTATTGCTTAAACAAGAGGCCGATCAAAGCAATTGGAGTGAAGCACTCGTTTTAGATATACAAGGGACAGTTGTTGAAGGTGTGAGCAGTAATTGTTTTATTCGTATAAACGATTCATGGATTACGCCAGAACTTCGTTATAATGGCGTACATGGTGTAATGCGGGCAGCCATCTTAATGCGTATGCAACAATCTGGCGTTCAGTGTGTGCAACGCTCAATAGATATGAGTGAGATAGTAAATATTCAAAGCTTATTTTTTTGCAATGCCTTACACCCAATGAAAATTGTTTCACACTTAAATGCGACACCTTTAGATGTTCAGGCCTGTACTGAATTGTTTCATATCCTTCAATTAAATCAGATTCATGAATATGTCATCCGCTAAGCCAAAATCTAAAAATAAAAAGCCACAGCCTGCTTCTAAAAAGCCAAAAGTCATTTTACTTGTGCTTTTGCTCATGGCTGTGATGCTCTGTGCTGTACTATGGTCGAGCTTGTTTAAGTCTTATCCAATTGAGGGTAAAAAACAGATGCTCGCCATTGGTCAGGGCGATACATATTCAGGTTTTATCGATCGATTGGTGAAGGAAGATAAAGCTAGTTTTCCAATTGTTTTGAAGCTGTATCAAAAATTGATGATACACGACACCTTAAAAGCGGGTGTATATGAAGTGCGTGAAGGTATGAGCATTCGCGAAGTTATGCAAATGATTTCAAATGTTGATAATGCTCAAATGAATCGCATTTTAGTCATTGAAGGCACAACCTTTAAACAATTGATTGAAGCACTAAAAAAAGATCCATTGGTACAACATGATGTATCTCATTTATCTCAAGCTGAGCTGTTAAAGGCATTAGATATTCCTTTTGACCATCCTGAAGGCTTATTCGCACCAGATACTTATTTCTTTGCCAAAGGTGAGTCGGATAAAAAGATTTTAAAAGACTTATACAGCCGTCAAATGAAAGCTTTAGATCAAGCTTGGGCGAATCGTGCAACAGATTTGCCATATAAAGATAAATACGAAGCGCTGGTAATGGCATCCATTATTGAAAAGGAAACCAGCCTCGACAGTGAGTTAGAACAGGTGTCAGGTGTATTTGTACGCCGTTTAAAATTAGGCATGCGTTTACAAACCGACCCAACCGTGATTTATGGCATGGGTGATAAATATACAGGCAATATTACCCGTCAGGATTTGCGTACGCCAACGCCGTATAATACCTATACCATGAGTGGCTTACCGCCAACGCCAATTGCTTTACCAAGTAAAAAAGCCATAGAAGCGGCTATGCATCCAGATGCTGCAGACAATATTTACTTTGTTGCAACTGGCAATGGTGGGCATAAATTTAGCGCAAATTTGCAAGATCATAATCGCGCAGTGCAAGAGTATCTTGCTGTGATACGTTCGAAGAAATAAGGAGTGAGCATGTTTATCAGTTTTGAAGGTACTGAAGGGGTTGGTAAAACCACGCTCATTCGTAAAATCTATGAGCACTTTCAAAGCCAAGCTCAAGATGTGATTCTTACACGTGAGCCAGGGGGTACACCTATGGCAGAGCAGATTCGTGGCTTACTTTTGGCAGTAAATCACGAAGAGCAAATGTGTAATGATACTGAGCTTCTACTGATGTATGCCGCACGTGCGCAACATATTGCACAAGTGATTATGCCAGCATTAGAAGCAGGGAAAATCGTACTTTGTGATCGTTTTACTGATGCAAGTTTTGCTTATCAATGTGCAGGCCGAGGTTTAAGTGAAAGCAAACTACAGATGCTAAATGAGCATTTTGTTAGTCGTATGCCCGATGTCACATTTTGGTTAGATGCGCCTATTGAGTTGGGTATGGATCGTGCACGAGCACGTGGTGCGCTGGATCGTTTTGAGCAAGAGAAAGTCACTTTCTTTGAGAAAGTAAGGTCTGGTTATGCAAGTTTGGCAATGCGTGAACCACAGCGTGTGAAACGCTTAGATGCGACACAAAGCCCTGAACATGTTTTTACACAAGCAATGAACTACTTATAAGTTTTGCATAGATCTGTGACCATGTATGAATAATACTGCGATGACTGGATAAATAAATTCACTACACTTGTCCAAATGGTCATAGTTTTCACCAGCAAACTACTTTAAAAATCATCCATTACATCGTGATGGGTGATTTTTAATGTCTGTGAAACTGGAAGAGGTGGTTCAATTTTTATCATTGGTCTATCCGCCGAGTTTAGAAAAGTGTGAAATTTTGGCTGTAGATGAACGTTCATCTTCCGTATTGTGGAAAGTGAGTAGCATTGATATTCGCCCAGGCGGAACCATTTCAGGACCCACCATGATGGCATTGGCCGATCTTGCAATGTATGTGGCCATTTTGGGAGAAATTGGTTTAGTGGGGCTGGCTGTCACCACAAATATGAACATTAACTTTTTACGCAAGCCTACTGGGGGATTAAATTTGCGGGCTGAATGCCGCTTAATCAAATTAGGTAAAGTATTGGTTGTGGGAGAGGTGTGGATTTATTCAGTTGATTCAGAAGATCCCGTCGCGCATGTCACAGGAACATATTCGATCCCTCCAACACGTGAGGCTGAATAAAGACTAATCATGTAAATGAAAAATGCGCATGACCATTTGTCGAATATAAATGCCAACTTTATTGCAATTGTTGGTGTTTATGTTGGCTACTAGGCGGGAAAATGGACTGACATACAAAATACTTATGTTGCAAAAAAAAATAAAAAATATAATAAAAACAGTTAGACAGGAATAATAAAAATGGCAGATAAAGATCATGAAGTCCTTCAGCTTTTCACTTCTCGTGTACATCCTTTGTCTGTAAAACTGAGTGAAATGCTCAATGAACATTATTCACATCAAAGTGAACGTCGTGGTTGTGGCTATACTCAGGCCACACGTGTGCTCGCTGAGTATGTAAATACCGCACGAGATATCGCAGATTATCAAGATTTAAAGTTATTTGAGACATGGGAAGCTAAAAACTTACGCCAGTTAAAAGACCAAAGTAGTTCGTATCAGCTAGAGGTCAATGACTGGCATAATCTGGATCAAAATCTGCAAGTTCAACAATTCTTAGCACATGCGCCAGACTCGGATTATAAGCAACAATTACAAGCGGAATATCAGCGTCAAAAGGCATTACGTGGACTGAGTCAACATGCACAGCTAGAGGAAAGTAAGCTCATTTGCGATTTAATTGAGGATGTCATTTTGCCTAAGACCCGTGATGGAACTGGGGTGGTTGAATTAAAAAATCGGAGTGAAAAGCCTAAAGTGGGTTCTTGCCCAATGGCAGAGAATTTTTTTCTAAAAATTGCACATCGTAGAGTATTAAGACAGGGTGAAATTAATATTTTTATTGATGAACAGGGGGAGCCTCTACTCATGGAAAAAATGAATATGGGAGATAATCACTCTTGTATTAGTTTGCGCCCAGTGATTATGAACGGAGTACGACTTCCTGCGGGTTCTTTATTTTCAGTAGATTATGACATTACGCAGATTGCGCAAAAAATTCCAAACCAAGAATATAGTGGCTATATCATTCCACATAATGCCATTGATGGTTTCTGGTTTTTAAGATTAACTACTTTGGCTGTTTCTCCAGTACATCGAAAACGAGCGTTTAGTACGCATTTTGAACAGCAAGTGGCCAATGGGTTATTTAGCCCAGGGACCACAGAGTTACAACAATTAATGGATGTTGCTTTAGCACAATTGGAATAATTTGCATGTTAAATGTCTGCTATTCAGCTCAGTATGTGGCACATACACATACCAATAGTATGGAAAAGCTTAAAGCGGTTGCAGATGCATTGGGGACATGGCCTAATATTCGTTTCCACAGGCCAGAAGTTCTGGATATAGAAATTTTAAAACAGTTACATGACCCAATTTATGTTGATGCTGTTAATACTGGAATACCTGAAAAATTAGCCACATTTTCTGGTTTTAAACCGTGGAATACACAGCTACGTGATGCAGTACTCAATATTAATGCAGGGCAAATTTTGGCTGCAGAACTGGCATGGAAAAATGGTATTGCTGCCAATATCGCACAAGGATTTCATCATGCGATGCCTGAATTTGGTGGGTCATTTTGCACATTTAATGGTTTGGCACTGGTTGCACAGCAGTTTCCCAATAAAAGAATATTTGTTTTAGATTGTGATCAACACGGTGGAGACGGTACTGCTGAATTTACGCGACGCTTCAGTCATCTATTTAACTTTAGTATTTATGGCTTAATTTTTGGTTGCCCTACATATCCACGTTCCGTGACACGGCATGTTCATAAAGATAAAGGCAGTTTTGCACAATATACGCTGGCCGTGCATGAGGCTTTTCAAATGGCAAAAGACTGGGGAGCGGACTTAATTGTGTATCAAGCAGGGATGGATTGTCATCAAGCAGATCCTTTTGGTTCTTCATGGTTCAGTACTGAACTCATTCAAAAGCGTGAAGAAATGGTGTTTAAACTCGCGCATCGCAGTCAAATACCCATGATGTTTGTATTAGCAGGTGGCTATCAAAAATTAGAAGATTTGGTGCAATTACACTTATTGAGCTTTCGGGCTGCTCAAGAGGCTTATGGAATTCATCATCCATAGCAGGCTGAAAATCGGGTAAATATCAGGCCGTGTAAGCCACGACCTGATGCGTTTTTTTATTAAAATCGTTTGCAATGATTTACATTGTTTTAGTCTTCGTTCACCAGTGGGCAATCGACTTGGAAATTAGGAGGTGCTAAAACGGTTTTACGTAATTCAGGAGCCAAATCTGGATAATCAAGTGTAAAGTGTAATCCACGAGATTCTTTACGTTCCATCGCACAGCGTACAATCATTTCCGAAACTAAAACCAAATTGCGTAATTCAATCAGGTTTTTACTGACTTGATAGTCTTGATAGTATTCTGTGATTTCATGGTTAAGCATTTCAATTCGATGCAAAGCACGTTGCAAACGCTTGGTCGTACGTACAATCCCCACATAATTCCACATGGTTTGACGTAATTCATCCCAGTTTTGCAAGATCACGACATCTTCATCAGGATTGGTAACTTGAGAATCATCCCAAGCAGGAACTTCAGGAGAAACATACTCAGGCTGTAGATGCGTTTCAATATGTTTGGCAGCGGCCATACCGTAGACAAAGCATTCTAAAAGTGAGTTACTTGCCATACGGTTGGCGCCATGTAAGCCCGTATAAGATGTCTCACCAATTGCATATAATCCTGCAATATCTGTTTCGCTATTTTCGTCAACCACCACACCACCACAGGTATAGTGGGCAGCAGGTACCACAGGAATCATATCTGTAGTAATGTCGATGCCTAATTCCAATAGACGCTCATAGAGTGTCGGGAAGTGTTCTTTGACAAAATCAGCAGGTTTATGGCTAATGTCAAGCCAAACATGACGTATGCCTAAACGTTTAATTTCATAATCGATTGCACGTGCGACAATATCACGTGGTGCGAGTTCGGCACGCTCATCAAAACGGAGCATAAAGCGTTCGCCATCTGGAAGGCGTAAATATGCACCTTCACCACGCATGGCTTCTGTAATTAAAAAAGAACGTGCTTGAGGATGGTATAAGCAGGTCGGATGAAATTGGTTAAATTCCATATTTGCGACACGACAACCCGCACGATATGCCATCGCAATGCCATCACCTGTCGCAATGTCTGGGTTTGAGGTATACAAATAAGCTTTCATTGCACCACCACATGCCAGTGCGGTAAATGGTGCAAGGAACGTGTGGACTTGATTATTTTGATCGTCTAAAGCATATAGGCCTAAAGCTCGATGCTTACCTGCAAGGCCAAGCTTCTGCGAAGTAATTAAATCAATCGCAATATAGTTTTCAAAAATATGAATATTTTGTTTTTCTTGTGCCCGTTGTACTAAGGTAGTCGAGATTGCGCGCCCTGTCGCATCTGCAGCATGAATAATACGACGCTGTGAATGGCCACCCTCACGGGTTAAGTGTAATTGTTCATCCTGATCTAGGGTGAATTGCACACCATGATCGAGTAGAAAATCGACGGAGGGTTTACCGCCCTCTACCGTCTGTTTGACTGCATCACGTTCACATAAATATGCACCAGCAATCATGGTGTCATCAATATGTTGTTCAAGTGAGTCGGTTTTATCTAGTACTGCAGCCACACCGCCTTGTGCATAATAAGTGCTGGCATCGGTGAGTGTCGATTTAGCCAAAACTGCAATATTAAAATGTGCGGGTAATGACAAGGCCAAACTCAGGCCAGCACCACCGCTACCTACAATAATTACATCAAAATGATGTGTTGTTTCTAAATTAGGCATATCCATTAAGCTAATTTGAAAAAAGTTTGGTAATAACAGCGCTTTTTAATCAAAAAGGCAAGCCTTTGTTGATTGAAAAATGATGAATATTATTCATACACCGTGTGTTTTTAAGGAATAATTAAGCTATTGTTTATTAGGATGTATATCTAAACATATTGTTACGAATGAAGCTTTTACTTTGTGATAAAAACAATTTTATTTCAAAACTTCAATAAAAAGGGATGCATACTTGTTATGAAAAACCAATACCTACAAAAAGGATTATACGCGGCGGTTTTCACTGTAGCGGCGACGCAAGTTCAAGCGGCGGCACCTGTCGATTTTTCCAATTTGGTAGAGCAGGTCAGTCCTGCTGTGGTCAGTGTGAATGTAGTTAAAAAGTTAAGTCAAGAAGAACTACTACAACAGCAAGTCCCTGAGATTTTGAAGCGTTTTTTCGGTAATCAAGTTATTATTCCGCAGCAACGTATGCCACAAGAAAAAACTGCGTATGGTAGTGCGTTTTTTATCAGTAAAGATGGTTATTTACTCACGAACCACCATGTTGTGGAAGATGCATCTAAAGTCACCATTGTATTGAATGACCGCCGTGAAATTGATGCCAAAGTAGTTGGTAGTGATGAACGTACCGATGTGGCTTTATTAAAAGTTACAGGGACTAATTTTCCTGAACTACGCACGGGGAATGTTGAGCAATTAAAAGTGGGTGAGCCAGTTTTAGCAATTGGATCGCCATTCGGATTTGATTATTCAGCATCTGCAGGTATTGTCAGTGCAAAAATGCGTAATATGATGGGGGAAACCTCAGTACCATTTATTCAAACAGATGTCGCGCTAAATCCAGGTAACTCAGGTGGTCCATTGTTTAACCAGCGTGGAGAAGTCGTGGGTGTGAACTCACGTATTTTTAGTGGAACGGGTGGTTATATGGGCTTGTCATTCTCTATTCCTATTGATGTTGCAATGGATGTCGCAGAGCAATTGAAAAAGAACGGTAAAGTTACGCGAACTTATTTAGGGGTGAGTTTGCAAGATATTGACCGTAATTTAGCAGAGTCTTATAACTTATCTAAACCTGAAGGTTCTTTAATTACTCAAGTCACTCCAAATTCTCCAGCTGCTCGAGCAGGATTAAAAGCGGGTGATGTCATCTTAAAATTAGATGGTGCACCAATTTCAAGAACTTCTGATTTATTAAATAACTTGAATCGATCTGTGCCAAATCAAACGATTCAATTAGAAGTATTACGTGATGATAAGCGCCGTAATATTAGTGCGACTTTAGTGGTTGCTCCAGATGATACACCTGCACAATCACAAAATAAGGCACCGGTAAGTAAAGGGCCAGTTTTGGGAGTGAGTATTCGCAATTTAACCGAAGCTGAATTAAGCCGTTTAGATGTTAAGGGTGGTGTTTTAATTCAGGATGTCTTACGAGATGGTATTGCTGCCCAAGCGAAAATTTTGCCAGGCGATGTGGTGACACAGCTAAACAATAAGACCATTAATAATGCCAATGATTTTGTATCAGCCGTTTCTGAGCTGAAAAAAGGAACGATTGCACGAGTGGCGATTATTCGTGAAGGGCAACGTGCAATCGTTGGAATGCGTATTCAATAAAAAACTGGTTATTGATGAATGCATAGCTAAAAACCGTTTCGAAAGAAACGGTTTTTTAATATTTGGTCATTTACCTATATGTGTTTTACCGTAGACTGTAGGGATCTTGAAAAGTAAAAATGAAGGCCAACATGAGTACCCCATTTGATTTAAAACTGACAGTACAGCCAGAACATATAGATGTATTGGGTCACGTCAATAATGTGGTGTATGTAAGTTGGATGCAAGATGTAGCAACAGCGCATATCGAAGCTTTAGGTTTAGGTTTAAATGAATATTTGGCTTTAAAACATGCCATGGTTGCGGTAGAACATCATGTTCAATATCGCAAAGCTGCGATGTTGGGGGATGAAATTATTTTGCGAACATGGCTTAGTGATATTAATGCGCTGTATTCATATCGCCAATATATGTTTTATCGACCAAAGGATCGTGCAATTTTGTTTATGGGCAATACGCAATGGGCTTGTATTGAAATTGCCACAGGTCGACCAAAACGTTTATCTCCTTCATTTACCCAAGCTTATCAGCCGCTAGATGCAGATCAAAATCCAACGGACTTTCAGCAGTATCATACAGAGGATATGACTGGGGAACATACAAGTTAGGTTCATTGTTTAGCTGGGTTAGAAATGCACGCAAACGAGTTCATTATTTTCGATACTTTAAAAAAACCATCTGCTATAATCCACGGCAATTTCTATTCGGCTTTTGTTATGCATGAGATTTAATGCATAGCGTTTTATTTTGTTCAAGGTAGCCCATGGCGCAAGCTAAAAAATCTGTTGATATTAAAAACATTCGTAACTTCTCGATTATTGCGCATATCGACCACGGTAAGTCGACGCTTGCCGATCGATTTATTCAAACGTGTGGCGGTTTACAAGATCGAGAAATGCAAGCGCAAGTCCTCGACTCTATGGAGCTTGAGCGTGAGCGTGGCATTACCATTAAAGCTGCCTCAGTTACCTTGTACTACACACATCCAAATGGCGAAGAATACCAGCTGAACTTTATTGACACACCAGGACACGTGGATTTCTCGTATGAGGTTTCACGTTCACTTGCTGCGTGCGAAGGTGCATTGTTGGTTGTAGATGCTGCACAAGGTGTAGAAGCACAATCAGTAGCAAACTGCTATACCGCTATTGAGCAAGGGTTAGAAGTTCTTCCTGTTCTAAATAAAATTGATTTACCACAGGCAGAGCCAGAACGTGTAATTCAAGAAATTGAAGACATTATTGGCGTGGAAGCAACCGATGCGCCAACATGCTCAGCAAAAACAGGCCTAGGCATTGAAGGCGTGCTTGAGCGTTTGGTAGATGTGATTCCAGCGCCACAAGGCGATCGAAATGCACCATTACAAGCATTGATCATTGACTCTTGGTTTGATAACTACTTAGGTGTTGTCTCGCTGGTACGAATTAAAGAAGGTCGTGTGCGTAAAGGTGACAAAATGTTGATGAAATCAACAGGTCAAACGCACATTATTACTTCTGTGGGTGTGTTTAATCCAAAACATACCGAAACTGACATCCTAGAAGCGGGTGAAGTTGGTTTCGTTATTGCGGGTATTAAAGACATCTTTGGTGCACCAGTAGGTGATACCATTACTTTGGCAAGCACACCAGATGTTGCAATTTTGCCTGGTTTTAAAAAGGTGAAGCCACAGGTTTATGCAGGTTTATTCCCAATTGATGCCAGCGAGTTTGAACCATTCCGTGAAGCATTGCACAAGCTACAAATTAATGACTCAGCGTTGTTCTTTGAACCAGAAAGCTCAGATGCTTTAGGTTTTGGTTTTCGTTGTGGCTTCTTAGGTATGCTACACATGGAAATCGTACAAGAGCGTTTAGAACGTGAGTACGATTTAGACCTTATTTCTTCAGCGCCTACAGTAATTTATGAAGCGGTCATGAAAAATGGTCAAACCATTTACATTGATAGCCCATCTAAAATGCCGGATGGTTCGACAGTAGAAGACCTGCGTGAACCGATTGCAGAATGTCATATCTTAGTTCCACAAGAGTACTTGGGTAATGTAATGACATTGTGTGTAGAGCGCCGTGGTGTGCAAAAAGACATGAAGTTTATGGCGAACCAAGTGTCAATTACCTTTGAAATTCCGATGGCTGAAGTTGTCATGGACTTCTTTGATAAGTTGAAATCATGCTCACGTGGTTTTGCATCACTTGATTATAACTTTGTTCGTTTCGAGTCTTCATCTTTAGTTAAGGTTGATGTGTTAATTAATGGTGATAAGGTAGATGCTTTAGCAATGATTTGTCATCGTCAAGATGCACGTCATCGTGGTATTGCATTGGTTGAGAAAATGAAAGACTTGATTCCACGTCAAATGTTTGATGTGGCAATCCAGGCGGCCATTGGTGCTCAAATCATTGCTCGTTCAACCGTAAAAGCAATGCGTAAAAACGTATTGGCAAAATGTTATGGCGGCGACGTATCACGTAAGAAAAAGCTTTTATCGAAGCAGAAAGAAGGTAAGAAACGTATGAAACAAGTGGGTAGTGTTGAAATCCCACAAGAAGCGTTCCTTGCAGTATTGAAAGTAGAAAGATAATAAAGACAGAGGTCATTTAGCTCATGGATTTTGATTTTAATTTAATCCTTGTACCAGTTACATTAATTTTCTTTTTAGTGTGGCTGTTGGATAAACTGGTTTGGAAACAAAGACAAACCAAGGGCAAGGGTAATGAAAATGTCATCATTACATGGGCTTATGATTTTTGGCCTGTATTAGCCGTTGTACTTATTCTGCGTTCATTTTTATATGAACCATTTAATATCCCTTCGGACTCTATGGTACCAACCTTAGAAACAGGTGATTTTATTTTGGTGAATAAGTTTGAATACGGTGTACGCTTACCAATCGTGAATAAGAAAATTATTAACGTAGGCGAGCCAGAGCGTGGCGATGTCGTGGTCTTCCGTTATCCACCACAACCAACAATTAGTTATATTAAGCGTATTGTGGGTTTGCCAGGGGATCATATTGTATATGATCATGGGCAGTTGATTATTAATGGTCAAAAGGTTCCAAAAGTTCCGACTGAATTTAGTCGAGACAAAGATAGTTTAGATACACCAACGTCTATTTATCATAAAGAAACTTTAGGTACGCATACATTTACGATGCGTGAACTTGAAGGGGTGAATGTTGCGCGTCAAGCACCGTTTATCAACTATGTTGACAATGGTAAGTATGCCAATGAAAATGGTTTATATTGGGAAGTGAAAGTGCCAGAAGGTCATTACTTTGCGATGGGGGATAATCGTGATCAAAGTGCTGACAGTCGTTTTTGGGGCTTTGTACCAGAAGAGAACTTAACAGGTCGTGCATTCTACAAATGGATGCATAAAGAGCCTGGCTTTAAAATCCCATCATTTGGTCGAAATGGTGCGATCGATTAATATGTCTTTAGGAAAATAAAAATGCGACATCAAAAAGGGGCGTCTTATATTGCAATTCTATTTGCAGTCATAGGTATTGCATTTATTATTAAAATTGCAGTTGCTGTTTGGGGACCATATTTAGATGATCGATTGATTAATAATCAAATCGAAGAGCAATTGTTAAATGGGCAAAAAAACCTTGCACCTGCTAAATTTGTTCAAGAGATGGATCGTCGGTTATCAATGAACAACATAAGAGATGTTAAGTTTGCGGATATTGCTCAAGTCACAAATGTAAGTGGTATCCAAGTAAATAAAGATTATGAGATAAGAAAGCCATTCTTATTGAATATAGATATTGTGTTAAAGTTCGAGAAACGTTTTGATCAAAGCTCAGTCCAAGCTAAATGAGGCCCGTTTAGCGAGTCGAATCGGTTATCAGTTTAAACAGCCTGAATTGCTGAAACTGGCGTTGACCCACCGATCGGTGAGCCACAAATACAACTATGAACGCTTAGAATATCTAGGCGATTCATTGTTGGGTATGATAATTGCCAATTATCTATACCACGCTTATCCTGATGAAAATGAAGGGCGTTTAACGCGTATGCGTGCAACGCTTGTACGTCAGGAAGCACTTGGTAAAATTGCTAACGATTTAAAACTCAGCCAAAACTTAATTTTAAGTACGGGTGAGTTGAAATCTGGCGGTCATCATCGTGAGTCTATACTGGCAGATACGGTAGAAGCGATTATTGGTGCAATCTATGTGGATTGCCAAGACCTGAAGGTTTTAGAGCCAATCGTGCTGAAATGGTATGTACCTTATTTAGACCACATTGAACCAACAGATCAATTGAAGGATCCAAAATCGCGATTGCAAGAATATTTACAAGCACGTAAAAAGCCTCTCCCGGTTTACGATGTGATAGATATTCAAGGTGATGCTCCAAATCAGCATTTCAAAGTTGAATGTATTGTTGAGGGTATTGCTGTGCAATATGGTGAAGGATCAAGTCGTCGTTTTGCTGAACAAGCAGTGGCGGCTGATATTTTAAAAATTTTGGAGCAAAAGTCTTAATGACTACTCATTCCGATCACGTTGATGCTGATCACGAGTCGCAAAGCGACAGTAACGATTTAATTAGTCAGTTTTTTAGTGCCCAAGGTACTGAAATTCCGTCAGACTTCAAAAGTGGTTTTGTGGCGATTGTTGGTCGTCCAAACGTAGGTAAGTCGACATTAATGAACCATATTTTGGGTCAAAAATTGTCTATTACTTCACGTAAGCCACAAACTACACGACATAAAATTGTTGGTATTGATACGCGAGAAAAATCTCAGGCTGTATTTGTGGATACACCAGGGATGCATAAAAAAGAAGTTCGCGCTATCAATAAAATGATGAACCGTGCGGCGCATTCGGCACTGCGTGACGTTAACCTTGTGTTATTCGTGATTGACGCAGATAAGTGGACTCAAAACGATGATTTAGTTTTGGAAAAACTTAAAAATGCAGATATGCCTGTGCTTCTTGTGATCAATAAAATTGATACGCTAGAAAACAAGAACCACGCATTACCATTGATTCAAGAACGTGCAAAACTGATGAATTTTGCGGAAATTGTTCCTGTATCAGCATTACGTGGTGCAAACTTAGATCACCTGCGTGACACAATTGAAAAGTATTTGCCATTCCAGCCACCACTGTATTCAATGGATCAAATTACAGATCGTTCAGAGCGCTTCCTTGCATCTGAAGTGATTCGTGAAAAGATTATGCGTCAATTGGGTGAAGAACTTCCGTATGATTTAACGGTTCAAATTGAATCATTTAAAACAGAAGAAGCAACCATCAATCCAAAAACAGGTCGTCCGAAGGCGGCATGTACTTATATTGATGCAACTATTTTTGTGGATCGCCCAGGTCAAAAAGCCATTGTGATTGGTGAAAAAGGCGCGAAGCTGAAAAAAATTGGTATGGATGCACGTGTGGACATGGAAAAAATGTTCGAACAAAAGATCATGCTAACACTGTGGGTTAAGGTGAAAGGCGGTTGGTCTGATGATGAGCGTGCATTAAAAAGCTTAGGATATAGCGATATCTAAAGTTTAAACTTTAAAAGGAATGGTCATGATAAAAGTTGTATTCATTGTAGCGAGTGTTTTTTTACTACAAGGCTGTATTACTAAAATTGTGACTGTTCCTGTTAAAGTTGCGTATAAAACGACGAAAGGTGTAGTGAAAAGCACTGCAGCTGTAGTTGGAGCTATCATTCCAGATGGTGAAGAAGATAGCAGTAAAGAACAAGATAAACAGAGCAAGGAATAATTGCCTGAATCATGCGTAATGAAATTTTGCATGGTTATCTCATCCATCATAGAAAATACCGTGAACGTAGTCATATTGTGCATTTATTTACACAAGAACACGGCCGTGTCGATGGTATTCTTAGGCAAACGCCACCTCCTCAATATCAGCCAATCTCACTGCAAGCATCAGGTAAATCTGATCTAAAAAATTTTACAAAATTAGAAATTGTCAATCAGCCGATTTTCTTTTTTGGTGATGCCTTCTTTTCTGGCTTTTATTTAAATGAAATTTTGTTGCGACTATGCCCATTAGAAGTAGAAATGCCTCAAACATTTTTACAATATGCAGAAACCCTAAGTAGTTTGCAAACGATGGCCCGGCAGATCAATCCAAATGAATTTTTAAGGCAAATTTTAAGAAAATTTGAACATGAATTGATTGAAGAATTGGGTTATCCATTAGACTTTTCTGTTGATGCATCACAGGCCGATATTAATCCCCTACAGTATTATCAGTTTCAACTGAATGCAGGCTTTATGCCGATTGTGCAAGCCAGTCGAGCGAGCTTAAGTGGACAGCAGATCTTGTCTATGTGTAATTATGAAAAGGGTATGGATTTTAATTCAGAACAGTTACAATTACTCTCTAAGCTCTATCGGCAAATGATTAGCTCTTTGTTGGGTGACAGACCTTTAAAAAGTCGCCAGCTTTGGATACAGAATTCTCAAACGAAAGCGTAATTTAGGAAAATATTATGGCTGCATTACTTGGTGTAAATATTGACCATGTCGCGACTTTAAGACAAGCACGTGGCACCACTTACCCAGATCCTGTAAATGCGGCGCTGATTTGCGAACAAGCAGGTGCAGAGGGTATTACCTTGCATTTGCGTGAAGACCGTCGTCATATTCAAGATGATGATGTGCGTCGTATGCGTCCTGTATTAAAAACACACATGAATTTGGAAATGGCAGTTACAGATGAAATGGTGGCTTTTGCAAAAGAGATCCAACCTCATCATGTTTGTTTTGTGCCTGAAAAACGCCAAGAAGTTACCACAGAAGGTGGTTTAGATGTGGTGGGGCATTTTGAAGATGTTAAAAAAGCGACACAAGAATTAGCAGCAATCGGATGTGAAGTGTCATTATTTATTGATGCTGATTTTGCGCAAATTGATGCGGCTGTTGCATGTGGTGCGCCGACCATTGAATTGCACACGGGTGCTTATGCGGACGCCGAAACAGCAGAAGCACAGCAACATGAATTAGAGCGTATTGTGAAAGGTGCTGAATATGCAGCATCTCAGGGCTTAATTGTAAATGCTGGGCATGGTTTAAACCTTGACAATGTGACGCCAATTGCGAAAATCCCACAGATTCACGAATTAAACATTGGTCACTCAATCATTGCAGATGCTGTATTTGTTGGTTTGGCACAAGCTGTGCAACAGATGAAAGCTGTGATTAAAGCCGCTCGTTAATTAAATAGTAAAGATAATGTCGAATATTAATTATGATGAACTCATGAAGCCAGTCATTGGCTTCTTGGGCTGTGAAACGCCAACTGCATGGTTGGATATGGCAGTGGATAATTTGGATATCCTGATGCAGGATCATGCCAATTGTGAAAAGAAGGCTGCCAGCACGGCCATGAACTTGATGTTCCGTTACAGTTTTTTCTCAGATTTACAGATTAAACTGGCGCAATTGGTGCGTGAAGAAATGCTTCATTATGAACAAGTGCTTGAGTTGATGGCAAAGCGCGGTCAAGAGTGGACGGCAATTAGTGCTGGTCGTTATGCGGGTGGTTTGCGAAAAGAAGTACGTACTTATGAGCCAGAAGCCTTAATTGATATTTTGGTGATTGGTGCTTTTGTAGAAGCACGCTCATGTGAGCGTTTTTATGCGCTTGCACCGCGTGTAGATGAAGAGTTAGGTCGTTACTACCGTTATTTACTTAAGTCTGAATCACGCCATTATGAGGACTATCTGTCGCTTGCAATGGATGTAGCTACGACGTCTAAACTGAAAAACCCGAAAGAAGATATTCAGGAGCGGATTGATCATATTCGTGAAGTAGAAAAGAATCTGATTAGTTCACCTGATGAATTATTTCGTTTTCATAGTGGTGTGCCAGTTCAGGCTGCTTAAGTTAAAAAAATCCTCCATAAATGGGGGATTTTTTATACCAATAAATAAATATAATTGATAATCATTTACAATTGGGTTTTTGGTTTTTAAAATGTCGACATTATTAATCGATGATTCAAATTTTTATGCATTCTTTTTTAAAACCTTGGATGTTCTTGTCATTGGGCTTGTTGAGTACAGCAGGTTTTGCGCACTATCCTTATAATGCACCATTAAATTATCAGACTTTTAATAATTATAGCGCAGTGGTTTCAGGCTTTTATGACAATCCTTTTGTGTCTGAGATCGCGATTAAGAATTTCAAATTCCACTATCACACGCCTGACGGTGAAAAAATTGAAATTGCAGATGATGCTTGGGCAAAAACTCAAACATTAAGTAGTTTTAGTTTAGAAAATAAACAAGATGGTACTTACCGTATTCGTGGCGTAAAACAAGGTTCTGCATCTCGCTTTGCTTTGGTTGATGGGCGGTGGAAAGCGCTAATTCAAGCAAAACGTGATGAAGCTAAGCCGCTTAAAGCAAATGTGGTGTATCAATCTGATTTGAAAAAAAATAGCAAAGTTAAAACTGTAGAAACACAGGAAATTATAGAAACTTTTATTTCACGTCGTACTATGTCAGATGTTTCTGTAAAGCATGTGCATGAAGGTTTTGATGTGCGTTTTATAAGTCATCCAAATACGTTGAAAGTAAATCAGCCAATTCAGTTGCAAGTTGTTGACTCTGCTCAAGGTGTGAAAGATGTAAAAGCATCGGTGTTGGCACAAAGTTATGCTTTTGAACGTACAGATCGTGTTTATCAAACCCTGCAATCTGATGATAAAGGTCACTTAAATTTTGTGATTAAAGATCAAGGCCAGTATCTTTTGACTGTAGATTATCAGCAACCGTTTACTGCAAAAGGGGATCAGTTAAAACGTTATAAATACACATTGGCATTTAACGTTGTTGAATAACATGATCATGAAAATGCTGACTTGAAGTCGGCATTTTTTTGAATCAATAGGGCATGTGATATCTAACTTGAGTTGAGAGAAGTTTTAGACTGTTGTTATAATTTTTGTCGTTGGTTTTATGGTTTAAAAGGGTTGTGGGTTTATATTGAAACTTTGACAAAGATTAAAAATATGGTTATTTTCTCTATATAGAGCAATATAAGTGGGACTTTACGCCCATGCGATTGCTTTATGTTGCAGTCAATGCAACCAAAAAAACCGCATTTATGCGGTTTTTTTGTTTTTCTTAGCTATTTATCAATATTGGTATTTTGCTGACAAGTCGTAAATTTTATTTAATCAAAAAAAATGCTTGTTAAATACGATATTGCATAATCTTGCTAAAATGTTTTTTAAAAATTGATGCTAAATTTAAGCAGTATTAGACTTTTCTCATAAATCATTTTTTACTTTTTGAAAGAACTTTATTTTTAAGGCTGGGTATTGGGTGGGTGTTAAATCTGTTGAATTGAGATGTTGAGAAACACTCTGTTTGGTTTGTTGCTTGTTTAGCATTGTGTTGTAAGGATGTTGGATTTTTTGAGCTAGAGTGCAAGTTAATCGTGAGTAAAGATGATTAAAAGGAATGAAAAGAAAGAAAAGTAAAAATAATAGTTAATAAAAAAACCGTTTCGCAATGAACGGTTTTTTTAAGTATTTGGCTCTCCCACCTGGGCTCGAACCAGGGACCTGCGGATTAACAGTCCGTCGCTCTACCGACTGAGCTATGGGAGAATCTGAGTGCGATTATAAGGACATTTGAGGGAGGGTCAAGAAGAAATTGCGATCTTTCGTTGATATTTGATTTGGATGTTGTTTATTTGCGCAAAAGAATTTAATTTTACTGAAATGTTAAATGTGGGCTTGCAAAAATAAAATTCAGTTGATAGTCTGAATTTAACAACAGAGCGTTTAGGCGAAAGCTTAGACAGTGTGGATTTAAACCCAACTTGCCAGCACTAAAATGGCTAAATAGGAGAAAGCGAATGAATACGCTTAGCATTTCTCAAATCTTCTCAAATTTCAAATTCTATCAAGACAACTACTTGTCGATTATTGCTGATCAAACTCAATATCAAACACCTGTAGAAGGTGCGTATGTTAACGTTTGGCCTTTGGGTCATCGTGACTTGCAGTTGGGTGATTTATTGCAATTATGGTTTAGTGAAAAGTGGTTAATTAATGCCTCTTGTCATTTGCGCTTTGAACATAAGGATGACGGCCGTCGCATTCCCTTGCAGCGTGATCATGATCTGTTTTTATTTCAGTTGGCGGGTAGTGCACTCTCTGGTTCAAACCGATCAAAAGTCTGGTCTGTGTCTGAACAGAAAGTGTTAAGTGTTGAGCTAGATAGCACACTCAAATATTATTGCTTTCAGAAAGGTAGCAATCGAATTGATTTGACGCAGCATCAATTAATTCGTGCATTGCAGTCCGCTATTTAAAGTTAAAAATTAAATGCTCGCATGACCATGCGAGCAGAAAACTTTTTAAGGATGAATAATCATGCATGTTGCAGTGGCATGTGCATATATCTTTCCTTCAGCATCAATAATTTTCCCTTCCGAAATGGCTAAATTTTTACTGATATTAATTAAATTACCTATTGCTAGTAGCTCTTGGTTTTTAGGGATTGGGCGACACATTTTGACATTGAGATCAATCGTGCCATAGCCGATACCAGCACCTAATGCTGAGTGTACGACGCATCCTGTGACCGTATCTAATACCGTTGCGGCAAAGCCACCATGTACCCCACCAAGTGGGTTTAAATGGCGCTGATCAGCTTGTACAACAAACTCTACATGACCTTGTTCAATCTTTTGCGGTTGCATAGGAATGATTTCACTAATGCTTGCTGGTGGAATTTGGCCTTGCATCATTGCCTTTAAAATTTCAAGTCCAGTCATTTCTTTTATATTCATTGCTATTTCTCGAGATAAATTAATTTTGTGGTTGGTTGTGGGTTCTAAAAAGGAACTGGTTTGAATAACATAGCTGAATATATAAAAAGAATGCAAATTCAATATTTGAATGCAAAAGTCAATTTTAAGTTTTTAGGTTTTGTATTTGAGTTAATTTTTTTGGAAAAAAGGCCAAATGAGCTTACTGATCTAGCTTGAATCGTGAATTTCATTTAATTGGTTGTGTGGGAAGATGGAGTGCTTTGATTTATCTCATGACTTATGAGTAGGTATAAAAAAACCCGCGAAATTCGCGGGTTTTTCAAATTTGATATTTAAATCAAATTATTTTTCAGCAGCAATTGAAGCAATCGCAGCATCTACGCCTTCGATTGAATCAGCAGCTTTCTTAATACGTGCAAGCGCATCTACAAGTACTTCGTCTGCAGTTGCATAAGAAATACGCATGTAACCACCTAGACCAAATGCATCGCCAGGAACTACTGCAACACCAGTTTCTTCCAACAACCATGCAGAGAATTCTGTGCAAGATTTTAAACCTTTTGCACGAATTAAAGGACGGATGTTTGCGTATGCATAGAATGCACCGTCAGCAGGAAGGCAAGTGATACCATTGATGTCGTTCAAACCTTTCACAACTAAGTCGTGACGGCGTTTGAATGCTTCAATCATTGGCTCAAGAACGTCTTGAGGACCATTCAATGCAGCTTCTGCAGCAACTTGTGAAATTGAAGTTGGGTTTGAAGTTGATTGAGATTGGATTTTTTTCATCGCACCAATCAGTTTAGCAGGGCCCGCTGCGTAGCCGATACGCCAGCCAGTCATTGCATAAGCTTTAGATACACCGTTAAGAACGATTACACGGTCATAAAGGTCAGGCGCTACAGTTGCGATGTTATAGAATTCGTCGTCCCAACGGATTGGTTCGTACATATCGTCAGAAGCGATATAAACTTCTGGGTATTTACGAAGAACTTCAGCCAAAGCTTCTAATTCGGCTTTAGTGTAGATCATACCTGTTGGGTTTGATGGGCTGTTTAAAACAACTAAACGAGTTTTGTCAGTAATTGCTGCTTCTAATTGAGCAGGTGTGATTTTGAAGCGTTGTTCTTCACCACATTTTACAATTACAGGCACGCCTTCAGCGATGATGACCATGTCAGGGTAGCTTACCCAGAATGGTGCAGGGATGATCACTTCATCGCCCTTGTTTAACAAAGCAAGTGCTAAGTTGAAGAATGACTGTTTACCACCACAAGAAACCAAGATTTGGTTTGCTGCATAGTCAAGATTATTATCACGTTTTAATTTTGCGATAATTGCTTTTTTAAGGCCTGGAGTACCGTCAACAGCTGTATATTTTGTAAAGCCGTTGTTAATTGCTGCAATTGCTGCATCTTTGATGTGTTGTGGTGTGTCGAAATCAGGTTCGCCAGCGCCCAAACCAATAACGTTTTTACCCGCAGCTTTCAATTCAGCTGCTTTGTTCGTTACAGCAAGAGTTGGGGACGGTTTGATGGCATTTACACGATCAGAGAGACGTACGTCCACGGCAGTATTCCTTCTTATAGGGATTAAAAATTAAAAAGCACATTATCTTAGCCTAAAATGGTGCATAAAGGGGAGTGTGAATTGGCTTAATCATAAAAAAGTCTACATAAATTTTGAAAAAGCATAAAAATGAAGTGGAGACTTCAACTTATTTTGAATTTTTAGCCATTAATATGAATATGGATAAAAGAGAACTACAGATTAAATCTAAATTTTTTGAGAAAAATAGAGTGATATACCATTTCACATGCGCAATAAAAAAGACCGCAACAGGGCGGCCTTTTTATGTTTATCTCACACTTAGTTTTGGAAGCGTGATAAATCTTCTTCTGGACGTGCAGTTAATACTTCAATACCGGTTTTAGTCACTAAAATCGTATGTTCGTATTGAGCAGATAAACTGTGGTCTTTAGTTACCACAGTCCATTTGTCACCAAGAAGTTTAGTTTTCCAGTCACCACCATTTACCATAGGTTCAATGGTAAAAGTCATGCCTTCTTCTAAAATCATGCCTGAATCTGCTTGGCCATAATGTAATACTTGTGGCTCATCATGGAACACTGTGCCGATACCGTGACCACAATATTCACGTACTACGCCAAAACGTTCAGATTCAACATATTTTTGAATCGCATGGCCAATGTCACCAATGGTAGAACCAGGTTTAACAGTTTCCATACCACGGTACATTGCTTCTTGAGCTACTTTACACAAACGGTTGGCCAAAATAGATGTTTCACCACCGACGATATACATCATGTTGGTGTCACCATGATAACCATCTTTAATTACAGTCACATCAATATTGAGGATGTCGCCTTTTTTCAGCACTTTAGATTCAGATGGAATGCCGTGGCATACCACGTGGTTAACAGATGTGCAAATTACATGCTGAAACGCTGGGCGACCAGGCGCTGCACCGTAACCTAAACATGCTGGAATAGCATCTTGTTTGTTGACAATATAGTCATGACAAATCGTATCAAGTTCGAGGGTAGTCACACCTGGAACAATATGCGGTTTGATCATATCCAAAACTTCTGCAGCCAGCCGACCAGCCACACGCATTTTTTCAATTTCGTCTGGAGTTTTAATTAAACGGCGGGGAGCTTCGTAAGTACTGTTCATGATCTCTAAAAACTTTTGGAAATTTGTATGTGACTATGGTATAAATAGCCGCCCATTTTATCAAATGCTTTTTCGTGAATATCTTTCACGAGCTTTGTGCGATGGGGCATTAAAATCCGCACATATATCGACACATATCTCTGGGTGCCTTTTTAGGTGGAGAATGCGGGTATATGGAGGCCTAACCCAAACTTTAAGGTAAAGAAAATGGCAGATTACAACGTAAGCATGCGCGACCTTCTTCAAGCTGGCGCTCACTTCGGTCACCAAACACGTTTTTGGAATCCAAAAATGCGCGAATACATCTTCGGCGCGCGCAACAAAATTCACATCATCAACCTTGAGCACACTGTTCCTGCGTTAAATGATGCTTTGAACTTTGCTAACAACTTGGCTAGCAAAAAGAACAAAGTTTTGTTCGTTGGTACAAAACGTGCAGCTTCTGCAATCATCCGTGAACAAGCTCAACGCGCAGGTCAACCATACGTTGATCACCGCTGGTTGGGTGGTATGTTGACTAACTGGAAAACTCTTCGCCAGTCAATCAACCGTCTAAAAGACCTTCAAACTCAATCTCAAGATGGCACTTTCGCTAAGCTTACTAAACGTGAAGCTTTAGAACGTACTCGTGAGATGGAAAAACTTGAACGCGGTCTTGGCGGCGTTAAAAACATGGGTGGTTTACCTGACGCATTATTCGTAATCGACGTTGATCACGAAGCTATTGCAATTAAAGAAGCTAAAAACCTTGGTATTCCTGTAATCGGTATCGTTGATACAAACTCTAACCCAGACAACGTAGACTACGTTATTCCTGGTAACGACGATGCGATCCGTGCAGTTACTCTTTATGCTTCTGCTATGGCTGACGCGATTCTTGCTGGTAAAGAATATGCTCAATCACAAGCAAATGCACAAGCTAAAGGCGAAGAAGCTCCTGCTTCTGAGGCTTAATGCGTTTGACGTGAGCTTGTCATTTTTGCGACATGTGATGGTGGCAAAGTAAGCGTTATGTATGCAGGCGGCCCATGAGATACCTCTGGGCCGTTTCTGTTCTAAAAAGAATTCATTTTCTACCGTATTTAGGAGAATAACATGACTGCAGTTACAGCAAGCATGGTTAAAGAATTGCGCGACCGTACTGGTCTTGCGATGATGGAATGTAAAAAAGCATTAACAGAAGCGGGCGGTGACATCGAATTAGCGATTGACAACCTTCGTAAATCTGGTCAAGCAAAAGCAGCTAAAAAAGCTGGTAACATTGCTGCTGACGGTGCGATCACTATCGCTCAAGAAGGTAACAAAGCGCTTCTTTTAGAAGTTAACTGCCAAACTGACTTCGTTGCTAAAGACGAAAACTTTGCTGGCTTCTCTGCTAAAGTTGCTGCTGCTGCGCTTGCTGCAAACGTAACTGATGCTGCTCAAATTGCTGAATTAAAACTTGAAGATGGCGCTACAGTTGAAGAAGCTCGTATTGCTCTTGTTCAAAAAATCGGTGAAAACATCCAAGTTCGTCGCGCAACTATCGTTGAAGGCGAAAACCTTGCTGTTTACAAACACGGTTTAAAAATCGGTGTTGTTGTATCTTACACAGGTGACGAAGCTACTGGTAAAGGTTTGGCAATGCACGTTGCTGCGTTCAACCCAGTTGCTGTAACTGAAGCTGACGTTTCTGCTGATCTTATCGCTAAAGAGAAAGAAATCGCTGAAGCTAAAGCACTTGAATCTGGTAAACCAGCGAACATCGTTGAAAAAATGGTTACTGGTTCAGTTCAAAAGTACCTTAACGAAGTTGTACTTGTTAACCAAATGTACGTAATTGACAACGACAAGAAAGTTGCTGAAATTCTTAAAGCGACTTCAACTACTGTAGCAAACTTCGTACGTTTCGAAGTTGGTGAAGGTATTGAGAAAAAAGCAGAAATGAGCTTCGCTGACGAAGTTGCTGCTGCTCAAGCTGCTGCTGCACAATAATTTTTTGCGATTTCGCTAAAAATTAAGTGTTAAAAAAAGTCCCCACTGGGGGCTTTTTTTATGTTTGCACTTTTATATGAACATTATTTTAAGTTTTGTAAGTTTGCAGCAAAATTGTGCATT
This sequence comes from Acinetobacter sp. SWAC5, assembly GCF_003419885.1. NCBI lineage: Bacteria > Pseudomonadati > Pseudomonadota > Gammaproteobacteria > Moraxellales > Moraxellaceae > Acinetobacter > Acinetobacter sp. SWAC5. The sequence goes on from NZ_QUWR01000013.1 coordinate 108,325, forward strand.
TAGAATGTGATGAACTGCTTTAAGATAATGAGCAAATAGAGGAAGAAATAGATTAAAAATGGCGAATAAAACACATCTTGGAATTGGCTCGGTCATCGTTTTACTGATTGCAGCATATTTGGGTTTAGATGTAGGGTCTAAATCAGAGCAATCTGTATCGCAGCAGGTATCTGTAGCTGAACAGGCAAATGAGTCCAAAGTTCAGCCAAAAGAAACGCCTAAAACATTTGATCATCAAAAAAATACAGATACTGTATCGCAGGATGACCTTGCAAAAATTCAGCAAGCCTTTGCTCAACAGAAAAGTAATGTACAGGTGCAATCTGTCGGTACAGTTAAAGCTGTGTTAAAAGATGATAACGAAGGATCGCGCCATCAAAAATTTATTTTAAAGTTGAATAATGGGCAGACAGTATTGGTTGCACATAATATTGATCTTTCACCGCGAATTGATCATTTGCAAAAAGGAGATACTGTGGAATTTTATGGTGAGTACGAATATTCGGCGCAAGGTGGTGTAATTCATTGGACGCATCATGATCCAAATGGTCGCCATGTGGATGGTTGGCTGAAACATCAGGGTAAAATTTACCAATAATTGTATATTTTATGAAGTGGAGAGCAATTTTGTTCTATGCTTTTCATACGTTCTTGCTAATGTAAATTCTTAGCGCGTAGGAATGAGTATGCAAGACACTAATGTGATTGAGTTTGTAGATTATTGGCATGTCCAAGAGTTGGGGGGGGGCTTAGAGCTCTTAAAAGCATCCTATCAACAAACACATTTTTCAAAACATACACATGAGGGCTATTGTATTGGTTTGATTGATGAAGGTGCGCAATCCTTCTTACGTACGGGCTCTCAACATATTGCACGCAAAGGTGACATTATTTTAGTCAATGCTGATGAGGTGCATACGGGATCATCGGCTGTTGAAACGGGTTGGTGTTATCGAGCTATTTATCCAACACCTGAAATGATCAAAGAGATGAGCTGCGATTTTTTAATGAGCGTAGTATGGCACCTTGGTTTCCTTAAGCTGTCATACATGATCAGGGGCTAGCTGAACAATTAAATTTACTCTTTGACTTGTTAATACAACCTAAAAATGTGTTGTTTAAACAAAGTTTATATGTGTCAACTGTGGCCTATTTGTGCAGTAAGTATGCTAAACAAAAACAACAACTTAAAATATGCACCGAGGTGCAGGATAAAATAAAAATTATCCAAGATCTTTTAGTCGCTGAGCCAGAAAAAGAGCACCAGCTTGCGGATTTAGCGCAAATGGTGGGCTTAAGCCAGTGGTATTTGTTACGACAGTTTAAAAAGCATACAGGATTGCCACCACATGCATGGCTCATCCAGTGCCGTTTACGTAAATCATTAAAATTATTAAAACAGGGTCAAGAGATTGCCATTACAGCGCAATTGTGCGGATTTTCAGATCAAAGCCATTTTAATCGACATTTTAAAAAATCCTTAGGCTGTACACCTGCTCAATATACATTGCATCATAAATAAGATGATCTTGTGTTAAGACAATTGAAGCTTATTCAACGTGTGCTTCTACTATTTGAGTAAAAACATGAGCAATTTTGTACAAGTATCACACGTGCTGAAGTTGCATATTGGCAAGGTCAAAATGTTGAATTGAGTGGTTGGCGATGAATAGGTCAGATTGTAAGGATAATAAACACCCATCTTTAGGTTTTTTGCAGGGCATGAAAGATATATTGCCATTATCAATTGCTGTTATTCCTTGGGCTGTGCTGGCAGGTTCTGTTGCTGTGCATGCTGGATTAACATTTATGCAAGCCTTAGGAATGTCAGCATTGGTATTTGCTGGCACTGCGCAACTGGTCAGTTTAAGTATGCTGACTGCAGGCGCATCAATTTTTAGTATTGTGTTAACTATTTTTTTCTCACCAGTCAGCATTTTGTATATGCATTACAACTTCAAAAAGACATCGGTCATAGGCCACTTATTCAACGCATCACGATTGGCTTTTTACTGACAGATGAGCTATACGCGACAGCAATGTTAAAACATCACCGTCCATATTGGTATTTACTTGGGGCTGGCTTGAGCTTTTATGTCTGTTGGGTGGGTTTTAGCCTTGTAGGAATACGTTTGGCTACTCGGATTCCCGATTTAAATAGCTTTCATTTAGAATTTTCGATTGTGTCCATTTTTATTGTGATGGCGATTCTTCTCATTAAAAATAAAATTGCGATCGTTGGGATATGTGTTTCTGCTGTTATGGCCATTGTTTTAACGTGGATGCAATTGGATGTGGCGATTTTACTTGCTGGGTTGAGCGGTATGTTTGTATCAGCATGTCTCGATACATTGCAGGAGGCTTAAACATGAGTTGGGTATTATTAATCAGTCTTGCAATGGTGACATTTTTTAATCGTTATCTTTTTTTGGAGCCGAAAACAGGTGTTGTTGTGCCTAAATTTATGATGTGTATGCTGAAATATGCTGTACCCTGTTTAATGATTTCAATTGCAACACCTATCGTGTTTTTTGATCATGCTACATGGAAAGGCATGGGGCATAATGAATATATTTATGGTGCTATTTTTTGCATTTTAATAACAGCAATCACCCAAAAAATGCTCCTCAGTATTGTGGCAAGTTTATTGTTTTTTTATGGATTGCTGTATTTATTTTAACTTTGCTTAAGCCCTTCGAATTGCATATTGAAATAGACTAAAAAAGCTGAAAAATACATTTTAAAAAGTAATTCTCAGCATAATTAAAAAATATATGTGCTAAATACTCGTCATTTGCGTTTTATGGCGTGTTTCCCATTTTGCGCTAACTTTACCTAGGTATGCATCTAGGCACCAAATAGGGCTAATCAGGAGAAATTGAAGATCTTTAAAGAAAGAAGGTTTTTTCCCTTCAACTTTATGTCCATAAAATTGGCCAATCCATGCCAAAACAAACAGCGAAATATATAAACCAAAGCCCTTCGGTAAGAGAAAAATAAGCCATGCCATGACCAAGGTGAGGGCAGCCATTGCAATGGCTAATACGACATCTAAACGCGCATAAAAAATGAGGGCTAAAATAAACACCAATGCCGCCAACAACACACTAAAATTGGCCAAGATGCCGATGATGGAAAAGTAGATGGTTGGCACGCAGACCCAATGCATTAATTTATTAGTGGGATCTTGGTGGCTTTCGCTATATTCATCAAACCATTCCTGAATAGTTTTCATTGCGATGTCCTTCGCGTAGTTTAATCGGGTATAGCTAAAAATATAATTCAGTTTGATGTGTTGGTCAAAACGAAGCAAAAAAATGTTGGATCAAGATAGGGCGGAGCTGATATACGTGAAGCCCATATATAAACACAAGATATAAAAAAACCGCATAAGCGGTTTTTTTGTTAAATGTATGCAAATTCATAGGGAGCCTTATGAAGATGGACCATCTACACGTTCAATATTGACTCTTGCTGTACCACTGTTGGTAATGCCGAGTTGTTTTGCAGCACCATAAGACAAGTCTAAGATTCGGTTGCCGTGGAATGGACCACGATCTGTTACTTTTACAACAATACTTTTGCCATTGTTTTTATTCGTTACACGAATAAAGCAGTTGAGTGGCAAGCTACGATGTGCTGCTGTCAATGCATTCATATCGAATGTATCACCACTGGCAGTTTTACGACCGTGGAATTGACGACCATACCATGACGCTGTACCTGTTTGGCTAAAGCGACGTACGGTGTTTGATGCAACATCGTTCAGTTTTTCAATCACTGAAGGCTCGTCTTCAGGAATTTCAATTTTAGCAGCGATTGTTTCGCGACGAATTTTATCGCCAGAACGCTCAGTGATTGAAAGGCTGCTTAGGTTTTTAAAATTTGAATTAAAGCTCTGTGCTTCTTTGTTGAGGGCACGAGCGGCTAGACGTGAATGATCATTATCATTATTGAATGATGATGATTGAACCATCTCAGCTTGCGATTGACTCAGGGCAACTGTGGTAGCGACCGCTAAGATATATTTAATAATCGACGACTGCATTGTTTATCTCCCAAGGACATTTAGCATGAATCATTCAAGTGATTGATATTCATACCAACATGTCTGATATTTCACTTTTGCAACTACATTTAACGAAATGGATAATATTCATCCTCCGATTCCGCTGTCTAGTGTTTAATTAAAATAATTTAAAATTGTACGAAAAAATAACATTTGTTGTATAAAAAATAATCAATAATGTAACAAGATATGTAGAAAGTGCGAAATGTGATCAAATTGGCTAAAAAAAATGTTGACATTTTTTGTCAGTTTTAAATTACAAGCCTTATTGGCTTGTAATTTCGTTACCTAGGAGCCATAAAGCAGTGGCATACATACGACTTTTGTTATAGGTGGTAATGACTTGAAAATTGGGGTAGGTAATGTAATAAATTGGCCCATAACTGTCTTGCAATTGAATGACATTCACAAGATCTAAGTCATCTATTTTTACGATAGGATTCAATGGGCTAATGCCTTGAGCCTTTAGCACACCGTAGGGTACGGGCTGTGTTAAATCTTTAGAAATAACGCTATCTGGATTATTGCCAGCATAACGGGCTGCAAATGCAATCGGTTGGTCACGTTGCCAGCCATGTTGTGCTAAATAATTTGCAATCGAGCCGATGGCATCTACAGCGGAATTTCTAAGGTCAACATGACCATTGCCGTCGTAGTCGACACCGAGTTTGGCTACATTGCTCGGCATAAACTGTGGGTAACCCACTGCGCCAGCGTATGAGCCAACTACCGAGTTGGTTGGAATCCCATCGCGGTATGACCAAGCGATTAAAGCTGCTAGCTCATCTTGGAAATAAGCAGCACGACGTTCATAGCCAAAACCTAGGGTTGCGAGCGCATCACGGGTCACGAATGAACCCTTATTTGAGCCAAAACCTGTTTCTACACCTAAAATGCCTAAAATGACTGATTGTGGAACTCCAAATTGTTGTTCAGCACGATTGAGTGTGTCGGAATATTGTTGTTTAAAGCGGACACCACGCTGAATCGTGCTGTTGGCTAAAAAGTTGGTTTTATAGTCATACCATGGTTTGCTTTCACCAGGTCTGTTCATAATACTAATAATGTTGGGTATATTTTTCGCACCATTCATCGCCCAATCAACCTGTTCGGCTGTTAAACCATAGGTTTGCATGGTTTTTTGTTTAAAGCTGGGGTAAGCAGGGTTGGATTGAAAATCGTTAGCTTGGCAAAAGCTGGTCAGCGATAACGCGCCAGTAATTAATAAAATGCTTTTCAGTTTGTTATAAAAGTGTGTATGCATAAAAACTCAATTCCACGAATTTTATTTGTGGGTGTAAATCGACATGACGATGCCAAAAGATGCCATCAAAGTAATGATTGCAGTTCCGCCATAACTTATGAACGGCAGAGGAATACCCGTTACAGGTAATATACCGCTAACCATTCCTGCATTTACAAAAATATATACAAAAAAAGACAAACCTAAGCCACCTGCGAGCAATTTTCCATAATGATGAAAGGATTGCATACTAATTTGCAGTGTTCGTAAAATAATGGCCAAATAAAGCGAAAATAAAATGATGATGCCAATCAGTCCAAATTCTTCAGAAAAAGCAGCAATAATAAAATCTGTATGTCCTTCAGGTAAAAAATGAAGGTGAGACTGCGTGCCATTTAAATAGCCTTTTCCAAAGAATCCACCTGAGCCAATGGCAATTTTGGATTGAATAATGTTCCAGCCTGCACCTAATGCATCTGCCTCAGGATTAAATAAAGTCAGTACTCGGGTTTTTTGGTAGTCATGTAATAGAAACTCCCAAAGCATAGGGACAATAATAGAAATGAGTGCCGTTGCACTACCAATTAATTTCCATGACAAGCCACTTAAAAATAAAAATCCCACTTGCTAAGACCAATGCAGATGTTCCTAGGTCAGGTTGTTTTGCAATCAAAAAGAATGGAATTAACGTGAGTAATAATGCTTTAAAAATTCTACTCAAAGCAGGCGGGATAGATGCTCTCGATAACATCCATGCAGCGGCCATGGGCATAGCAATTTTCATAAACTCACTGGGTTGCACACTGCCGAATCCGGGGATACCAATCCAACGCTTAGCGCCAAGGCGGACTTCACCAAATGCAAATACTGCAAATAGGCACAACAAACCAAAAACATAAAAAAATGGTGATAATGCTTGGTAAATTTTAGGTGGGATTTGTGCTAGAAAAAACATGACGGCAAATCCAATGCCGAAACTCATGGCTTGTTTTAAAACCATAGACGTATTTTGACCTGAAGCACTATATAAGGTCATTAAGCCGAGACAAGCAGTCAGCAGTATAAAAAGGCATAGCCACGGATCAAGATGAATACGTGTGAAAAAATGATGCTCATTTTTGATACTGAGCCCATCGCGTGGAGAATTGCGTAAAAATTTTAGCAGAATATCTGATTGTAAAGGCATAATCGTTATCATCCGCCCACATGAAGTTGGGCGCGATGCTATCACGTGATCTGTTCTTCATCCGTGATAGTATGGTTATTCATACAAAAAAACCTAGCTAAGCTAGGTTTTTTGTGAAAGACAATATTTAGTTCAAATTGAACATATCGTCATGTGCTTCAGCAAGTGCTATAAGTTCATCTTTGGTCAAATTTGGAAAGATTTTATCAATTGCAATATGAATGGCTTTAATCACAGCAGATGAGCCGATATCCGCAGCTTTGCGTTTGATCATGCCCAAATCTAATGTTTTATTAAAATCATTCATAAAATGACGTACTGCTGCTTCTGCAAATTGTTTATACAATTCTGCAAGTGCAGCTTTATTTACATCTGCGCCACTTTTGATTTCAGCAAAGCTATTTTTAAGGTTGGTTAACAAGCTTGTATCCAGGCTAAAGCCGACACGATGTGCACCAGCTGCATCTTTAAATAAGCTCCGTTCAGAAAATTCAATCGATTGTTTAACTACATCATTCGAAGCTTTGCTTAAAAGTTGTTTCAGTAATACTGCAACTGTGGACTTTACGTAACCCGCTAATTTCTCGGCGGTATCACGTTTGTCGCTGGCTGGGAATAGATGTACTGGAGCTAATATTGTCGCTCCAATAATTTCTTCGTTAATCAGCAGAGCAGTTTTATCGCGTAGTGGATAAAGTGTTTCGCTTGAATTTTTCTTTGCATGACCTTCTTGAATACTGCTGAGAAGTTCCGCTGAAGGAATAAAACCAAAAAATGGCATCTTATTAAACCTCAATGTTCTTAATTTTATTGACGCGCCAATCGAATTGGGCGAGGCATCCATGTTGGGTCCGATACACGGCAAGGATTAATGTCTAAACCACCGCGACGTGTATAAGTGGCATAAACCATCAGTTGTTCTGGTTTCAGGTTCTGCCATATATCAGCATACATTTGTTCTACACATTGCTCGTGAAAACCATTGTGCTGACGGTAAGAGATAATATAGGCCAAGATACTTTTGTAACAAGGCTTTTTACCCTTATAACGTATAAATACAGTGCCCCAGTCCGGTTGTCCAGTGACTGGACAGTTACTTCTTAATAAATGTGAATAAAGTTGGACTTCAACGTGCTCATCACTTGCATCAAATTGTAATAAAGAGGCATCAGGATGTTCTTCTAAGCGCTCCGGTTGAAGCGTATCAATACAAATACCTTCAGGTTGTGCAATGGCTAAATCATTAGCAGCAAATAGATCAATCGTCACAGGTGCTTCGGCAGCTTGTGATAAATCTTTCTCTACGGTTGCAATAAAGGCATCTTTAGAGTCGAACTTGGTAAAGTTCATACTATTAAAGTAGAGCTTTAATGATTTAGATTCGATGAGATTGGTTGATGATGCAGGTAAAGTGAGTCGGCCAATTGCAACTTGTGGAATGCCCATTGCATTGAGCCATGAAATTTCAAAAACATGCCACCAGTCTTTACCTTGTTGAATGCCTTCAACATGTGCATAAGTCTCACGTGCAGGTGCACGAGCGATCGGGAATAGAATATCGGGCTGATATTCAGTTGGGTAATTGGTGTCTTTACCTAAAAGTGATTGTTCTACAGTCATTATTCACGCATTCCTGAACCGCGGGAGAGGAGTTGATAAGCTACGGTATACAACACAGCACAGCAGGCTGTAATAACAGTCAATGAAATAGCAACATTGACATCGCTATGGCCCAAAATACCATAACGAAAAGCGTTGACCATGTATACCACAGGGTTAATTAAAGAAAGATTTTGCCAAAAAGGGCTTAATGCTGAAATTGCATAAAATACGCCACCTAAATAAGTCAGTGGTGTGAGTACAAAAGTTGGGATAATGGATATGTCATCAAATGATTTTGCGTAGACAGCATTGATAAACCCGCCCAATGAGAAAAGTAGGGAAGTGACTAATACTGTATATATAGTTACAAACCAATTGGTAATATATAAGTCGGTAAAAAATAGGCTCATTGCAGTAACAATAATACCGACCAATACACCACGGCAAACACCACCAATCACATAGCCACATAAAATCATATGCAACGGTACTGGGCTCATAATCAGCTCTTCAATGCTTTTTTGAAATTTAGCACTGAAAAAACTGGATGATACATTGGCGTAGCTGTTCGTAATCACTGCCATCATAATTAGGCCAGGCACAATAAATTGCATATAGGTAAAGCCACCCATCGTACCGATACGTGAACCGACTAAATTGCCGAAAATCACAAAATACAGACTCATGGTAATTGCAGGTGGAAGTAGTGTTTGTGGCCAAATCCGCATGAAACGGCGGATTTCTTTATAAACGAGGGTATAAAGTGCGACTTGGAGCTGGGAGAAATTCATTGTGCTGCGCCCTCAAGATTTTTTTCAACCATTTTTACAAAGAGTTCTTCTAAGCGGTTTGATTTATTGCGCATACTACGAACTTGAATATTCTGTGCTTGCATCAGCTGGAATAAATCATTCAAATTGTGAGATTTATCCATGGTCACTTCAAGTGTCATAGGGTCGACCAAATTAAAACGCACACCAATAATATCGATCAGAAGTGGTTGAATAGGCTCAGCTAAATCAAAAATAAAGGTTTCTTCATTTAACTGGCTTAAGAAGCCTTTCATGCTGGTATCTTCTTTAATCACACCGCGGTCAATAATTGCAATGCGACGGCACAGTACTTCAGCTTCTTCTAAATAATGTGTGGTGAGAATGATGGAAGTGCCTTTTTCATTTATTTCTGTCAGGAAGTCCCACATTGAACGGCGCAATTCAATATCGACACCTGCTGTTGGTTCATCAAGAATTAACAGTTTTGGTTCATGCATCATGGCGCGGGCAATCATTAGGCGGCGTTTCATACCGCCAGAAAGCATACGTGCTTGAGTGCTACGTTTTTCCCAGAGACCGAGCTTTTCTAAATATTCTTCTGCACGTTTTTCTGCAATTTTTTTAGGAATGCCATAATAACCAGCTTGAGTGACTAAAATGTCGAAGGTTTTTTCAAACTGCCCAAAATTAAATTCTTGAGGAACGACACCTAGCTGTTGTTTTGCATGTGAAGGATGGGTATCCAAGTTATGGCCAAAAATCTCGACTGTGCCAGAAGTTTTTTTGGTCAAAGAACTGATGATGCTAATCGTGGTTGATTTGCCTGCACCGTTTGGGCCAAGTAGGGCATAAAACTCACCTTCGGGCACCGTCAAATTAATGCCTTTTAAAGCTTGAAACCCATTTTTATAGGTTTTTGACAGTTCCCTGAGTGTCAGTGCATCAGTCATGTGGTTCTCACTTGGTGAATAATGTGGTTATTGTGAGCGATCTAGGCAAATAAACCAAGTAAATGGGATGGAATTCTGAGTTGCAAATATAGAACTTTGTACAAAGCGTAGACACTAATATGCAAGACTTATATATAGTTGCTTTACCTGAGAGAATTTTTTGATATGATGTGCACGCGCGCTCATAGCTCAACTGGATAGAGTACAGGTCTCCGAAGCCTGTGGCGTGGGTTCGAGTCCCGCTGGGCGCACCATTTCACTGTTTTACCTCATCCGAAGAAATACGAAAATCATTAAAAATAAATAGCTTACGTACTTCTATTGTCCGATAATGTCCGAAGGCGTTTTAGGATACCGTAAAGTTTTACGGTATTTTTTACGGTATATCCCGTTTCTTGCAAAAATATACCGTAAAAAGATGCCTAAACTCGTTGTTAGTCTTACTGACTCAAAAATTAAATCAGCAATATCAATGCAAAAGAAATCATCTGAAAAAAATATTAAGCTTTCAGATGGTGGCGGTCTTTATCTGTTATTAGATACAAAAGGTGGGGCATATTGGCGCTTTGATTATGTTCGCCCAATTACAAAGAAAAGAGCTACTATCGCAATTGGTGTTTATCCAAGCTGTACATTAGCATCAGCACGTGCAAAACGAGGCGAGTTCAGAGAACAGCTTGTTCAGAATATTGATCCTGCCATGCAGAAAAAACGAGAAGCTGAAATAACGCATAAAAAAAATACTTTTAAGCTAATCGCAAATGAATATCGTAAAACAGAAGAGTTGGAGCCTAGCACTCAGCGAAGGAATCAATTTGTTTGGGATAAGTTGTATGCTGCAATTGGAGATTATCCGATAGACAGTATTACACCATCGCAAATTTTAGAAGTGTGTCGTATATACGAAAGGCAAGGTAAGACAGATTCAGCAAAGCGTATGAGAAGCAAAGCATCCCAAGTCTTTCGTTATGCGATTGCTTTAGGCTTATGCCAATTTAATGTGGCAGACCAAATCAGTGGGATTTTAAAAGTTGGTAAAACCAAGCATAGATCTGCGGTCACAGATGAGCAGTTGTTAGGACAGTTATTAAGGAATATTTATAATAGTGTTGGTCGGGGTGATATCGCGATAGATTATGCTGTAAAAATTTTACCCCATGTTTTTGTACGTCCAGGAGAGTTGAGGGGCGCGAAGTGGGCAGACATTGATTTTGAAAATCGAGTTTGGAAATACACTCCTCCTAAGACGAAGAATCAGACAGCATTACAGCATATTGTTCCTCTGTCAGATCAAGTAATAACCTTATTTAAAGAATTACACCAGATGACAGGTTATACCGAGTATTGCTTTGTATCGATGCGAGATCAGTCTAAAACGATTAGTGAGTCAACTATTAACAAGCGGTTAAAGCAATATGGTTTTGAAAATGGTGAAACGACAGGTCATGGCTTTAGGGCTACAGCCAGAACTTTATTGGATGAGGTATTAAAGTTTCCTATCGAAAGGATTGAACAGCAACTTGCTCATCAGGTTCGTGATATGCATGGCAGAGCATACAACCGTACAAAGTATTTAGAAGAGCGTACAGTGATGATGCAAGCATGGTCTGATTATTTGGATCAATTAATGTATAAAAATGTAGAGTAGTTAATTTAATACATATTAGCGAATTTTAGTTTCAGTTAAGTTGCCGCCACCTCCACCAAAATTCTTTCCGAAGTAGTCCATCGGAATATAAAAAAAGACTTTAAAATCAATGTTTAAGGGCTTTTTTATTGGCTGTATTGTCCGATACTGTCCTAAGCGATTTGACCCTATTTTTGCTTTGTGTGGGTAAAAATTGGCAAAATTTACCCAGAAATTAACACAACAAATTCTGGTTAAAGATATGTCACTCACAGATGCAGAATGTAGAAAAGCCCAACCGAAAGACAAGCAATATCGTCTATCAGATTCACATGGTTTATCGCTGATTATTGCGACTAAAGGTCAGAAGTATTGGAATGTCCGCTATACTGTTCATGGGCAGCGTCAATCTGAGTCACTAGGACCATACCCAGAACTTAGTTTGAAAAAAGCTAGAGAAATGGCTTATGAACTTAAGTATAAACATTCAAAATCAGTACTTCATGAGGACATAAAGCCTTTTTTTAAAGAAGTAGCTGAAGATTGGTTTGAGAACCAGAAAGAAACGTGGTCCCCGAAGCACATTAGCAATGTCAGAGCATCTCTAGATGAATTGTATCTTTCATTAGAAAATAAGCGTATTAATCAGATTCAAGCACCTGAAATTTTACAGATCATAAAAAAGATTGAGGCAAGAGGCTCACTTGAAGTAGCCAAACGTACCTTATCTCGCTGTGGCATGGTCATGAAGTACGCTATTGCACACGGCTATCGCTACGATAATCCTGCAGGTGATTTGGTCTATGCACTAAAAAATAAGCGTGTGAAAAATTTAGCATCATTACCTGCTTCAGATATGCCTGAATTTCTTAGACGTATTAAAGCCTATCCTGCCGATGCTCAAACGCATCATGCGATTATTCTGATCATGCTTACAGGCGTTCGGGTAAGTGAGTTACTGCAAGCACGTTGGGATGAATTTGATGTAGATGATCGTAAGTGGGATATCCCTGCTGAGCGTATGAAGAACGGTTTACCCCATCGTGTGCCTTTAACAGACATGATGATCGATGAGCTTCAGGCATTACGTTTAACACATAACCAGAACTTATTATTCCCACACAGATTAAATAACAAAGAGCCTATGCGTAGTGAATCGATTTTGGCTGTGATCAAGCGGTCTGGCTATGCGGGTCGAATGACAACTCATGGCTTTAGATCACTATTCAGTACGGTGGGGTAATCCCCCCTAAAAATAATAGGATCTAAAAGTAGAATTTTCTCTTAAGATACGAGCAGGAGATTCTGCATGAAAACATCTAAATTTACTGATAGTCAGATCATGTCCATCTTGAAACAGGCAGAATCTGGCACACCTGTAGCGACCCTTTGCCGTGTGATGTGGTTCTAGGATTTTAGACCACGCCTATAAGTGATAATCTACTCCCCAATAAGCATGGGAAATGCTTGTTTTGGAGTCAACCATGACACGAAGAAAACGTCGTAATCATTCAGCAGAGTTTAAAGTTAAAGTTGCTCTCGCAGCAATTAAAGGCGACTACACACTCGCTGAACTTTCTACTCAATTCGATTTACATCAAAACCAAATCATTGATTGCAAAAATCAACTGCTTGAACAATCAGTCAATATTTTTTCACGACCAACAGCACAACAAGAACCTGAGATTGACCTCAAAGCTCTACATGCCAAGATAGGACATCAGGCATTGCAAATTGATTTTTTAGAAGGTGCGCTCAGAAAAATAGGGCAGCTGAGCGGCAAAAAATGATCGATAAGACCCATCAACTTTCGGTACGACAACAATCGCAATTGATCCAAATCAATCGCAGTACGTTGTATTACAAGCCCAAAGAGATTTCATCAACTGATTGGAGTTTGATGCGTCTGATCGATGAAATTCATCTCGACCACCCATTTATGGGCAGTCGAATGATACGAGATATGCTACAGCGTCAAGGACATCAAATAGGTCGGCGTAAAGTCCGACGTTTAATGCGCTTGATGGGAATACATGCCTTGTATCCAAAACCCAATACCAGTAAGCCTAATCTTGCACACCGTATTTTCCCATATCTGTTGAAAAACATGGTCATCGATCACTCTAATCAAGTCTGGTGTACAGATATAACGTACATTCCTATGGCTAAAGGCTTTGTCTATCTATGTGCAATTATAGATTGGCATAGTCGTAAAGTACTGGCTCATCGAGTATCGATCAGTATGGAAACAGACTTTTGCATAGATGCGTTGCAAGAAGCAATTGTAAAATATGGTTGTCCTGAGGTGTTCAATACAGACCAAGGCAGTCAATTCACAAGCGAGGCATTTTTGAATGAGTTAAAATTGCGAAATATCCGTATCAGTATGGATGGGAAAGGACGATGGATGGATAATGTGATGATTGAGCGTTTATGGCGCAGCGTGAAGCATGAGGAAGTTTATTTGAAGGCTTACGATACGGTTAAACAAGCGAAACAATCAATTGCTGAATATTTGGATTTTTATAACAAGATACGTCCTCATTCAAGTTTGAATAAGGCAACACCGAATGAATTTTATGATCAACATTTACTAAAAGTAATGGCAGCATAATTTAAATATTTAGAGCGGATTTATCACTTATAAAACTGAATTGAGTGGTCTAATTAACGGAACCACGTTACTAAGTTTTAGTTTTGTTTGCAATTGTTTAGATTAAAAATGGGGCATTAAGCTAAGCGTAATTTAGTGCCCATTAAAATAAGAATGTAAATAACAAGAATACTTTTCAATCTAAGTGTGTTCTTAAATTATTTCTTATTTCAAATTTATACTTTTCAACAGTTTGAACCGTACCGGGTTTGTCGGAGACATTTTTATTTAAGTTAGGCCACGTGACCTAACGGGTTAATCTTATCATAGTACATTGCTTCAAACTCAAAAGGCGATACATAACCCAATGCGCTGTGTAC
>NZ_QUWR01000014.1:0-121694 GCF_003419885.1 Acinetobacter sp. SWAC5
TCTTGGAAGAATGCACCATCAATCATGGTTGCAGTTGTGCCTGGGTTGTAGATTGCGATCAAGTTAAGTGCTTGAACCACGTCTGGGCAGTTATGGCAGCTTAAAGATACGAATACATCGAAATCTGATTTAATACCTAAGCCTTTGATTGAAGCCAATACTTCATCAGATACTTTTGGTGCATAACCTGAAGTTTGTAGCAATGCCAAGATCAGTGATGTGAACTCATGGCCCATAGGAAGGCCCGCAAAGAATACACGCGGCTCTTCACCTGCTTTTGCAATACCGAAGCTAGGCGCACGTTTGTTTGTGCCATCGAAACGAGCAGTCACTAAGTTTGATAATGCAGCAACTTCTTCAACCAATTCTTTGATTTTGTCTGATTTGTCAGAGCCATTTAAAGTGGCAACGATTTCAATTGGACCTTCAAGGCGTTCAAGAAGAGTTTTTAATTGAGCTGAAGTATTTTGATCTAACATTGCTAACGTCTCCAAAGGAGTAAATGTATATTTGATGGGATAAGAATAAGATAAATATAAAAATAGATAAAACAGTTTGTTTTTATAAAAACAATCGGTTTTATAAATAATTGGTTAATTTCATTTGAAATTTCAACTTAATAGATAAGGTTGATTCTCTGGATTTCAAGTGAAAGTTGCATTTACGAATTAAAAATTCGTTATGATGCGATTATTTAGCGCGGAGACGAGAATATGGAATTGCAACGCGGGATTTATCAGCATTATAAAGGACCACTTTATCAAGTATTTTCAGTCGCTACACATAGTGAAACGGCAGAAAAATTGGTGGTATACCAATGCTTGTACGGTGAGTATTCGATGTGGGTTCGTCCATTAAGCATGTTTTTAGAAACAGTTGAATACAACGGGGACGTATTGCCACGCTTTAAGTTTATTCAGGCAGTTTAAGGTAGATGTGGCAGGGCTGAACAATGTAGCCCTGCATCATAAAATAACAATGCCATCAAGATTGATGGCATGAAAGCTAGAGAAATTCACTGAATGCTGAGCCGAGTAAAGTGCAAATCGTATTCTAAATATTTATGCACAAAAGCGGTTTTATCATTACATCGCATTAAATTGTCGTATACAAAAGCGGGGACAGGGTGGTAAAGATCACCTGAGCCATTATTATAAAAAATTGTTAAATAGCGTGATGATGCACTATATTTCCAGGACGTTACAGCAATCGGTGTTCCCATAAGCTACTCCCTTCGTTGATTTAATCTGAATCAATCTTTTTCATTACAGAACTTCTTCTGTCTCTTGAACTTAAGTTAAATTAAGAGATGCTAATAGCATAGATTTGTAACAAAAAATAATCAGTTTTCAAGCCAAGGTCATGAGCAATATGATGTGAATATGCTCACCATAGCGATTTGCGCGGTTAAAATAATAAATATTTGAAATTTATGATAATGAGGAGTGTATGGTCAAAAGTGCATTGTCTGTGATAAGAATTATATATCAGAACAAAGCATAAGCCGTGAAAGTTCCGCATACTGTTTGTAGGTTCACGTGTGGAGATGCAAAGTAGATTTACTCAGCACATTACAATTTAAAAAAAATATTGCGATTAAAAGATTCATCTAGAGGGTAAGCGTATGAAAAAAACGGTATGTAGTATGATGGTCATATCAGGCCTGCTATTAAGTTCTTGGGCAGATGCATGTACTCGTGTGGTATTTCAAGGGGAGCGGTAAAATGTAATGACGGTCCGCTACATGGATTGGAAAAGTGATGTGGGTACTAACCTTTGGATATTACCTTAAGGGGTGAAACGAAGTGGTAATGCAGGCAAGAACTCGACACAATGGACCTCAAAATATGGCAATGTGATTGCTACAGGCTATGATATTGCGACCACAGATGGTTTAAATGAAAAGGGTTTGAATGCCAATTTACTCTGGTTGGTAGAAGCTGAATACCCACAACTGGAGCAAACTAAAAAGCCAACACTGAGTATTTCACTTTGGGCGCAATACATGTTGGATAATTTTGCCACTGTGGCAGAAGCTGTTCAATTTTTACAAAAAGATCCCTTTGCTGTGATTTCTGATTAAGTCCCCGGCGAACAATGCTTAGCAACTTTGCATTTATCGTTATCGGATGCGACTGGGGATAGCGCGATTATTGAATATCTTGCTGGAAAGCAAGTGATTCATCATGATGCAAGTTATCAAGTGATGACCAACTCCCCAATATTTGATCAGCAATTGGCGTTAAACCAATATTGGAAGCAAATTGGTGGAACGACTTTTTTTACCGGGCACCAATCGCGCCGCTGATCGATTTGCACGTGCTTCGTTTTATATTCATGCCATTCCTAAAAATGCAGAGACTCAGTTTAGCTTAGCCAGTGTATTTAGTGTGATTCGCAATGTGCCTGTGCCTTTTGGTTTAAATACAGAAGAAGAACCAAATATTTCTTCTACGCGCTGGCGTAGTGTGGCGGACCATAAAAACTTGAAATATTACTTTGAGTCTGCTGTGTCACCGAATGTATTTTGGGTGGACTAAAACAAATTAACTTCAAGCAGTCTCAAACACGTAAGTTGAATTTAGGCAAAGATCAGGCAATTGCATACGCAGGTGATGCTACGGCTAAATTTGTAGAGACAGCCCCTTTTAGCTTTTTAGGTGTAAATCCCTAAAATGGTTATGAATGTACCAGATTTAATCTTTTAGATTATCTTTCGTAAAATAAAAAAACCGCGCTAAAAGCGCGGTTTTTTAATCAGTTTAATCTAATTAGAAATTAGATTTTACCAACTAGGTCGATTGAAGGAGCAAGAGTTGCGTCGCCTTCTTTCCATTTAGCTGGGCAAACTTCGCCTGGGTGAGCGTGTACGTATTGAGCTGCTTTAACTTTACGAAGAAGTTCAGAAGCATCACGGCCAATACCACCAGCGTTGATTTCAACGATTTGGATTTTGCCTTCAGGATCAATAACGAAAGTACCACGGTCAGCAAGGCCGTCAGCTTCGATTAATACGTCAAAGTTTTTAGCAAGAGTCCAGTTCGCATCACCAACCATTACGTATTGGATTTTTTTGATTTCTTCTGAAGAATCGTGCCAAGCTTTGTGAGTGAAGTGAGTGTCAGTAGAAACTGAGTAGATTTCAACGCCTAATTTTTTGAATTCTTCGTAGTTGTCAGCAAGGTCACCAAGTTCAGTTGGGCAAACGAAAGTGAAGTCAGCTGGGTAGAAGAATACTACAGACCATTTGCCTTTAAGATCAGCTTCAGTTACTTCGATGAACTGACCGTTTTGGAATGCAGTAGTTTTGAATGGTTTAACTTCAGTATTAATTAAGCTCATCATTGTCTCCATGATTGAGGTTTGTATTTGATTTCCAATAGAGTATCGAACTTTAAGTCATTGCTGAAATAGTATTTTTACATTACAAATATCGGAAAAACCGAATTAGAAAAATATCCACAGACTTAAAGTCAGATGATTCTGTTCATTTAGCATGAAAAATATGATGTCTAAATGACAAAATGATCGACCCAAATACTCGCTTAAGAACATGATGCCAGTGAGTTAAAAATTCAAGGGTAGATTTTAAAAAAGTCATTTTTATTTTTTATTGGACTCAAATTTGGGCATGACATTTTGTTAAAGCAGGCACAAGCAAATTTTTAAATCGTATGCACTAAAAAGTAGAGCTGAGCGGTATAGAACGGTTTGAATTGTGATGTTTGACGCTAAAGTCTATTTGAATGTTTGAAACGGGACATCAGGAGATTGGGAATCTATTTGAAAACGAGTAGAATAGGGCGTTTTCAGATAGTTGTAGGGCGTTCACTTGGTTGCAAAAGGTTTAAATGTAGAAAATATGGTGATGGCACGTGATCTTCACCGTTTAAATCGATTGCGCAAAGGCAAAGACGCCAATGAAAAGCAATATCAAGAATTATTTGAGAAATCACATCTCAAAGTACTTGAGCGTGTGGAAAGCATTCCAAACATCAAGTTGAATCAAGATTTGCCTGTAACTCAATATGCAGACAAATTGATTGATGCAATTCAAAGCAATCAAGTGATTATTGTTGCTGGTGAAACAGGTTCGGGTAAAACCACACAGTTACCTCAAATTGCAATGCTTGCAGGCCGTGGTTTGACGGGGATGATTAGCCATACGCAACCACGCCGATTGGCTGCACGTAGTGTCTCACAACGTATTGCAGAAGAAGTTGGGCAAAAACTGGGTGAGGCAATTTCTTTTAAAGTTCGTTTTAATGAACAAGGTTCGCAAGATTCTCTTGTACGCTTAATGACGGATGGTATTTTATTGGCAGAGTTGGCCAATGACCGCTTTCTCACCAAATACGATACGATTATCATTGATGAAGCACATGAGCGTTCGCTCAATATTGACTTCATCATGGGTTATCTCAAGCAATTATTGCCACGTCGTAAAGACTTAAAAGTGATTATTACGTCTGCAACATTAGATGTGAACCGCTTTAGTCAGTATTTTAACAATGCGCCTATTTTTGAAGTCGAAGGCCGTAGTTTTCCTGTAGAACTGCGCTATCGCCCTATTTCAGAACTGAGTATTGTGGGCAGTGATGACGACGAATTTGATGATTTTGAAGAAAATCTGCCCCGTGCTGTGGTGTCAGCAGTAGAAGAATGTTTTCAGGATGCGCAAACGAAAGGCCATCCAGAGCATGCTGATATTTTGATTTTTGCCAGCACTGAGCAAGAAATTCGTGAATTACAAGAAACATTAATCAAACATGGCCCACGTCATACGGAGGTTTTACCACTGTATGCACGTTTAGCTTTAGCCGAGCAACAAAAAATCTTTAACCCTACTGGGGGTGGTCGACGCATTATTATTGCCACCAACGTTGCAGAAACAGCGTTAACTGTTCCGAATATTCGTTATGTGATTGACAGTGGTTTTGCTCGTATTTCACGTTATAACTATCGCTCACGCATTCAACGTCTACCAATTGAAGCGGTATCACAAGCAGCGGCTAATCAGCGTAAAGGTCGCTGTGGTCGTATTGCACCGGGTGTGTGTATTCGTTTGTATTCGGAAGAAGATTTTCAGAGCCGTCCAGAATTTACAGAACCTGAAATTAAACGTACAAATTTGGCTTCTGTCATTTTGCAAATGCAAAGTTTAGGCTTGGGTTCATTAGAAGATTTTGATTTTATTGAGCCGCCAGATCACCGTTTAGTCAATGATGGTCGTAAGCTTTTAATTGAGCTTGGCGCAATGGCAGATAAGTCTAATGCTCAGCAAGGCAAGCATGCTCATGCCAAAGGTGACTCATTAACCAAAATTGGTCAGCAAATGGCAAAAATGCCGATAGACCCACGTTTGGCACGTATGATTTTAGGTGGTGCTCATTTTGGTGTGTTAAATGAAGTGTTGGTGATTGTGGCTGCTTTAGCTGTGCAAGATCCACGTGAACGTCCTGCCGATAAGCAAATGCAAGCAGACCAAAAACATGCTTTGTTCCGCGAGGCCGATTCCGACTTTTTGTTTTATACCAAATTATGGGACACGCTAAACGATAACCGCGAAAGCATGAGTGAAAATAAACGACGCTCATTTGCCCGTACTCACTTTTTAAGTTGGTTGCGTTTACGTGAATGGAAAAAGACGCATGAGCAGTTGGTTGACTTAGCTAAAGGTTTAAAGCTGTCATTTAACGAAAAGAAAGCCAGCTATGAAAATTTACATCGTGCTTTATTAACGGGTTTACTGTCGTTTATTGCCAACAAAACAGATGAACGAAATGTATTCATGGCGGTACGTCAGCAAAAAGCGCGTGTATTTCCAGCCTCTACCTTACATAAAACCAATACACCTTGGGTGATGGCTTTTGAAATGGTTGAAACCTCTCAGGTGTATTTGCGTACTTTGGCCAAAATTGAACCCGAGTGGATTTTGTTGGCTGCGCGTGATTTGTTAAAGCATCATTATTTTGAACCATACTGGTCGAAAAAAGCCGGTGTAGTGAATGCTTATGATCAAATTTCGTTATTTGGTTTGATTATTGAGCCGAAGCGACAAATTAATTATGAAAAAGTCGATCAACCTGCCGCACATGAAATCTTCCTGCGTGATGCGTTAACCACAGGGAATTTAGGTGTAATCCCACCATTCTTAAAGCACAATTTACTTAAACTTGAAGAAGTAGAGCGTGTAGAAGATAAATTGCGTCGTCGTGATTTGGTGGTGGATGAAGAAACGATTTATCAATTTTATGCATCTAAAGTGTCAGCTGAAGTTGCAAGCCGACGTAGTTTTGAGGATTGGCGTGCTACTGTTGAACAACAGCAACCGCGTTATTTATTTATTGAAGATGATGCACTTTGGCTGAATGACCGCCCAACAACGCAACAATTCCCAGATTATTTGCGTAATGGTGAGCTGAGATTGGCGGCTACCTATCATTTTGACCCAAGTCACGATGAAGATGGTGCAACGGTTAAAATTCCACTACAGGCCTTGCCACAAGTAGACGAGGGAATTTGGTCTTGGGGAATTCCAGGTTGGCGTGAGGACCTGATCGAAGCGTTATTAAAGTCTTTACCTAAAGATAAACGCCGTGGCTTGGTACCCATCCCAGACACTGCGAAAAAGTTGATGGCAAGACTTGATACTGTACATTTGAATCAGCATATTTTTAGCTTTTTGGCTTATCAACTGCGTGGGGATCAAATCACAGAAAAAGATTTTTCATTTGATCGTATTGAGCAATATTTACAACCACTGATTAAAGTCATTGATGAAAAAGGCCGAATGGTTGAACAAGGTCGTGATTTAAGTGAGTTAAAAGCACGTTGCCGTACAGAAACCCATAGCCCAGTCAAACAATTAAAAGGTGAATTCAAAAGCTTCCCAGAGTCTTTTGTATTTGAAGCTTCACAAAAAGTGACAGGGGTGGTGGTTAAGCAATATCAGGCCTTGGTTTCTGTAAAACCTTTTGCGAGCCTAGAGCAAAAAGATGAATCGGGTGTCGTGATACAAACCTTTAATGACCAAGCAGAAGCTGTGCGAAAGCATCGTGAAGGTGTGATTCGTTTGGTGTATATGCAATTGGGTGATGTAGTTCGTCAGTTAAAAAAACAGATTTCAAAACCTTTAGCTTTGGCATATTCGCCATTGGGTGATAAAGCAAAATTAGAGCAAATGTTAGTTTATGCCACACTACAAGTTGCAATAAATGAGCTTCCTGTCAATGAGCAGGAGTATCAAAACTTGGTTTTAAATGTAAAGAAATCTTTCTTAACTCATGGTCAGCAGGTCTTGGCCACATTAAGTGAAATTTTTATTCAATGGCAGGATATCCGTCGCAAACTGCTGGTTTTAGATGATTCTATCTTTGGAAAAAATATTGATGATATTGAAGATCAGCTAGATTTGATGAATTTATCAGATTTTGTTTATGTGAAACCAACCGATGTTTGGCAAGAATTTCCGCGTTATTTAAAGGCCTTGGTGTTGCGTTTAGATCGCTTAGCAAATAATCTGCAAAGGGACAATTCTGCCATTGATCAAGTTGACCCATGGATGGAAAAATTATTTAAGTTTAAAAACGATGCTCGACTAAAAGAATTGTATTTCATGGTCGAGGAATTACGCATTTCTTTATTTTCACAACCAATGAAAACAAAGATGCCAATTTCTCCAACCCGGTTGCAAAAACTATGGGAAAAACTTGGAATCAGTTAAGATAGTGGCAATTTCAAAAAGGAGTTTTACATGGGCATCCGCATTACAGGTACGGGTTTATATCATCCAGAAGACATTATTACCAATGAAGAGCTGGTAGAAGGTCTCAATGCTTATGTGGAACAGTATAACCAAGACAATGCTGAAAAAATTGTAGCAGGTGAGCTAGAGGCTCGTCGTGGTTCGAGCGCAGAATTTATTGAAAAAGCGTCAGGCGTAAAGCGTCGTTATGTTGCAGAGAAAACAGGTATTTTAGATCCAAAGCGTTTACGTCCATTGTTGCGTGAACGTTCAAATGATGAATTATCTATTCAAGCAGAATGGGGCGTGACTGCTGCTAAACAAGCGATGGAAAATGCAGGTGTTACTGCAGAAGACATCGATGTGGTGATTTTATCTTGCTCTAATTTGCAACGTGCATATCCAGCAGTAGCGATTGAAATTCAAACTGCGCTGGGTATTCAAGGCTATGCATACGACATGAATGTGGCTTGCTCAGCAGCGACTTTCGGTATTAAGCAAGCTTATGATGCGATTAAAGCTGGTGCTCGTCGCGTATTGTTGGTTAACGTTGAAATTACGTCGGGTCATACAGATTTCCGTTCGCGTGATTGTCACTTTATCTTTGGTGATGTTGCAACTGCATCAATTATTGAAGAAACAACAAGCAAAACTGGTTTTGAAGTGCTCGACATTAATTTGTTTACCCAGTTCTCAAACAATATTCGCAATAACTTTGGTTTCTTAAATCCAAGTGAAACGACGGATACTGATGATAAGCGTTTCCGCCAAGACGGACGTAAAGTGTTTAAAGAAGTTTGTCCTTTAGTTGCGAAAATGATTTCAAAGCAATTAGAGAAAAATGAAATTGAACCCGCAAATGTGAAGCGTTTTTGGTTACATCAAGCCAATGCCAGTATGAATGAATTAATTCTGAAATTGGTGGTAGGTAAAGAAAATGCAAAAGCAGATTTAGTACCAATTATTTTGGATGAGTTTGCAAATACGTCATCAGCAGGTGTCATTATTGCTTTACACCGTACTGCAGACCAAGTGGATGACGGTGAATATGGCGTATTGTGTTCGTTTGGTGCGGGTTATTCAGTAGGTTCAATCCTCGTACAAAAACACGTTGCATAAATCCTGATTTTAGGTCTTTATAGACTGAACAGTAAATATGTAAAAGGTACATAGGTGCAGGTACAACATGATGCAAAATGGATTGGGCGAATTAGTTCGATCTCCAAGCAATATTTTCAGCCAACTTTTTTAGGCGCAGAATATATTGATGCATCTATACCTGCAATGTATGTGGGTAATCATACGATGTATGGTGTGCTTGATGCACCGATGATTATCGACTACCTGTACAATGAACATAAAGTGGCTGTGGTTAGTATTGCTGACCATAGCCATTTTTATTTGCCTGTTTGGCGTGAGATTGTCAAAAAGTTTGGTGCGGTGGACGGTGTACAAGAATACGTCCGTAGCGTGATGCAACAAGGCTATTCCATCTTAGTTTTCCCAGGTGGTGGGCGTGAGGTGCTGAAACGTAAAGGCGAAGCTTATCAGCTGATTTGGAAAGAGCGTTACGGCTTTCTAAAACTGGCGCAAGAGTTTGGTTATGATATTGTACCTTTTGCTGCCTTAGGTGGTGATGAAGCTTATGAAATTGGTGTAGATGCTTCAACAGTAGTGAATACCAAACTTTTTCAAACCTTGCTCAAAGTCCCAAGATTAGCGAAATTGTTAAGGCATGGAGAGGTCATTCCATCTTTACCTAAAAGTTTAATTCCAAAGCGATTACCATTTTATTTTCAATTTATGCCCCGTCAAAGTCTGATGCAGATTCAAGATGTGGAGGAGTTGAAAGCATTTCGTGAGCACATACAGCAACAGATTTATCAGGGAATATCTGATTTAAAACAATATCGTGAGCAACAACACGATCTTTTTGCGCATTAAATTATACTGTAAAAACGCTTGAGTTTGACTATGCTGCATAAAGGTAGCGTAGTGCTAAAGTGTATTTCACATAAGCCATAAATTCGCTCAGGCTATAGAAAAGACTGGAGCAAATAGCGAATATTTCCTATATTGAAGAAATAAATAAAATGTATGAATCAATAAGGAGTGGGGGATGGATCAAAAAGACGTTACCACTTCTTTGGTGGCGATTGCGAAACAGTTGCTACGTATTTCACAGGGTTTAAATCGCCTGTATCTTGATCAAATTGAATTGGCAGGTAACATTACTTCGCAAAACATGTTCAAAATTGAACCTGCAAAGCAACGTATTGTTTTGGCGAATCAATTATTTTCCATTCATTTTCATACGCCAGAACGTTATACAAGCTTGGGCTGTCTAAGCTCACCAACTTTATTTGACATGCATTTTGTTGCTGGGCAACCACATGCCGAAGCGTTGGAGGAGTTCTTTTTACATGAAATTTACTTTTTAACGGGTGATCGTAAGCCACAGCATTCGCTTTTGCTCAGAAGCAAGGCGCAAAAACTTAAACAGTTACTACTTGAATATATTTATCAGTGCTGCGAGGTTGAACAGCGGGCAGAAGCTTTTTTACAGCAAATTACGCAAGTACAAGCTGAAATCACTGATCATTTAATGATAAAAGCCAAGTATTACAAAACACCGATTTTGCAAAATTTTCGCCGTAAAGGTGTCGCTATTCCAGAAGCAGTGATCGAACAATTTAAAACGATGTTTCGCTTTGATCTATTAATGGAGACAGAATTCTTGCCTGTGCAGAATTTGATGGAAAGCTTTGATGAGTTTGGCTATACCGCGACGCAGTTTTTAGATGCACCTGTGTATCGAATTATGTCTCTAAACTTCGTAGAACGCTTTAATTTAAATGATTTACAGGAACATCGAGCGGATATTGAACTGCTATATCGGCATGCGCTTGAGCAACCTAAAATGTTGGGTTTTTTACGCCTGATGCACCGTGAAGTATGGCAACAGCCAGATATTTTATCTAAGCAACATTTTGTACAGACTAATACACGAATTTGGCAAAAAAAAGCGGCGAAGCTACCGCTCTTCGATGGTATGCGCACTGTCAATTGGTTGTACCGTCAATCGAGTGAAGTGATCGATTGGGTCAGTGAAAATATTCAGCATAGCAGTGTACGTGTAGCCATGACAGCCATGAGCTTTATTGATTGTAGTCAGCAACATCCTCAAATTATTTTAGCGACGTTGCAGTATTTTCAATATGCTGCTGCTCGCATGTTTATTAGTCGGTGTTATGAGTTTGCAAATCAGGAACAGTGGTTTGAGCATCCGAACAATACCCATGCCGTTTTACAAGGGACGCAACAAGCGATGGATGATCATCGTATTGCAATAAGCCATTCTATTTTGTATTTAGATGAGTGGATGGCCTTGGTTCGTTGTATTGCACGTGAAGACCAAACACTTGAAAAACGAGTTTATGCCTCACTCAGTCGAGTGATGCAGGCGTATTTACAGCATTTGGCCAAGATTACCCAGCCTTTGGCAACCGAGTTGATTGCGTTTATACGTCCAGAAACTCAGCAAAATAGAGATTTTCACAGTACCTTAAGACGTCACCGTATTCAATTGGATGATTTTCGTCAGCGTTTCTATTTAGTTTATGAGCAATCACGGGAGTCGTTATTTGATGCTTATGTCCGTGATTATCTCACAGCATATTTTGCAGAAAATAAAGTCATTGCCAAGAATGTGACATGGTTTGGCTTATATCAGCAGGCGATTATTTGGCATGATGAAATTCAAAAAGAAGAAATTATGACCAAGCTCAAAAAAGACTGCTTAAAAGCATCATGGAGTGCGTGGAGTCATTCGCCGCAAATACAGTTTGAACAATGGTTGATTGAAGAGTTGACATCTATAGACCGCATTATTCAAGAGTCTAAAGTATTTCGGCATTGTTTGGCCGCCAGTTATGCACATCGGATTATAGAAGGTGAATATGTGGCTTTTCATGTGATGCCACTCGATTCAACGCTCGCACCGATGACTTTAGGTTGCGTATTACAAAATGAAGTCTTGATTTTTGATCAGTTGGAACATGCTCATAATAAAAAAGCTCAAGTAACAGCAACAATGATTGCCTGTCGTTTTATTGAGTTTCTGAATCTACGAAATCAACAATCCATTTGATTCAAGCAAAGTAGGATTCAATACGCGACAGACTCTGGCGGATGAAGCTTAACTTTTGAGGTAAAAGTCGGTAGGCTATAGCGGTTCTTTAATGGTATAGGTCTTATGAATCAGGAAACCGCACTCAAGTTATTAAAAGCTGGTGAAAACGTATTTTTAACAGGCTCGGCAGGTGCGGGTAAAACATATACCTTAAATCAATATATTAATTATCTAAAAGCGCGCAAGGTGACGGTTGCGATTACAGCATCTACAGGTATTGCAGCCACACACATGAATGGCATGACGATTCATACTTGGGCGGGCATAGGCATTAAAGATGCGATTTCTGAAGATGAACTCAAACGCTTAAAAGAACGTAAATATTTAAAAGAGCATTTAGAAAATGCCCAAGTATTGATTATTGATGAAATCTCGATGTTACATGCCAAGCAACTCAACTTGGTAAATAAAGTCCTGAAATTTTTTAAAGAAAGTGATGAAGCCTTTGGTGGGATTCAAGTGATTGCTGCCGGTGACTTTTTCCAGTTACCACCTGTGGGTCGTAACGAAGAACGCAATCGCGATAAGTTTTGCTTTATGTCTGAGGCTTGGGTCGAAGCCAAATTCCGCGTGTGTTATTTGACTGAGCAACACCGTCAAGGCAATGACTATTTAAATGATATTTTAAATGCAATTCGTGCGCAAACGATTGGTCCTGCACACTTAGAAGCATTAAAACAAACACGCACACAAGATATTGGCGATACCTTTACACGTTTATATACCCACAATATGGATGTGGACAGTATTAACTTCAAACATTTGAATGAAATTGAGCAGGAAGCGAAGCAATTTGATGCGCAGTGTGATGGTAATGAAAAGCTCATCGAAACCCTGAAATCATCTGTGCGTGCGCCAGAAACACTCAATTTAAAGAAAAATGCCAAAGTGATGTTTGTAAAAAACAACTTTGATGTGGGCTATATCAATGGCAGTTTGGGTGAAGTGATTGGTTTTGAAGAAGACGATGAATACGGTGTATTGCCTAAAGTTAAACTTACGGATGGTACGACTTTAATTGTGGAGCCTGAAACATGGTCAGTCGACAATGACGAAGGTAAAACTATTGCCAGTTTTCAGCAAATTCCCTTACGTTTGGCATGGGCAATTACCATTCATAAATCACAAGGTATGACTTTAGAAGCTGCTGAGATTAATCTCAGTCATACTTTTGAAAAAGGCCAAGGCTATGTTGCCTTGTCGCGTTTAAAAACCTTACAAGGCTTAAGATTATTAGGTTTTAATGAGCAAGCACTTGAGTTAGATAGTTTGGCTATTAAAGCAGATCGTCGTTTTCAAGAGCTTTCTGCAGAAGCAGAAAATCAATTTGCAGATATTGATTTAACCCCACAACATAAAGCATTTATTCGTCACTGTGGTGGCACATTAAATGAATATGAAATTGAGCGTAATGAAAAGAAAATCGCCAAAAATGGTGCGAAACAAAGTTATGGTTCAGCTACTTTGGATGAAACACGAGCATTGTTTGAAGATGGCTATGATATAGCAGATATTGCACAAGAGCGTGGTTTAACTCCAGCGACAATTATTAATCACTTGGCTCGCTTGCAAAAAGAACAGGCGCTCGATATTTCTGTTGCTCATCCGGGTGAAGAAACAGTGGAACAAGTCCGTAAAATTTATAAACGTTTGATGAAGCGTAAAGATGCCGAACATTTTAATGATGACGGTAGCATTAAATTACGTCCGATTGTGGAACAGACCAGCCCGCGTATGGGTTATGACCAAGTGCGTTTGGCTTTGTTATTTGTTGAATAGTTAATCTAAATACAGATTGAATTAATATTTTGATTCATAAATAAAGCCATTTATTTCCAACGCTTTGGGTTGAAATAAGTGGCTTTTAAATTTGAACGTTAAAGTACAGAGATAATGAAATTGGAAATACACAATATGCAAAGTTTATTTGTATACGGCACTTTACGCCTCGGTGAGCCGAATGCACATGTGATGGAGCGAATTGGTGGCACATGGTTTAAAGGTTATATATTGGGGAACTTAGAAAATAGCGGTTGGGGTGCGGCTTTAGGTAGTCCTGGAATTCGTTTGAAAGATGACGGAAATCCTGTTCAGGGCTATGTATTTATATCTGAGCATTTAGAGGATCACTGGGAATATTTGGATGAGTTTGAAGGCGTGGAATATCATCGCCAAGCTGTGACCGTATATTTAGAAGATGGAAAAGTGATGCAAAGTCAGGTGTATGCTTTGATCTAATTGAATAAGTTTGAATGATACAAAATGAGAGTAATTAATAAATTATTTACTAAAATCTAATTTTTTTGGCTTAAATTATCGTAAATAGATATTAATTTATATTTTTTGACGATATTAATTAAATCTTATATTTGTTATGTTACTGCCTTATTCAAGTAAAAGATTTTATTAAATGTCAGCAAAAGTACAATGGTTTGCAAAGGATTTACTCATCATTGGTGCTGGTTTTGCCGCTGCGATGCATATTGGTAAATTACCCGCTGCTATCCCTATTTTACAGGCTGAGCTAGGCTTAAGTTTGGTGCAGTCGGGTTTACTATTGTCCTGTATACAATGCGCAGGGATGTGCTTTGCGCTACTGATTGGTAGTTATGTATCAAAGTTAGGTTTAAAGCGTTGTGTGTTGTTGGGGCTCAGTTTACTCACTTTAGCCAGTATCTGTGCCGGACTCACGCAGTCGGTGCTGTCTTTATTTAGCATGCGAATTATAGAAGGTTTTGGCTTTTTACTGGTTACCTTGAGTGGGCCAGCGCTTATTCGCGAGTTGGCACCTATACAGAGTTTACCGGCTAAAATGGGCTTATGGGCGGCTTATATGGGCGGAGGAGTAGGCATTGCTTTAATTACTGCACCTATGTTGATTCAAAGTTGGTCATGGTCTGTGGTTTGGTTTAGTTATGCACTCATTACATTGAGCTTTTTAATTGGTATTGCATGGTTTATTCCAAATACAACGCCTTCTTCACAAGTTGTACAGCTAAAATCTTTAATTAAACTTACATTGCAGCATCAGCCAGCATGGTTACTCGCGTTGATATTTGGAACTTATGCAGGGCAATGGTTTGCTTTGGTGGGCTTTTTACCGACGATTTATGAGCAAAATCATATTGCACCTACTTTGGCGGGATTGCTTACGGCAAGTGTATCTATCGCAAATGCCGTAGGTACTTTTATCTGTGGGTTACTGTTACAACGAGGCTTGCAGGCGAAGCTGCTGGTCATTTTGGGATTTGTTGTATTAATTGCTTGTGCATTACTTTTTTATACAGCAAAAGACAGTTTGCCTTTTATGCTGCAATACGTAATGGTTTTTGGCTTTTCATTATTTGGTGGCTTGGTAGCGGGAAGTATCTTTGCACAAGCCCTACATTTTGCCCCAAGTCCTATGGCGATTAGCACGACTGTGGGGATGATTTTACAATGTTCTGCACTGTCTCAATTTTTATTACCGCCAAGTATCGCATTCTTAGTGTCTAGCACTGGAACTTGGTTGTGGGTCGGTGTGCTCATGAGTGTTCTGTCTATTCTGGGTATTGTGCTTACACAGCACTTATTTGCAATTCAGCCCAAAACTTCTGCTTAAGTTTTTGGGGGGAGCTTTGGTTGGGAGGCATTCAAAGCCAACACATTAACTCTGTTGGCTTTTGCTATAACTAAGATGTGTGAAAGTACATACAACTTTTAATTATAGAAGAATAACTTTTTTGCCATTTGATCTTTTTAGGGCGAAGCTGATCAAGCTGTGTTATTGGCCAAGCCCAATAATGAGTGACAAAATACCTGCAGCAATTAATGGTCCTACAGGTACACCTCTTAATAAAGCAACCCCAGCGACTGTACCAATCAGTAATCCAGCAACAATATTAGGCTGATTACTCATCAGTTGTACGCCACGACCACCTAACCAAGCCACAAACACACCAATAGCGATGGCAAATAAGGATTTCCAATTTAAAAAGGATTTCAAAATTTCATCGCCAGGGATTTTGCCACTTGCGATTGGTGTGAGTACACCAATGGTCAGGATGATGATGCCAATATTTAAACCATGCTGTTGCAGCAAAGGAAAATATTCACTTAAAGGCGTAATACGAAACACAATGAGCACAGCTGCTGCAATGGTTACAGCAGTGTTATGACTAAAGACACCACACGCCAATAAAACAATTAGGACAATAAGGTTTAAATCAAGGTTGGAAAGGGTCATCACGGGAGATATAGGATTTGCATTGACAAGTAGAGTATAAAGCATATTTTTACTGATCGTGGCTCAGGTCGATTTTCCGCTGCATTGTTTTGAGTTGGGTTTCAGATCATGATCCTTTAGAATATCAGGCGATTTATTTGAGATGTGCTTTTATGTTGTTGGAAAAAATGTTGCAGTCACAGGGCTTTGGTTCACGTAAATATTGCCAACAGTTAATTAAAAGCGGTGCTGTTCATATTCATGGTGAGTTGATTGATAATCTCAAATATAAAGTAAATTTGGATCAGTTAGCGTTTCAAGTTTATGGTCAAAACTATGTTTATCGAGAAAAAGTTTATATCGCCCTACATAAGCCTAAAGGCTATGAATGTTCACATCAGGCTACCCATCATTTTAGTGTGTTTGAGTTTTTTGATGATGCGCTAATGAATCGAGGTTTACAGTGTGTGGGCCGCTTAGATCAAGACACAACAGGCTTGTTGTTGTTAACGGACGACGGTCAGTTTTTGCAGGCTTTAACGCATCCTAAAAAGCATGTGCCAAAAGTTTATGAAATGTATACGGCCGATGATGTAACAGACGCGCAGCTACAACAGCTTGAGCTGGGTGTAGAGCTACGCAATGAAAACGGTATATTTGCTGCTACAGAAGCTATGCGCTTAGCAGAGAAGCAACTACGTTTTACTGTGCATCAAGGTGTGTATCATCAAGTGAAACGCATGGTTGCGGCTGTAGGGAATAAGGTAGAGCAATTACATAGGGCGCAGATTGGGCAATTGGGCTTGGAACAGTTAAATCACTTAGCAGAAGGTGAGTGGGTTTATTTAACTGAGGCGCAAATTGAATTAGCAAAGCAACGCGCTGAATAGCTTTTTAAAGTTAAATTGACTGATATGTTGTGCATGCGTGGATTGGAACTACGCATGCGATTGATAGATGCTGTTGTTGCATGATTTTGTTTAAATACAAAGATCGCTGAATTTACAAAGATAACTATTTGGGGCTTATTTTAAAAAACAATGGTAGGTTTGAAATTCTTCATCTTTTACAAAACCCATAGACTCATATAATGCATGCGATTGAAAATTATTCTTTTGTGTTTCTAAGCTAATACGCTGCGCATTTTCATGGCGTGCAAATAAGATTGCAGTATCAATCAGTTGTTTGGCAGAGCCTTGACGTCTAAAGGCAGGTCGGACATAAACATCATCTAAGAGATAATAACGAGAACAAGCAACAGAAGAAAAACCTAAATACAGTAAGACAAAGCCCGTAAATAGATCATCTTTAATATGAATGAAAATCACACTTTCTTGATTAGCAAAGCGTTGTTTTAAAAACTGAAAAGAAAGGTCTAAATTGGAAGAAGCACCATAAAACTGGCGATATTCATCAAATAATATTGCAAGTTGCTTTAAATCTGATTCTACAGCGCGTCTTACAATCATGCTTTACTCCATGCTTAAAATTAGAGGGTTGCATGAAGCATAACGAATATTTAAAAAACTGTGATTTTTAAATTGTTTAAAAATACGACAGTGTTAAGTTTTGTCACCTTCGCCCAAAATGGCATTGAGTTCCTCAAAGATATCTAAATGCTCATCATCTAAATCTATGTCGTTCGAAGTCATCATATTGTCTGCATCTGTTGTTGCTGCAGATGA
Organism: Acinetobacter sp. SWAC5; assembly: GCF_003419885.1. Lineage (NCBI taxonomy): Bacteria > Pseudomonadati > Pseudomonadota > Gammaproteobacteria > Moraxellales > Moraxellaceae > Acinetobacter > Acinetobacter sp. SWAC5. The sequence continues at coordinate 17,829 of NZ_QUWR01000014.1, forward strand.
TTTCGCATCTTGTTGCTTCAGTTTGCGTAAACGAATTAATTGTTCGAGATTGATGTTTTGATTTTCAATCGAAAAGGGGATAGATTTTGTAAGTACAACTTGCTTGAAAAACAGGCGCACAGCTTGAGCTGGTGTAATCCCCAGTTGTTTAAATACCGCAAATGCTTGTTTCTTTTCTTGGGAATCCAAGCGGATTTGGTAGACTTCAGTTTTTCTCATAATTTTAGAAAGCTTTTAAATACTTAACTTTTCGCATTTATTTTAATCTATTACACGCCAAATTCAATCCTTCAACTCATAAAAATATGAATTATTTGTAATGACATTAAGATGACAGTGTGAGGTCAAATGTGGAGCTTAAAGAGATCTGCTGTTTAGATACAGGGTCTATAAACTCGATATGCTTGGCCAGTAATTGTAGTGGTGCACTAAAGTCATGATCATCTTTGTGCTTGACTTGCGGATAAAATGGGTCATTTTGAATCGGAATACCCAAGTGGCTAAGGTGTAAACGGAGTTGGTGTTGTTTACCAGTATGGGGGTTGAGTAAGTATTTTGCCCACTGCTGATTATGCTCTAAGAGTTGAATTTCTGTTTCACTATTGGCTACGCCTTCTATTTGACGCATGGTATAAAACGGCTCACCTTTTTCCATTCTTAAACGAAGCGTAAGTGGCAGTTTTAAAGTGGGTAGATAGGGTGCAATCGCATGATAGGTTTTTTGCACTTTACGATCGGCAAATAACTGCTGATAGATACCGCGACTTTCAATGCACTTTGAAAATAAAACAATCCCTGCAGTTTCACGGTCAAGACGATGAATTGGCGTGAGATGCTCAATGCTAGTTTGTTTCTTTAAGCGAACCAAAAGCGTTTCTTGTACATATTGTCCTGTGGGACTAATAGTGAGAAAGTGGGGTTTGTCTACGGCAATAAAGTGTTCATTTTCAAAAATAATATGGTGTTCAAAAGGCACATGAATTTCATGTGTTAAAAACCGATAGTAAAACACGTGGCTATTTGGCTGAAAGGGACTATTTGCATTGAGTTTTTGCCCTTGCGCATCAAAGATCAGCCCATCTTGAAAACGTTGTAACCATTCTTGCGCCTCAATATGTGGAAATTCAAGGCATAAGTATTGGTAAACGCTCTGAGGTTGTGGCTGTAAAGCTTTTAAAAACACTTTACTGGCACTTACGCCATTAATCATAGGTGGTATGAAATTAGAAAGAAGCATGGGCATATTCAATAGGAGATGATGAGAGCGTTAAGCCGTGAAAAAATACACAAACTGATAGGCGAAAATAGGCTTTTAAAGCCATGCAATGCTATCATAATCAATCTTTATATTGGTGTCGTGAGTATTATGCAGTATTCATTTAATTTGGTTTTAAACAATGAAGAAGATACACAGAACTTAGCACAAGTTTTGGCACAGCATTTTAACTCAGGTGTTATACATTTAATTGGTGACCTCGGTGCAGGAAAAACAACCTTAACACGTTATTTTATGCAAGCTTTGGGACATCAAGGTGCGGTAAAAAGCCCAACTTATACCTTGGTTGAACCCTATAATATCCAAGGGCAAGATATTTTTCATTTTGACTTGTATCGTTTAAATGATCCTTATGAATTAGAACTGATGGGTATTCGCGATTATCTCGAAACCCCAAATGCGTTATTTTTGTTTGAATGGCCATCGAAAGGTGGTGATGAAATTCCTGCGCCAGAATTGTTGATTAATATTGAAAAGTCTGAAGATGAGCTAACGCGCTATGCGACTTTAAGCTTTGCTTCAGACAGTTTAAAAACAGCTTTAGAGAACCGTTTTTCATGAGTGAATTGAGTGTACGCCGTATTCGCACACTTGAGCCTGCATTAGCTAACCAAATTGCAGCAGGTGAAGTGATTGAACGCCCTTCATCTGTGGTCAAAGAATTACTGGAAAATGCCATTGATGCAGGAACCACAGAACTGATTGTTCGGGTTGAGCAGGGTGGCAGTACACTCATTGAAATTATAGATAATGGCCGTGGCATTCACCCTGAAGATTTACCTTTAGCTGTGATGCGTCATGCAACCAGTAAAATTCAGTCAGCTGAAGATTTGCATGCAATTGTCAGTCTTGGCTTTCGTGGCGAAGCCTTAGCTTCGATTGCAGCTGTATCTCGCTTAACCTTAACCAGTAGTCAGACGGATGAAGGCGTAGGTTATCAGGTAGAGGTAAATGGTACGGCATTTGATCATCAACAAATTCAAGCAGTAGCAGCGCCACGGGGCACACACATTCGGGTGCAAGATTTATTTTTTAATGTCCCTGCACGACGTAAATTTTTAAAGAAACCCGGTACTGAGTTTGGTCATATTGAAGAAATCGTGCGTCGTCTAGCGCTGACCCATTTTGATATTCGTTTTGTACTTGAACATAACAACAGTATTAAGCTGAATTTACCTATAGCTGATAGTGGTGAACTACGGTTTCAGCGGGTACAGCAGCTCTTAGGGCGTCAGTTTACTGAAAATGCATATTGGATGGATGCAGATAGCATCAGTATGCGTTTGAGCGGTTGGTTAGGCCATCCATCTGATGCGCGAGCGCAGGCAGATTTACAATATGTATATGTGAATGGCCGTATTGTGAAAGATAAGACAATTTCTCATGCTTTGCGTATGGCTTATGAGGGAATTTTGCATGGGCATCAACATGCGGCCTATTTGCTCTTTTTAGAAGTTGACCCTGAAAATATTGATGTCAATGTTCATCCAACCAAACATGAAATTCGTTTTTTAAACCAACGCGAAGTGCATGAGTTTGTGCGACATTCTGCAAAAAAAACCTTGGCTCAATTTCAAACGGCTTCAGCAGAATTATCCTCTGCAATGAAGCAAGATATTGAACAGCCAATTGTACAGCATGCGCCTCAACCACGTTATCAAGAGCAGTTTGACTTGCATAAGCAGGCCACTACGCAAGCTCAGACTTTGACGCCGACAATGCCGCAGCATGATGAAAACTTTCAGTTTGCTCAGACTGTACCAGAAATGCGCCGTGATGCTACACAAGCGACAGCGACTGCTTATCAGTACAATGCACAATTAGGTGGCTCAGCACGGCTAAATAACGCTTTGCAAAGTTATTTGGCACCACTTCGAGCAACTGAAGATGCATCGAGTGCTACAGCGCAAGAGATGAGTTTAGAGGCACATATTGCGTCTAAAGTAGATGAGCATCCATTGGGTATTGCGATTGCGCAGCTACATGGTATTTATATTTTGGCGCAAAATACTGAAGGTTTGATTATTGTTGATATGCATGCCGCGCATGAGCGTATTGTGTTGCAACAAATGAAAGCTGCTTGGGATAAGCCTGAATTTTGGATGTCACAGCAGCTATTAATTCCTAAAGTGGTTCCTATTAGTCGCATGCAAGCGATGCGAGTTGATGATCTAAGAGATCAATTGGCTCGTTTTGGCTTGGAAATCGATCAATATGGTGATGAGCAAGTGATTGTACGTGGTGTGCCTGCGATTTTACATAAAGCAAATCTGGAAGCCTTAGTACCTGAATTGCTAAATGATTTAGATCCGACTGATCAAGTGCAAGGTTTATTACAACGTCGCGATGAAATTTTAGCGGGTATGGCTTGTCATGGGGCAGTACGCGCACATCGAATACTCAGCCTTTCTGAAATGAATGCTTTGCTTCGTCAAATGGAGCAAACCGAATTTGCCAGCCAATGTAATCATGGCCGTCCTACATGGCGTGCCTTTCCATTGGCTCAACTTGATAAACTTTTTGCTCGAGGAGAGTAGTTTTACATGTCAAATCAATTGCCGGTCATCAATTTAATGGGACCAACTGCAAGCGGGAAAACTGCTTTGGCATGCGAATTATACGAGCAAGGTGATTTTGAGTTGATTTCCGTCGATTCTGCGCTGGTTTACCAAGATATGGATATTGGTACGGCAAAGCCGACAAAAGATGAATTGGCTCAATTCCCGCATCATTTGATTGATATTATTTCACCACTTGAAGTGTATTCAGCGGCAAGCTTTGTTGAAGATGCATCTGCACTGATTGATGATATGCACACACGTGGAAAAACCCCAATATTAGTGGGTGGAACCATGTTGTATTTCAAAGCATTGCTTGAAGGTTTATCGAGTAACTTGCCAAGTGCAGATTATGCAGTACGCGCAGAAATTGAAGCGATGGGTGAACGAGATGGCTGGGATGCTGTATATGCGCATTTGTGTCAGGTTGACCCATTGGCAGGTCAGAAATTTAAGGTGAGTGATAAGCAACGCATTATTCGCGCACTCGAAGTATTTAAGCTGACAGGTAAACCAATTACACAGCTTCAAGCTGAACAACCGAAGAACTTACCATATCGATACACTTTTCATAATTACGCTTTGCTACCTGATCGTATAGAGTTGCATAAAAGAATAGAAAAACGTCTCGAGATTATGTGGGATATCGGATTTTTAAATGAGGTTGAAGAACTCATGAAAAAATACGATTTAAACGAGGATTTACCTTCGATGCGCTCAGTCGGGTATCGACAAGCCATGGAATTTTTAAAAAATAGTGATAAAAGTATCGTAAATCGTAAAGAAATGGAGGATAGAGCTCTATTTGCAACACGACAACTTGCAAAACGTCAATACACATGGTTAAGATCTTTGCAAGAAACGCATAAATTTACAACATATTTAACGATTAAGCAGGCTCAAGAAGACTTGCGAAACTGTTACGGATAAAGCAAAATTTGGGTACTACCTTTTTTATAATTTTTAATTGAAAAATCAAAGGTAGTTTTTGCGCTGATTTTTAAATTTTTTGGAGTTATAACATGTCTAAAGGTCAAACTTTACAAGATCCGTTCTTGAATTCTCTCCGTAAGGAACGTATTCCTGTTTCTATTTTCCTTGTGAACGGTATTAAGTTACAAGGTCATATTGAATCTTTTGACCAATATGTAGTTTTATTAAAAAATACTGTAAGCCAAATGGTTTACAAACATGCGATTTCTACAGTAGTTCCTGCACGTAATCCACGTCCTGCTGGTGCTCCTGCTGGTGCTCAAGGCGCGGCTGGCTTTGGCGGTCAACAAGGTGGCTTCGGTGGCGGTCAACAAGGCGGTTTCGGTGGCGGTCAACAAGGTGGCTTCGGTGGTCAAGGTGGCTTCGGTGGTCAAGGTGGCTTCGGTGGTCAAGGTGGCTTCGGTGGTCAAGGTGGCTTCGGCGGTCAAGGTGGCTTCGGCGGTCAAGGTGGCTTCGGTGGCCAAGGTGGCTTCGGTGGTCAATCTGCTGGCTTTGATGGCGAGTCAAAATTTGAAGATTCTCAAGAAGACGAAAATAATCGTTAATTGATACTTCATAAAAAAGCCTCTCAATTGAGAGGCTTTTTTATGACTTAATTTTAAAAATTAAGAAAAAAAACCAGCATCGAGTGCTGGTTTTTTTTGCTCTAATATTAAGAGCGATTATTTTTACGATCTAAAGAAGGATCTTTGATGTCTACAAAAGCATTGTTACGCGTTTCACGTAACCAGCTGTCTAATTCAGCATCAAATTGACGTTCTCCAAGAATCTGGCGGGCCATGCGTTCTTGGTATTCTTTCGTCATGTCTTGTTGGCGAGTGTCTGTCACTTGCAGAATATGCCAACCAAATTGAGTTTGGAAAGGTTCAGTAATTTGGCCTTTTGGCGTAGATTGCATTTTTGCATCAAATTCTGGAACCATCATACCAGGCGTTACCCAGCCCAAGCTACCGCCATCACGTGCAGAACCAGGGTCATTGGAGAAAGTTCCTGCCAAAACTGCAAAGTCTTCCCCATTTTTTAAACGTGTATAAATACTATCAATTTGCTGTTTAGCATCTTCAGGGCTAACCACTTCAGAAGGTTGGATCAGAATGTGGCGAGTTTGAAATTGTGAAACAATCGCTTTTTGGTCTGCGCCTTTGCGTTCAATAAGCTTTAAGACATGAGTACCATCACGTACAGGAATCAGTTCTGTGGTTTGGCCTTCTTGGAGTGTACTCACACGTGCAGCTAATTCAGCAGGGATGTCTGATAAGCTACGGAAACCCATATCTGCGCCTTCAACTTTAACACCATTGGTACTAAATTTTTGATTAATGGCTTTAACATCATTGGAGTTATTGAGTTCGGCTTTCACTAGATTTGCTGTTTTTTCTACAGCGGCTTGGTCTGTTCCAGAAATACGAACATGTAACACATGCGCTTGACTGCCAATGGCAGCTTGGCCTTGCGGTGAGTTTAAGAAGTTTTTTACGTCCGAATCAGAAATGTGAATACGTGAAGTCACAATTTGTTGGCGTAAGCGATTAATCGCTAAATCTTCTGCAATACGATTGCGTAGACCTGCATAAGTATTCGGTGATAGGGCATCTAATTTTTGTTGGAAAGCTTCAAGACTAGTAGAACCTGAATCTTTAGCAACCTTTAATACAGCTTCATTAAGGCTTTTTTCATCTGGTTTAATGTTATAGCGCTTTACCTGTTCTAATTGTGCTTGGCGCGCAATCAGCTGTTCAAGTGCTTGTTGTTGTAAATATTGTTCTGGTGGAACAGTTTTTTTCTGTGCCTGTAATTGGTGTGTGAGTTCTGAAATGCTTTGCTCTAAGTCACTGCGTAAAATCACACTATTATCGACAACAGCAACAACTTCATCTTTAGGTTGGCCAGCAGCAAAAACAGGTACTGCAGCACTCAAACAAAGTGCGAGCGTTGTTGCTTTAAAAATGCGTTTTAATTGTGTTGTCTTCATTAACGTTCAGTCCAATTTTGATTGATATTGTTAAAACCTAAAATACGGTTTTCAAGCAATGATGAAAGTTTGTTATTAAAGCCACCTAAGTCTTTTAAGGTGAACTCAGCCATAATGGCACGTTTTGGGTTAACACCGTCATCTTTCACGTTATCTAAGTCGTTGTAGTATGAACGACCATAGACAGAAACACCCCAACAGCATGATTCATAGTTCACGCCAAGCAGATATTCACGGGCAACACTGTTGTCTAAGTCATATTGTGCATGACCAATAATACGCCAGTTATTGTGTACAGGTTGAATAAATGACGCTACTACTTGATCGTAGTGATCTTGGCGGTTTGGAATAGCACGACGGTTAAAATAGCCTAGGTTGTATAGGCTACCCTTATCACTTGTGTAATAGGCTTGAATATCACGTTCGGCATTATCACCGTTTGCCATCCATGCACTATTGGCATTGATGGTAAAGCGCTCTGATAATTGGCTAGTTAAGCTAACAACAGGGCCAGTGTGTCGTTCACGATCAAAATCATCGCTGGTGTTGTTGAGTGTGACACGACGATCTTCAAAGTAGAAGCTTTGACCAACACTTGCTTTTAAGCGTTCTAAGCCAACATCATCAAACAAGCTATAACTTAAGCCTAATGATGTGAAGTTGTTGTCTTCTAAGCGGTCATGACCATAGAAGCGGTATGGGCTAAATAATTGGTCATAGCTTACAGAGGCTGTAGCAGAGTCAAAGTTTGGGTGTGAGTCCTGATTGCGATATGGTGAATATGCGTAGAACACACGCGGTGTTAAAGTCTGTAAGAACTTACCTTGCTTTTCAAAGATTAAGCCAGCATCTAAAGTAAATTGTGGTACGGTAATAGATTTGGTTTCATTTGAAGAGTTGGTTTGTACAGCGTTGTTACCATTGCTTTGTAAGTAGTCAATCGTGTTCTTATCAAAGAAGGTGTTGACGTTACGTACAGTTGCTTCAGGAATCACAAATGCAAAAGGGGTGCGATAGTTGTAACGAACAGAGAAGTCGTTATAAATACGCGTACCGCTTGGCTCAAACGAATTTAAATTATTGTTATAAATGCTGTAGTCATTAATGTCTTTTTTGAAGTAAGCCGTGTCGTGGTTAAACTCATATTGTAAACCGAGTGGATTACCCGTTTTATAGTTAACCAAGAATTGCGGTAAACGCGCGTAAGGGCGATCTTCGTCTTTTACGGTTTTATCTAATGTTTGGAAGTCTTCGACTTTAAGCTGAGCCTTTAAACCAGGAATACCGTGTTTGTAGTTCAGTTCCCAAGCACGACGTAAGTTTAGGTCGGTTCTAGAGTTTGGGTTGTTATTTAAATCTGCAAAATAGTCTTTATCAGAGGCGTAGTTATAATCGAGGTTCGTACTAAATTGGTCGTTAATTTGCCAATTGTGTTCAGCGTGTAAGAATTTTCGATCTTTATCGTTGTAGCCACTATCTGATGGTAATGCACCCCCAGAAATTAAGCCTTGTCCAAAGTTTTGGGTAAGGTAACGGAATTCAGCTTCAAGCATTGCACCGCGGTCTGCCAAGAAACGAGGTGTAATAGTGGCATCGTAATTGGGTGCTAAATTTAAATAAACAGGTACACCAAGCTCTAAACCACCATCATTGGTAAAACCAAAGCTTGGAGTCAAAATACCCGTGGTACGACGCTCATCAATTGGGAAGTTGAAATATGGAACGGCCATCACTGGCACGTCTTTTACATAAAGTTTAGTGCCTTTGGTTTCACCACGACCCGTTTCTTGATTCAGCTTAATATGGTCTGCTTGAATTTTCCAAGTGGGCTTTTCATCTGGTGGACATGTGGTGTAGGTTGCGTTATCCAATTCCAGTGTAGATGTTGATGTACGTGAAATTTTATCTGCACGGCCGTGAGCATGTTGCTGCTCAGCAATATAAAGGCTGTTATTTAAATCGCCTTGTTGGGTTTTGAGGTTGTAATCGACATTGTCACTTTGTGACAGTAGCCCAGATTGGGCCATTTGCACATTGCCTGACGCATTTGCATAGGTTTTAGTTTTATCAATTTTGATTTGATCAGCACGAATTTGACGGCCTTCTTGATCAATAACGACATTGCCTTCAAGAATTGAGTCGCCGTTTGGATCAAAATGACCATAATCTGCAGTAATTGTAGACGTTGCAGTTTCAGGAGAAGCTGCTTTTGTGTCTGAAGCAATTGGAGTTACCCAAGCACCTTGGCAATAAGCTGAACTCAGTTGATGGCCTTGGCGTTGCTGTGCTTCAGGCGCAGATTTATCTATATAGTATTGTTCAAAAAACTTTTGGCCAGGGTAGGTTTCAGTAATGCTTTTTTTAAGCTCTGCATTAGTGACAGTCGAAGCAGTCTGGTCAGCGGCATAGCCCGTGATGGAACTACCGCAAAGTAGAGTTAAGATCGCAGTCGCTAAAGGATTAAATTTAAACTGATGCTTCATTTGTCTCATTAACCAAGTATGCTTAATTGCAATTAATTATTGTCGCATCATAGAGAAAAAGTTGATAAGTGGCTACACTTAGCACTTTAAAAACTCAGCCTGTTTTAGAAATAATCGCAAATGAATACACAACGTGAACAATTGATACAATCATGGATGACATCTGTACTCGGTTCAGATCAATTTGAAACTCATTTTTTAGCAGGCGATGCTAGCTTTCGTCGTTATGCACGAATCAAATTGAATAATAAAACATTTATGCTCATGGATGCACCTCCAGAAAAAGAAGATTGTGTGCCTTTTGTGACGATTGATGAATTTTTCGATGCACATGGTGTACGTGTACCACATATTGTGGCGAAAGACTTTGATTTAGGTCTTTTATTGTTGGAAGATTTTGGTGATGTATTGCTGTCTACAAAATTAAATGACAAAACTGTAGATGCGCATTATGCACAAAGTTTCAAACAGTTAATTCAATTACAATCGATTGCGGGTCAAGGTCATTTCCCTGAGTATGCTTACGAAAAACTCATTTCAGAAATGGAATTACTTACAGATTGGCTACTTCCTTCACTTAAGATCCAACCAACTGAAGCTGAAAGTGCTTTAATTAAGCGAACTTTTGCTATTTTAGCCAATGCTGCTTTAGCACAGCCTCAAGTTATTGTGCATCGTGATTTTCATAGTCGTAATCTGATGTTATTGGAAGGTGAGTCAGAGCAAGGTGTCATTGATTTTCAAGATGCCGTAATTGGTGCAGATACTTACGATCTGATTTCGATTACACGAGATGCTTATGTGCAATGGAATCCTGAGCGTGTCTATACGTGGTTTAAAGTATTTTATGATCTACTTCCTGTGTCTGCAAAAGAAGGTCGTGACTTTGAGCAATTTAAAAAAGACGCAGATTTAATGGCAATTCAGCGCCATATTAAAATTTTGGGTATTTTTGTTCGCTTGTTTGAGCGTGATGGTAAGTCTGGTTATTTAAAAGATTTACCGCGTGTGATGTGGTATTTGCTCGAAGAAAGTAAGCCGTATGCAGAATTACAACCATTTATGCAGTTTATTCAGGCTAAAGTGTTGCCAAAATTTGAAGAGAAATATGGCAAATACGAGGTTGAAGCATAATGAAAGCCATGATTTTAGCTGCTGGGTTGGGCAACCGCATGCGACCTTTAACGCTATATAAACCGAAACCATTGTTGGAAGTGGGGGGTAAGCCTTTAATTGTTTGGCATATCGAGAAACTTAAATCTATTGGTGTGACTGAAATTGTAATTAACTCGGCATGGTTGGCGGATGTATTGATAGGCGCTCTCGGCGATGGTTCACAATTTGGTGTCGATCTACGTTGGACACGTGAATTGGAAGGTTTAGAAACAGCGGGCGGTATTATTAATGCCTTAGCACTTCTAGGGACAGAGCCATTTATTTTGGTCAATGGCGATGTGTGGACGACATTTGATTTTGCATCACTCTTAGATGTGCAACTAAATGATGATTTAGCACATTTAGTGTTTGTAGAAAATCCTGAGCAACATCCAAAGGGTGATTTTACCTTGGATGCTGGCCGTGCTTACACCTTTGAGCAGGCACATGCGGGAGAGGCACTCACTTATAGTGGAGTTGCTGTGATTGATCCTAAGATGTTCGATGGCCTAGAGGCGGGTAAACGTCCATTGGCGCCACTATTAAAACAGGCCATGCACGACGGAAAAATTGCTGCAGAAAAAATGCAGGCGGTTTGGGTAGATGTAGGCACTCCTGAGCGTTTAAGTGCACTAGATCTCCAGATTCGTGAAGGGATGTACGTTTAAGTGCATATTCGCTAGACACATCCTGCTGTGACAGGCAGGATAAATCGTTATACTTCCATCTAAATTTTCGAGACGTAAATTGGTTATGCATACTTTTTTTCAAGAACTCAAGCAAGGTAGTCAGGCTTTAGGTTTAAGCTTAAGCGATGAAGCTTTAAATTTATTACTCAAATACCAAGATGCTTTGGTGTTATGGAATAAAGCATATAACTTGACTGCGATTCGTGATCCAAAAGAAATGTTGGTTAAGCATTTACTAGATAGCCTTAGTATTTTAAAAGATTTACCTGCAGGTCGTCTTTTAGATATTGGTACAGGTGGGGGTATGCCGGGTATGATTATTGCCTTGTGTCAGCCTGAACGCCAATGTGTATTACTTGACTCAAATGGCAAGAAAATTCGCTTCTTAAAGCAATTTATTGCAGATTTAAAATTGAGTAATGTAGTCGCAGTACAAACACGTGTCGAAAATGAAGACAGCATTCAAGAGCTTGGTAAATTTGATGTCATTACCAGCCGTGCTTTTGCCTCATTAACAGATTTTATTCATGCATCACTTCCATTTATGCATGACAGCAGCATTATTGCTTCTATGAAAGGGCTAATTCCAAGCGAAGAAGTCGAAGCTTTTAAAGATAAATTTAGCTGTAAAATTATTGAGTTAAAAGTTCCACGTTTGGATGAACAGCGTCACTTGTTGCTGTTAAAACGTATTTAATTTTTTCAAAGGATTTGGGGTTACCATGGCACAGATTATTGCGATTGCGAACCAGAAAGGTGGTGTCGGTAAAACTACAACCGCAGTAAATTTGGCTGCATCATTGGCCGTACTTAAAAAACGCGTATTACTTGTGGATATGGATTCACAAGGCAATGCGACGATGGGTTCTGGCATTCAAAAAAATGATCTGCTGTATTCGGTAACTGATGTATTGCTGGGCGAAATGCCGATTGAAACAGCAATTAGTAAAGCTGAAGTTGGTTATAAGGTATTGGGTGCAAACCGTGATTTAGCGGGTGTTGAGCTTGCAATTGCGGAGCAACCTGGCCGTGAATTTATCTTACGTGAAGCCTTAAAAGAGGTTGAAGATAAATTTGATTATATTATCGTCGATTGCGCGCCAAGTTTAAGCTTGATTACGGTGAATGCTTTGGCTGCAGTGGATGGCGTGATTATTCCAATGCAATGTGAATACTACGCTTTGGAAGGTTTGGCTGATTTAACGCAAACGATTGATCGTATTCAGCAAGCATTAAACCCAGACTTACAAATTGTAGGTGTTTTACGCACCATGTATGATGCGCGAAATGCTTTGACACGTGATGTTTCAGCAGAACTAGAACAATATTTTGGCAAGAAGCTATATGAGACGGTTATTCCACGTAATATTCGTTTAGCAGAAGCACCTGCGCATGGTTTGCCAGTCATTTATTTTGAGAAAAGCTCGAAGGGTGCAGTGGCATATTTAAACCTTGCTGCTGAAATGTTAAAGAAAAGCAAAGTAAAAAAAGGAATTAAAGCATGACAGTAAAAAAACGCGGATTAGCGAAAGGTCGTGGTCTAGACGCGTTGCTTGGTTCCATTCAAAAAGAAAAGTTGCAACTCGAAGCACAATCTTTGGACCATGGTCAGCTCAAACAAATTGATGTTCATTTACTCAAACGTGGCGAATATCAGCCACGTCGTTATATTAATGAGCAAGACTTACAAGAATTAGCGGCATCAATCGAAAAGCACGGTGTGATGCAGCCAATTGTGATTCGTCCAATTGAAGATGAAAAGTACCTGTATGAAATTATTGCAGGTGAGCGTCGTTGGCGTGCCGCACAGTTGGCCGGTTTAACGGAAGTGCCTGCAATTGTTCGCGATTTAACGGACCAAGTTGCAATTGCTTTGGCTTTAATTGAAAACATTCAACGTCAAGACTTAAATCCAATTGATCAGGCGATGGCATTACAACGATTCCATGATGAGTTTGGTTTAAGCCATCAAGAAATTGCCGATACAGTGGGTAAAGCACGTACGACAGTAAGTAATTTACTACGCTTATTAACTTTGGCTGAGCCTGTAAAAGACTTTATGCAACAAAGCCTTTTAGACATGGGTCATGCACGTGCAATTTTGACGCTAAAAGCCAGAGATCAGCTTAAAGTGGCTGAACATGTGATTGAAAAGAGCTTGTCTGTGCGTCAAACCGAACAATTGGTGCGAGACATGAATGCGCCAAAACAAGTCAAAGAAAAACAAGCAGCATCTTCAGATATTCAGCAATTAACACAACGTTTATCTGATCGTTTTGGTGCCGATGTTAAAATCGACCATAACAAACAAGGCAAAGGCAAGTTGGTGATTAATTATCATTCACTCGAAGAGTTGGATGGTATTTTAAATATTTGCTTCGCAGATTAATTTTGTATTTCGATTTATTGGGGAAAATCAAATGTGGGAATTAGTCAAAGCAGGTGGGTGGCTGATGCTACCCTTGGTACTTTGTTCGATTTTTACCGTAGCTATTACGATTGAGCGATTTATTCGCTTGAAAAAATCGACAGTATTACCCACTGCATTGTTAATGAAAAAAAATCAAAGTGCAGATCAAGTTGTAAAGGTTATGCGCCAAAGCCAAGCGCTACAAGACAGTACGCTTGGCCGTATTTTTTTAGCTGGCTATGAAAGCAAAGACCAAGCACAGCAATATGCCAGTGCTCAAATGGAAGCTGTGGCTTCTCAAGAAATTGGGTTTTTAGAAAAAAATGTAAATTTCTTGGGCACACTAAGTGCAGTGGCGCCATTACTAGGTTTGTTAGGTACAGTGCTGGGTATTATTGAATCATTTTTAATGATTGATGTAGGTACGAATAGTGATCCAGTACTGATGATGCCGGGTATTTCAAAGGCTTTGATTACGACAGCGGCGGGTATGTTAATTGCAATTCCAGCATTATTCGCACATCGTTATTTTCAGCGTTTGGTGCAAGAATTTACAGCCGAACTTGAACAACAATCGACCTTATTTCATGCTGCATTATTTTATAAAGTAACACCTGTAGCTGAACGACAAGATCAAGACATGCCAAAAGCAAGCTGAGGTCTAAAATGAAGTTCAGACGCCGTCAAGTTGAAGATATTCATATCAACCTAACACCAATGATTGACTGTTTATTGTTTATCTTGGTGTTTTTGCTGTTGTCGACGTCATTTAACCAAATGAGTCGAATGAATTTAACCTTGCCAGATGCGCAGGGTGTGCCACCTAAGCACTATGATCAAAAAATTGAAGTGACGGTAGACGCTACTGGACACTATGCTGTGAATGGGCAGTCCTTAGAGGGGAAGGATACTGTAGATTTAAATATGGCAATTAAACAGATTTCTCATGATCGCCGTGATTTAATGTTTATTATTGCTGCGGATGCCAAGGCTGCACACCAAGATGTTATTCGTGTAATGGATGTTGCTGGTCAGTTAGGTTTCGTGAACGTTAATATTAGTACCAAAGTACCAACTCGAGGTTATTAGTGAAGCAAGATGTTAAGGTCTATCTGCGCCTGTTAAGCTATTTAAAGCAATTTTGGGGCGTAGCATTATTGGTTGTACTTGGTTTTGCGATCAATGCTGCAACAGAAGTTTCTGTGGCAAAATTGCTAGAGAAAATCATTAATGCGATTCAGAATAAAGACCAAAGCTTTACAACACTGTTTCCACTGCTAGTTGTGGTGCTGATGTTCTTCCGCGGTTTGGGTTTATTTATGGGTGGGTATTTCACGGCAGTGATTTCCCGTAATTTAATCTTTAATATCCGCCAAGAAGTATTTGCTAAGCTTATGCGATTGCCATCGCAGTATTATTTAGATAATTCGAGCGGCCATATTACTGCCAAAATTATGTATAACGTCGAGCAATTAACCGCTGCATCGACCGAATCATTAAAAACGTTATTACAACAAGGTTTAATTACACTGGCCTTAATGGGCTATTTAATTTATACCAATTGGCGTTTGACCTTAATTATTTTGGTATTTGGCCCTTTGATTGGCTTGTTGATTCGTAAGGCATCGAAACGGATGCGTAAACTATCGAATCAAGTACAAGATACGATGGGTGATGTAAACCATGTGGTGCAAGAAACTGTAAACGGCAATATGGTGGTCAAAGGTTTTGCTGGGCAAAGTTATGAACAACAACGTTTTCATGAAAGCTCAATGGAAAACTTACGCCGTGGCTTGAAAATGGTGGTGGTACAACAGCTGAATAGTCCAGTCGTACAGTTGATCATGTCTATTTCTTTGGCCATTATTATGTTTATTGCCCTAAGACCTGAGATTTTGCGTGAAACGTCTGCGGGTGAGTTTGTTGCCTACATTACTGCAGCGGGCATGTTGGCGAAGCCAATTCGTTCTTTAACGGATATTAACGAAAAAATTCAACGTGGTATGGCGGCTGCATATTCGGTTTTTGAATTATTGGATCTACCTGAAGAAGAAAATAAAGGCACATTAACACCTGCCTTAACAGGTGAAATTGAATTTAATAATGTGAACTTGACCTACTCAGATGGTTATCATGCAATTCATGACTTTAGCTTAAAAGTGAATGCGGGTGAAACGGTCGCTTTGGTTGGGCGGTCTGGTGCAGGTAAGACCTCATTGGTTAACTTACTTCTGCGCTATCAAGAGATTAGTTCGGGTCAGTTAAAGCTCGATCAAATGGATATTCATGATATTGAGCTGAATGCATTGCGGTCACAAATTTCAATGGTGAATCAGCAAGTGGTGCTTTTCAATCGTACGGTACGTGAAAATATTGCTTATGGTCAGTTGGGATCTGCTAGTGATGAGGAAGTGATTGCAGCTGCTAAAGCAGCGTATGCACACGACTTTATCATGAACTTACCACAAGGTTATGATACGCCATTAGGCGCGCAAGGCTTAAACTTGTCTGGTGGTCAGCGTCAACGTATTGCTATTGCTCGTGCAATATTAAAAAATGCGCCAATATTGATTTTGGATGAAGCAACCAGTGCTTTAGATAATGAATCGGAGTACTTTATTCAGCAAGCCTTTGATACTGCAATGAAAGATCGTACTACAATTGTGATTGCTCACCGATTGTCGACGATTGAAAATGCGGATCGTATTGTGGTGATGGATAAAGGCCTGATTGTAGAGCAAGGCACGCATGCAGAGTTGCTTGCAAAACAAGGTGCATATTTCCAATTACATCAGCGTAATTTTGAGGAGCACTAAGTATGTCGGTCGCACAGTTAATACAAGATGCTTGGCATAAACAAGCGAAGTGGCTAATTGTGTTCCGACCGTTGTCGTGGCTCTATCGTGGCGGATTTTTACTGAATAAGAAAATGTATGCCACGGGTCTTAAAAAAAGTTATACCGCGCCAGTGCCTGTTATGGTGATTGGTAATATTACCGTGGGTGGAAGCGGTAAGACGCCATTGCTAATTCACTTGGTTAATTACTTACAAAGCTTAGGCCTAAGTGTAGGTGTCATTAGTCGTGGTTATGGCGGTAAAGGCCCATTTCCAGCCTATGTCGATCTGAATGCAGAAGCCGAGCAAGTGGGTGATGAACCTGCTTTGATTGTTCAGTCTACGGGGGTGCCGATGGCCGTGGGTGCCAATCGTCAAAAAAGCATTGAGCTATTGCTGAGCAAGCATCCTCTAGATTTAATTATTTGCGATGATGGCTTGCAACATTTGGCACTCAATCGACAGTTAGAATGGATTGTGCTGGATAATAACCGTGGCTTGGGGAATGAAAAAATTCTTCCTGAAGGCTATTTGCGCGAACCCAAAAGTCGCTTAAATACGGGTACGGTGATTGAGCATGCATCTCATGCCATTAGTCCACTCAATATGCACTTAGAGGCGTCTGAGCCTTATCTGCTTAATAGCACGACTGAACAAGTGTTTAATCCGCATCAAGCATTTTATGCTGTAGTTGGTATTGGTTTTCCACAACGTTTTTATACAACATTGGAAAATATGGGCATTCATCAGTTCCAATGCCATGAATTTCCAGATCATTATGAATACGAACTTGCAGATTTACAGTTTGAAGATAATTATCCAATTATCACCACTGAAAAAGATGCAGTTAAAATTTTACCCTTACTCAAACAACACCCAAATATACAACGTGAGATTTGGGTTGTTCCTGTAGATGCTGTACTTTCAGCAGAATGCTATCGCACCTTGCATCAGCAATTGAGTCAATTGGGCATTACTCTTCCTGAAGGCAGTATTTTATGAAACATATCGTCATCCCAGCGCGTTTTTCGAGTTCTCGTTTACCTGGTAAGCCGTTGTTGGAAATTCATGGTCGTCCTATGATTTTACGCGTTGTAGATCAGGCTAAAAAAGTAGAAGGCTTTGATGACTTATGTGTAGCAACAGATGATGAGCGTATTGCAGCAGTATGTCGTGCAGAAGGTATTGATGTTGTGTTGACCTTGGCAGATCATCCTTCAGGTACAGATCGTTTGAGCGAAGTTGCGCGTTTAAAAGGCTGGGATGAAAACGATATTATTGTCAATGTGCAAGGCGATGAACCATTGCTTCCCGCACTATTGGTTAAACAAGTTGCTCAATTATTAGAGCAACAGCCTGCCTGCTCAATGTCTACACTGTGTGAGCCTATTCATCATTTAGATGAATTTAAGCGTGACAGTATTGTGAAAGTGGTTATGTCAAAACATCACCAAGCCTTATATTTTAGCCGTGCAACCATTCCTTATGATCGAGATGGTGCGAAGCTTGCAGAGCAAAAATTACATGATCAAGCCTATCGTCATCTAGGACTATATGCATATCGCGTTAAACTTTTACAAGAGTACGTGAGCTGGGATATGGGCGTGTTAGAAAAGCTGGAAAGCTTAGAACAATTACGTGTTCTTGAAAATGGTCATCGTATTGCGATAGCTGTAGCAGAAGCGAATTTGCCACCGGGTGTCGATACTCAAGAAGATTTGGATCGCTTAAACCAAATGGATGTAGCACATTTTGAATAAGGATAATTATCCATGCAAAATGATGTAAAAGCACCTGTATATCCTTGGCAGGAAAATGTCTGGCACACCTTAACCAGTCGTTTTCCACAAATTGGGCACGGTTTATTGTTTTATGGCAAAAATGGCTGTGGAAAAGAAACATTTGCACAGTCATTTGTCGCTTGGGTGCTTTGTCAAAATCGTGATAGCCATCGCTATGCATGTGGTGAGTGTGGTAGTTGTCAGTGGCTAAAGTCTGATACACATCCAAATTATGTGCACATTAGTACAGATGAAGACAATAAAAAACAAAACGCCAAGATTAAAATTGAAAAAATTCGAGATCTTTTACCTTTTGTGCAACAAACGGTAGACGGTTGGCGTGTCATTGTTATTGAACCAGCAGAAGCATTAAATACTGCTTCTTCTAATGCTTTACTCAAGACCTTAGAAGAGCCTGGTGAGGGTATTGTCATTATTCTGTTGGCAGATCATTACTTAAAATTGCCAGCAACGATTCGTAGTCGTTTACAGCACTTTGCGCTTGATCGAATAAGCCCAGCACAGTCGGAGCAGTTTTTACAAGAAAATATTGCTACGGAGCAGTTTAGTCATGAGTTGTTGATGAATTTGTCCGATCAAATGCCATTGCGCGCTGTGAATCTAGCAGAGTGTGAATGGTTAACATTAAGACAAGACTTTGTTGATGATTGGCAAAAACTGATCAAACAGAAAAATATGCCGATGGCAATTGCGACCAAATGGAACAAAGCACTAAGTTTTAGTGATTTTAGTCAAATGTTTGAATACTTGTTGTCCGATATAATTTGTGTCAAGCTAAATCAATCAATTAAAAATATTGATTTGAATTATAGTGATTTACCAGCGCAGTATTCTTTAGAAGCGTTGTTTGGTATTTATGCTGATTTTCAGCAATCTAAGCGGTTTATTGAGCAAAATGTACAAACCAATCTTGTGCTCGATCAGCTGTGCATCAAATTAATGAATATATAAAAAGGGGAAAAGGATGCAGCCACGTATGGGCGGAATTATTCAGGCGAATATCCCAGATGTAGATACACTTTTTGCATGTTATATGCCTTATGTTTCTGGTGGTGGTTTATTTGTGCCGTCAAATCAGCCAGTTAAAATGGGTGAGGAAGTTTTTATTTTGGCGACATTGCCTGAGCAAACACAAAAAGTACCCTTAACAGGTAAGGTGATCTGGATTTCCCATAAACAAAATGGGGTGAAACCTCAAGGTTTTGGGATTCAATTGAGCGGTGAAAAAGGCGTTTACTTCCGTTCTGAAACAGAACGATTACTTACAGGGCTTAAAACTGAAGGGCGTAGAAGTTACACTATGTAGAATTTGAATTTTAGCGAATAGGTTTCATTGTGTTTGTAGATACTCATTGCCATTTGATTATGTTGGATTTAAGCCCTTATGGTGGGGATTTGGATTTGGCATTGGCGCAAGCCCGCGAAGCGGGTGTTTCAAAATTTATGAGTATATCAGTTGATTTGGACGATCACATTGAGCTGGCTAAAATTGCAGCCCGACATGCAGATGTGGGTTATACCGTAGGTGTGCATCCATGCGAAGATGCTCAAACCATGGCGCGTGCGACGACAGAGTATTTAATTGAACTTGCACAACCCGAAAAAGTTTGGGCTTTGGGTGAAACTGGTCTTGACTATTATCACAGTACGGACTTCGTTACAGAGCAAAAAGAATGTTTTGCTCGCCATATTCATGCTTCGCAAGCAGTGAACAAGCCTGTGGTTGTGCATACTCGTGCAGCTAAACACGATACTGTGGATATCATTCGTGCTGAAAAATCGACACATGGTATTTTGCATTGCTTCACAGAAGACTGGGAAACTGCAAAAGCAGTATTGGATTGCGGTTATTATGTATCGTTTTCAGGCATCGTTTCATTTAAAAATGCGCAAGATCTGCGTGATGTCGCTAAGCAAGTTCCACTCAATCGCGTGTTGATTGAAACAGACAGTCCTTATTTGGCGCCTATGCCCTATAGAGGAAAGTCTAATGAACCAAAGTATGTGCCTTATGTAGCCAAAGCATTAAGTGAAGTATATGATAAACCCGTTGAAGAGATTGCGCGTATAACGATGCAAAATTTTGAGAATCTCCTCAAGCAAAAGTAAAAAATTGAATGATATAGCGTATAAGAGAGTTAATAGGGTGAAGATGGATCGTCAAGCTCAATTCAGAGCAAGAGAAGCGTTAATTTTTCAAGTTGCAGAGCAATTGCTGCTTGAAAATGGTGAAGCAGGGATGACGCTAGATGCATTGGCGGCAGAGCTGGATTTAGCAAAAGGCACTCTATATAAACACTTTCAAAGTAAAGATGAATTATATATGTTGCTCATTATTCGTAATGAGCGCATGTTGCTTGAAATGATCAAGGATACAGATAAACAATTCCCTGAGCATTTAGCTTTCTTTATGCTACATCATTTACATCATCCTGAAAGAACTGTGCTGTTTCATCAAATTGAAGAGCGTTTATCTACAACTGGTGTGGGTATCCAGCATTTGTTTAATGAGCTTTATCAAGTTCGTAAGCAACGTCTACGCTTAATTATTCGAATGACAGAAAGCTATTTAGCATTAATTGAAAGTAAAATGGTTGTACGTGATTATTTGGCTTCAATTTGGTCGCTTACGCATGGTGCTGCTGCAATTTTGAACTCAAGTTTCTATCAGCGTTATCTAGGTTCAAGAGATACGTTAAGGGTTGCTTACATTGATCAAGCTTTAGCCCTGCCTAAGCTGACGCATGCTGTTCCACAATTTGCGTAAAGGCATGCTATGAACATACCAAGACGATCATCCATCAAGGGTTTTACTTTAGTTGAGGTGATGGTCGTCATTGTGGTGATGGGTATCTTAGCCTCCATGATATTGATGAATATTGGTGGTACAGATCAGCGTAAAGCCATGCAAGCCAGAGAGGTCTTTCTCATGGATATGCAGAAGATGTTAAGAGTTGCCAATGATCAGTCACGTATATTGGCTTTAAACCCGCAATCTGCAACAGATGTGGCTAATTTTCAGTATAATATTGTCGAATATTTACCGACTCAGCAAGCGAGTGGGTCTTACAATAAAAATAATCTATGGAAAGCCTATTCGGAGTTTGAGCCACGTGTTTTGCCAGATCACGTGTCATTAAGTATTCAAGCTTTAGATTATGCCTATCGTAATGCAAATAATTCTGAATTATTAAAGCAAAGCGCACCTAAGTTGATTTGGTTAGGTAATGGCGAGGCTAAACCTGTAAGAGTGCAATTTTATTTAAATGACCAACCGATTGGTTCAGAAATAGAAATAGACCATTTAGGTAAAATAGTTGATGAAAGCTAAAGGATTCACTTTGCTAGAGGTGATGGTGGCGTTGGCAATATTTTCAGTTGCTGCGATTGCTTTGACTAATGTTGCACGACAATACACGCAAGCCACATCAAATGCTGTTTTAAGAACCAAAGCACAATTCACTGCGCTGAATGAAATTGCCATGATGGAAATCAATCAAGAGTGGATGAGTGGCACAGCGTCTAAACAAGTGACGCAGCAGGGTGAAACATGGCAAATCGATAAAAGTGCTCAATCGACTATTAGCCCGAATGTACAACGTGTTGATGTGCATGTGAGCTTAGTAAATCCAGAAACTGGGCAAGTAGAATCAGGTGTTACCAACTTACTTTTCTTTAATCATCGGATTAAAAGCTCATGAAACTAAAAAAAGCATGGGGTTTTACCTTAGTAGAGTTGTTGGTTGCAATCGCAATTTTTGCGGTATTGTCTGCGCTGGGTTGGAAAGTGTTTGATTATATTGCAAAAGTAAAAACTCAAAATGCAATGCATGAAAGCAAATTGGGACAATTACAAGAAAGTTACCAACAAATATTAAGAGATACAGTGCAAGCTGTGCCATTGACTGCAAATATTGCTGGACAGGTGCAAGCAGCGTTGACTTTGCAAAATAATAAATTGGCTTTTAGTAAAACTGGGGTAACCGACCCACTTAATCAAGGTGTTGCTGCGGATGAGCGGGTAGAATATGTCTATCGTCAAGATGAGCAGAAATTATACCGTTTAAAATATCCAAATATTAATCAATCTGGGCGTGATCAGCCAGACAGTAGTGTTTTGCTCAATGGCGTAGAGCAATATCAAATCACAGTATTAAACCCCAATGAGCTCACCACTTGGCCAGATTCAGTGGGCAACTTAAGTAGTGATGCGGAAAAGCAACGCTTACCGCGCGGGCTTAAGTTGAACTTAACAGTAAATGGTGTAAGTTATGAGTGGATTTTTAGTTTACTCAATACGGACTTTTTAGAAGAGAAAAAAACTGTTAGCACGCCAGATGGTAACCAAGGAGTGTCATCTTAATGCACATTAAGGTTGGAACTCAAAAAGGTGTTGCCTTGTTGACCATTTTGGTGATGGTGGCCTTGGCGACAATTTTAGCAGCAGGAATTGCCAAGCAACAGGCCAATACAGCAGAAAGCACGTCTTATTTGATGCGTCAAAATCAGTCTTTATTGTATGCAAAAAGTGCAGAAGCATTTTTTGCCGAACTTTTAAAAGACGATGCTGAAAATGCAGGACAAGTCGATCACTTACAAGAAAACTGGGCTAAACCTATGCCTGCTTTTCCCGTTGAAGATGGTTCAGTGGCTGGTGTTTTAGAAGATGAATCAGGTAAGTTTAACCTCAATAGCTTGGTGAATAACGAAGGTCAGGTCAATGAAAATGCCAAAGCTTGGTTTGAGCGGATTTTGGTGCGTGTGGGTCTTCCTGCTCAATTGAGTGAGGCGGTTATTGACTGGCAAGATTCGGATGATCAACCTCTAGGTTCAATGGGTGCAGAAGCGAGTTATTATCAAGGCATGGCAAATGCTTCATTGCCACCCAATGCTAAATTTCATGATGTGGCAGAATTAAAACAAATTCGTGGTTTTGATGCAGGCAAAGATCAATTAATCGCACCTTATGTAACAGCCATTCCAAGTCACGACAGTAAAGTGAATATTAATACTGCGTCTGCATTTTTATTGGCGAGTTTGGATGAAAAGCTTGATGTGAATGCGGTAAAGCAGGCTATCGAGCAACAGCAAGCCAATTTAAAACATTTTGAAAGTGTTTCGGATTTATGGGCTTTAGCACCATTTTCAGAGGTATCAGAAGAAAAACAATCTGCAGTGAATACCTTGCTTGGTGTTCAGTCTGAATGTTTTAAAGCCAAAATTCAGGTTGAACTAGGTGGGAGAAAACGCCAGTTTAGCTCGCAAATGATCAGAAAAGATAAAGATGTCTATGTGGCTTATCGGAGCATGGCGCCATTTTAGTCAAAAAATCTTTGTGTGGCTGATGCATTTTGTCAATCATAGTGAACAGTAAAATTAATGCTCAAACATTTACTTTTGCTTTATAATTATAGGTCATCTAGAGATTTTTAATTGCATTACGGCACATGATAATTCGTAAGTTATTTAAGTTTGAAAATGCGCATATTGTGCGTAATTGCACATCAGATCGTTGTAAACGTTCCATTCATGGGCATAGTTATAAAGTAGAGTTGCTTTTGAAAGCATCGAAACTTGATCATGGGCAAATGGTCTACGATTTTGGTTTGCTCAAAGGTGTGATCAAAGACTTGTATGATAGTTTTGATCATGCGATTTGCTATTGGAATCAAGACAGTCAAGAATATATTCAAGCATGTGAAACATTTAGTGCGCGTTGGGTATCATTACCAGTATCACCGTCAGCTGAACAGTTTTCGCGTATTTTCTTTTATTTGGCACAACAAGTTTTAGCATCGACAGAAACACAAAATGGTGAAGGTGATGTTGAAGTTTACTCTGTCATTGTGCATGAAACAGATACTGGCTATGCACAAAGCTTTTTAGAAGATATTCAAAATGAACAAATGGGTGTTTTGGATTTAGAGCAAATTGTATTTTCTGAGCAAATTCAAGCAGAATGGTCAAATCCCCAGATGTTTGAACAACTGAAAAAAGGTCTGAAATTTCAAAACCCGCAGGTAGAGTTACAAGTTAAACTCTAATGCAACACAGCAATGATATAAAGTAAAAAGGATTGGGTAGCAAGTATGTCTTTTACAGAAGAGCAACAAGCGAAACTAAACAAAGTTCAGCTTGATGCGGGCTGGAAATATGGACTGAGTGAGTTTTTGCTTAGCCCAAAAATGGATGAGCTAAAAGACTTTCTTGTGCAAGAAATTAAAGCAGATAAAGTGGTTTATCCGCCAAATGCATTGATCTTTAATGCGCTAAATACGACACCTTTGGCAAATGTCAAAGTGGTTATTTTAGGGCAAGATCCATATCACGGTCCAAATCAAGCACATGGTTTAAGTTTTTCTGTGCAAAAAGGCGTACCTTTACCGCCGTCTTTGCGCAATATTTACCATGAGTTGCAAAGTGACTTAGGAATTACAGTACCTAAGCACGGGGACCTGACACGTTGGGCAGAACAAGGTGTGTTATTGCTGAATAGTGTGTTAACTGTAGAAGCTGGTCAACCAACATCACATCAAAAACGTGGCTGGGAGGATTTCACAGATCATGTAATTGATGTATTGAATGAACAGCGTGAACATGTTGTCTTTATTCTTTGGGGAGCGTATGCACAACGAAAAGGACAACGTATCGATCAAAATAAACATTTGGTGTTAAAAGCCGCGCATCCATCACCATTGGCTGCAAACCGCGGTGGTTTTTTTGGTTGTAAAGTGTTCTCAAAATCTAATAATTATCTTAAACAACATGGCATTGAGCCTATTGATTGGCAGCTGGACGCATGACATATTCTCCCGTTTCAAAAAACTACCATCCGGATTTAATTGTAGAAGAAGCGAAAAACGGTTGGCGCATTGTTCGCCTGAACCGTCCGAAATCTTTACATGCATTAGATGAATCCATTGTGACTGCTTTGCTTGAAGTTTTTGAAGACTTCCATGGTGATAGTAGTGTGAAAGCGATTTGGTTTGATTCAACCACACCAAAAGCGTTTTGTGCAGGTGGCGATGTACGCAAACTACGTCAATTGGTCATTAATGATGAAGTAGCAACTGCGAATAAGTTTTTTGAACAAGAATATGCTTTAGATTTGTTATTGCATAACTATGCTAAACCCGTTTTGGTATGGGGTGAAGGTTATGTCATGGGTGGGGGCTTGGGCTTGTTCATGGCGGCACCTTTCCGCTTGGTGACACCATATTCTCGTTTGGCGATGCCTGAAATCAATATCGGTTTATATCCAGATGTGGGGGCAACTCGCTTCTTAGCAGACCGTGGTGCTATAGGCCTATTTACAGGTTTAACTGGTTCAATTATGACTGCTGCAGGTGCGTATGGTATTGGTTGGGCAACACATATCTGTGATGCACAACGTGATAATGTACTTGATAAAGTCATTAATATTGATTGGGGCCATTATCCAGCTGGCGATTTCCGTGCAATTGATGACACTTTGAATAGCATGCACCGTCCAGTCGGCCCAGGTCCACTTCAAAACTCGCTTGATGTGATTCAGAGTGTATGTCGTGGTGTGAATTTTGAGCATGACTATGAAGCTATTGTTGGTTTGAGTGATGCGCGAAGTGACTGGTTGCGTCAAGCCAGCGAAAACTTGCAAAAAGGTTCACCAACAACAGCAGCATTGAGCTGGTTGCTATGGCAATGGGGTAAGCAAATTCATTCGTGGAATGAAGTGTTTGAACTTGAAACTGAAATTTCAAACTGGAAGATTAATCACCCAGACTTTGTTGAGGGTGTGCGTGCACGCTTGGTAGATAAAGACCTTTCTCCTGAGTGGAAGCAAGGTGCAGATATGTCATTAAAGGGGATTTTGGCAGATCAACCTCCAGTGACATCAAATGAAAGCTGGAATGCTTTATTAAAACACTATGGTGTTATTTAATTTCGCATGACTGAGTTTGAACTTTATAGTGATGAATATTGGATGCAGTTGGCGATTGATCAGGCTGCATCTGCTGCAAAACAAGGTGAGATTCCAGTCGGTGCGATTATTGTGAGCCAAAACCAAGTGATTGGTTTTGGCTTTAATGCACCTATTGGTTTAAACGATCCGACAGCACATGCTGAAATACAAGCAATTCGCCAAGCGTGTGAACAGATTAAAAATTACCGTTTACCAGATGACGCGACGCTATACGTCACACTTGAGCCTTGTACGATGTGTGTGGGTGCTTTAGTTCATGCCCGTGTGCAACGTGTGGTGTATGGTGCGACAGAGCCGAAAGCAGGTTCATTGGTTAGTGCGCGTAAACTCTTTGAAACGGGTTACTACAATCATGTCTTTGCATTTGAGCAGAGTGTTTTGCATAGCGAATGTTCAGAGCAACTCAGCCTGTTTTTTAAAATGCGTCGTGAGCAGAAAAGACAGCAAAAATTACAAGAAAAGGCCTTAAATGATCAAGGCTAAAGCGTATGATATTTGCTATTTCTATTTCATAAAACAGCACAATAACTTTTAGGATCTACTATGAACTCTATTACCATACAAAAAGAATTTAATGCGCCAGTAGAACAGGTATTTGAACTATTGTCTAAACATGCAACTTATAACGTGGCTTTTGCGCCAGTGCAGGTTGTGCGTGTGAAAGATTCAGCAGATCCTGAGCGTCCGGATGGAGTTGGGTCTGTGCGTCGTATGGGGTTTGGCCCAGTTAAGCCACTCCAAGAGCAAATTACACTGCTTGAGCCGAATTCACGCATTGAATATAAAATTATTAAAAACCCATTGGTGAAGCATCATTTGGGCGTGATTCAATTTCAGCGCGTTGATGGTGAGAAAACTTTAGTGACTTATACGATTGAATTACAAGCACGTGCACCTTTTGTCAGTAAATTAATCCTTGCACAGCTTAAATCAGCGATTAAACTTGGTTTTTCTAAACTCGCAAAAACTGTATAGGGAATGGCGGAAAAGGCAATGACAGTAAATATTATTACGATTGATGGGCCAAGTGGTTCGGGTAAAGGCACATTAGCGGCAAAACTGGCGTCGCATTACCAATATCATTTATTGGATTCAGGTGCGCTGTATCGATTGCTGGGGCTGTCATTGTTTAATAAAGGCTTGCTTGAAAAGTTAGATACAGAACTTGAAGCCTGTACCCAAATTGCAACAAATTTAGACATACAGTTTGTTACAACTCAAACTGGCATGACGGTATTACTAGAATCAGTTGATGTAACACAACAGATTCGTACTGAACGCGTGGGAGAGTATGCTTCAAAAGTTGCAGCAATTCCTGCACTTAGAGCTGCTTTATTGGCACGTCAACATGCATTTGCTCAAGCGCCTGGTTTGGTTGCTGATGGTCGTGATATGGCCACTTCAATTTTTCCAGAGGCGCAAGCCAAGATATATTTGACGGCATCGGCTGAATCTCGTGCACAGCGTCGTGTAAAGCAGTTGCAGGGGATGGGGCTGGATGCTAAAATAAACGACATTTTAGTTAATATCGAAGCTCGCGATAAACGAGATATGGAGCGCACAGTCGCGCCACTCAAGCCTGCTTCGGATGCGTATATTATCGATAGCTCTAATTTAAGCATTGATGATGTATTCAAGTTGATGACAAATTATGTCGATCAACAATTAACAAATTAAAGAATTTTTCAGCAGAAGCATAGCTTGATCAGTTCAATATGGACTATGTAGACGCTTAATTAAACCGGCCTTGTCTGATCCAAGACCGCTGACTTATCGGAAATATCATGACCGAATCTTTTGCAGCCCTCTTTGAAGAAAGCGAATTAAACCTCAACGTTGAAAAGGGTGCTGTCATCCAAGGCGTTGTAGTAAGCATCGACTCTGACTGGGTAACAGTTGACACTGGCCTTAAATCTGAAGGCGTTGTTGACCGTGCTGAGTTCTTAAATGAACAACGCGAACTTGAAGTTCAAGTTGGCGACACTGTTGATGTTGTTGTTGAAGCGCTTGACAACGGTATGGGTCAAACAGTTCTTTCACGCGAAAAAGCTAAACGCGCTGAAACTTGGACTAAACTTGAAAAAATCTTTGAAGACGGCGAAATCGTTACTGGTGTTATTTCTGGTAAGGTTAAAGGCGGTTTCACTGTTGACATCGGTCCAGTTCGTGCGTTCCTTCCTGGTTCTTTAGTTGACACTCGTCCTATCCGTGATACTACTCACTTGGAAGGCAAAGAGTTAGAATTCAAAGTAATCAAACTTGACGCTAAACGTAACAACGTTGTTGTTTCTCGTCGTGCTGTTATGGAAGCTGAATCTTCAGCTGACCGTGAAGCTCTTCTTGCTCAGCTTGAAGAAGGTCAAACAGTTACTGGTACTATCAAGAACCTTACTGACTACGGCGCATTCGTTGACCTTGGCGGTATCGACGGTCTTCTTCACATCACTGATATGGCTTGGAAACGCATCAAGCACCCTTCAGAAGTTGTTGAAGTTGGTCAAGAAGTTACTGTTAAAGTACTTAAATTCGACCGCGAACGTAACCGCGTATCTTTAGGCCTTAAACAATTAGGCGAAGATCCATGGTTAGCGATCATGAGCCGTTACCCTAAAGGTTCAATCGTTAAAGCACGCGTAACTAACCTTACTGACTACGGCTGTTTCGCAGAAATCGCTGAAGGCGTTGAAGGTCTAGTACACGTTTCTGAAATGGACCACACTAACAAAAACATCCACCCATCTAAAGTTGTTCAGATTGGTGACGAAGTTGACGTTATGGTTCTTGAAGTTGACGAAGAACGTCGTCGTATTTCTCTTGGTATCAAACAAACTCGTGCTAACCCATGGGAAGAGTTTGCTAAAAACCACGACAAAGGCGAAAAAGTATCTGGTACTATCAAGTCAATCACTGACTTCGGTATCTTCATCGGTTTACCAGGCGGTATCGATGGTCTAGTTCACTTGTCTGACATTTCTTGGAACGAACAAGGCGAAGAAGCTATCCGTCGTTACAAGAAAGGTGACACAGTTGAAGCGGTTATCCTTTCAGTAGACGCTGAAGGCAACCGTATCAGCCTTGGCATCAAACAAATGAACAGCGATCCATTCAACGATTTCTTAGCTGCTAACGAACGCGGTGCGCTTGTTAAAGGTACTGTAACTGCTGTTGACGCTCGTGGCGCAACTGTTAAGTTAGCTGACGAAGTTGAAGCGACTCTTAAAGCATCTGAAATCAACCGTGACCGCGTTGAAGATGCAACTAAGTTCCTTGAAGTTGGTCAAGAAGTTGAAGCTAAAATCATCAACGTAGATCGTAAATCTCGTTCTATCAACTTGTCTATCAAAGCGAAAGACGAAGCTGAAGAAAAAGAAGCAGTTGCTAACTTGAAAACAGCTGCTAACGGTCAAGACAATGGTCCTAAGACTATTGGTGATTTGATCAAAGCTCAAATGGGCAACTAAGTAAGTGCTTGAATTGTATAGTTGATGTAAATTAACTCATACTTTTTATACAATTACTGTAAACGGTAGCGTAGTAATCAATTATTGCGCTACCGTTTTGTATTTAAACAGGTTATTATCATCCTATAGATTCCCAAGTAGCTTGATAATTAAAGAGGTCGCAGATGACTACGGAAGCACTTAATAAGTCTGACTTAATAGAGCGTATTTCTCTTAAAAACCCGCACTTAGCAGAACCGCTGGTTGAAGAGGCCGTTAAAATTATGATTGATCAGATGATTGAAGCTTTATCAACTGACAATCGTATTGAAATTCGTGGCTTTGGCAGTTTTGCATTGCATCATCGTGAACCACGTGTAGGTCGTAACCCAAAAACGGGTAGATCGGTTGAGGTTGCAGCAAAAGCTGTTCCGCACTTCAAACCTGGTAAGGCTTTACGTGATGCGGTAAACGAATCCGCAAACAAATAATTCTATCCGGGGATGTTTATGCGTTATGTCTTGGCTATTTTATTAATTCTGCTGTTCGGATATTCTTTATTCCTGGTACTACAGAATAGTACAGAACTAAGTGTAGATCTTCTGTTTACACAAGTTCCAGCAATGCGTTTAGGTCTACTCTTATTGTTGACTTTAGCATTGGGTATTGTTCTTGGATTATTACTTGGAGTTCAAATCTTCCGGGTATTCCAAAACAGTTGGGAAATTAAACGCCTACGTAAAGACATAGATCGCCTACGTAAAGAACAGATTCAAACGGCACAATTGGCTGCGGCGGAAGCTGCATCAGTGACACGGCATGAAAAAACTGTGATGGATATTCATCCAGATGATCGACCGTCAAGCCCGTTATAATCTCGCTGGTTGAGTTAAAACAGTTGTTTAGCCAATCGGATTAAAGAAACAGACTTAATAAAATTTTTAGAGCGCTCTAAGTATCCATTAGGGCGCTTTTTTTATGTTGATAAATGCAGTGCTTGATAAAAATATCAAGCCAGCACGAGATAAAGTTGGATAATCTAAGTTTTAAGCTTGGTTGCAGAATTAGATTGCCTCTATAATGTGCTTTCTTTTGTCTTAATCAAAAAAAGGGTAGTCTCTTGAGTATCATTGTTGCCTTAGATGCTAAAAGCCAATATGACGCATTAACAATTGCTGAACAATTAGATCCAGCGCTGTGTCGAGTAAAAGTTGGTAAAGAGTTATTTACCCACGAGGGTCCAAGTGTTGTTAAAGCTTTGCATGATAAAGGCTTTGAAGTATTTCTAGATTTAAAATTTCACGATATTCCAAATACCACTGCGCAGGCTGTTTGTGCGGCAGCAGATATGGGTGTATGGATGGTAAACGTTCATGCATCTGGTGGCCGTAAGATGATGGAGACCTGTGTAAAGCGCTTAAAAGCGGGTAATTACAATACACAATTAATTGCTGTGACTGTATTAACCTCTATGGGCTGTGAGGACCTTGCCGATTTAGGGTTGGATGTTGAACCATTTGAGCATGTTAAACGCTTGGCTAAATTGACTAAAGACAGTGGTTTAGATGGTGTTGTATGTTCGGCTCAAGAAGCAAAAATGTTACGTGAAACCTTGGGTGCTGACTTTGCATTGGTAACGCCAGGTATCCGTCCTGAAGGTTCGAATGCAGATGATCAAAAACGTATTGTGACACCTAAACAAGCAATGTTAGATGGTTCTACGCATTTGGTGATTGGTCGTCCGATTACAAAATCTGAAAATCCACGTCAAACATTAAAAGATATTTTAGCAACACTATAATTTTTGCATTCGATAATTACCTCACTTGGTAATTATGTTATTTGATCTAGAATGCTAAAAGGCCTTTCATAAGAAGGGCTTTTTTTATACATTGGTCTTTTCATTCTTAAAATAGTGAATTGGCGATATGACAATCCCTAAAAATAAGCCCGCATTAGACGGGTTGCAAAATATTGAAGTTCAGGACAATGAGCAATTAGAGCAAGAACAGAAGCAATCTGATTCTGCTGATTGGACTTCAAGTATTGATGTTATTGAAATCGCAAAGGGAGCAGTGGATATTGTTGGTGATTTGATTAGTGGTATTGATTTGAACATCTAATTGATTTGTTCATTAGCTCGTTTACTGTAATGTTT
Organism: Acinetobacter sp. SWAC5; assembly: GCF_003419885.1. NCBI lineage: Bacteria > Pseudomonadati > Pseudomonadota > Gammaproteobacteria > Moraxellales > Moraxellaceae > Acinetobacter > Acinetobacter sp. SWAC5. The sequence goes on from NZ_QUWR01000014.1 coordinate 49,564, forward strand.
GGATAAGCCCTATTGGAAAATAAGGGCTTATCATTTAAATTGCTAAGTCAATTAAAGCGCAGCCAGTACGCTAACAGCAATGGGTGCTAAAACAGAAAGTACAAAACCACTGACCATTGCATGTGGAATAAAATCATTACCGCAAGCTTGTTTCACCATGGGTAAGGTCACATCCATGGCGGTTGCCCCAGCAGATGAAATAGCAGAGCGTGGATAGCGCCATCCAATCAAATACATAAAGAGAATCGCAAATATTTCTCTAAATAAATCATTGATCAGTGCAATGCTTCCAAGTTGCGCATTTCTTAATTCAGTAATCACAATGCCAGACATTGAATAAAAACCATAACCTTGTGAAAGCATAATGAGGTCTTTAAGATGTAGCTCGGTCAGGAAGTATGAAATAGCCACCGCACCAATAACTGAGCCAATAATGCAGGCTAATGGCACAAGCAGTATTTTCCAATTAAGCCAAGAGCGATCGAGTGGTGAATAGGCTAAATCTAAGCCAATTAAAAACATAAAGACGAGCAGTAAATGCCACGTACTTATGTGCAGAGGAATATTTATATAATTAAATAGTTCTGCAACTGCATAACCTAGTGCAAGTGCAAAAAAAGCATAGCTAATATTGAGTAATGAACTTAATAAAAGTTCAGTAGATACTTTACCTTGGGTAGGTTGATAGCCAATTACTTTAAATAGTATATAGCAACAAACAAATGCACCAAGCGATGTTGCAAAGGCAATACTCACGGCACTGCTAATAATAAGCTGTGGATTACTTATCTGATGTAAGGTTTGTGAAAATTCTATCGCAATAGCAATGAGTAAAATATAGGTAAAATAGGGAAGAATTTTAAAGCCAATTTTTTCAATATTTTGTGGTAAGCGACGTGCCAGAACAAAGCCTAGAAATAGGCAGAACAGCAGTTGGAAAATCAACCAAAGAGATTGCATAACAAAAACAGCAGGTGATGGGACACCTGCTTAGTATGACAGCTTAAGATTTAAGCTGCTTGATTTTGTTGTTGTAATAATAGGTAGTCCGCAGGATTGAGAGTTTTGGTTTGAAGCCAATACTTCCATGTATAGGTTGGCCACAACGCAAAATTTTTGCCACCATCTTGTTGATACCAGCTCACGCAGCCAGATTGCCAAACGGTACCTTTAAGTTGCTCTTGAACATCATCATTAAATTTGTCTTGAATATGGTCTTTAATCACAATGGCTTGGTTTTGGGTTTTAGACACTAAATTGATCATTTGTAAAATATAATTGACCTGAGCTTCAATCATAAAAATAACCGAATTATGACCCAGTACCGTGTTCGGGCCGAGTAACTGAAATAAATTTGGAAAGCCTTTGGTGCACACACCTAAGTAACTTTCAGCACCATCTTTCCAAGCTTCACTGAGCGCTAAGCCATTTTGGCCAATGCACTGAAATGATTTCATATAAACGCGTGGATCGGTAATAAAGCCTGTTCCATAAATTAAACAGTCAATAGGGCGTTTTTGGCCATCTTTGGTAATAATACTGTCTTCGGTAATTTCCTGAATAGCGGTTGTTATGAGTTCTACATTTTGTCGATTAAATGTAGGGAAATATTTATTAGAAATTAAAATACGCTTACAGCCCATCACAAAATTCGGCGTTAATTGCCTAGCAGTGGTTTTGTCTTTAACTTGATAACGAATAAAAGCTTCAGCAAGTTTTTGGCCATATTTCATTATTTTAGGTTTAACAATTGGCATCACGCGGGACTCATTACTCCAATATAAGCGTGCGCGATGTAGTTTTCTAAACCACTCGTATTTGTTAAATAGAGTTTGATCAAGTTGGTTGTATTCGCGTTCGTCACGTGGAATGACCCAAGCAGCGGTACGTTGGAATACATAGAGTTGTTTGGTTTGTGGGGCAATTTCAGGAATATATTGTATTGCGCTACCACCTGTACCAATAGAGGCAACATTTTTTCCATGTAAGTCGTATTGGTGATCCCATTGAGAAGAATGGAAGACTTTGCCCTTAAATTTTTCTATGCCTGAGATATGTGGGATTTGTGGTACATGTAAAGGGCCTGAGGCAAAAATCAAATATTGCGCCGTCAATTGGCGTTCTTTGTTTAAAGTTAATTGCCACTCACAGCGTTCTTCATTGTACTGTGCACCGAGTACCTCGCAGTCTAGTTCAGTGTACTTCTTGAGTTGAAACTCTTGAATTAAACTTTGAATGTAGGCAAAAATCTCTGGGGCTTCGGCGTAGCGCTTAGACCAATCCTTTTTAGGAGCAAATGAAAGCGAGTACATGTGTGATTGCACATCACAAGCAGCACCAGGATATTGGTTTTCACGCCAAGTCCCACCAAAATCTGTGGCTTTTTCTAAAATTACAAAGTCGTTGATATTGTTTTGTAAAAGTCGAATAGCCATAGCTATACCACCAAAGCCTCCGCCAATGATAGCGACTTTCGTGCGGTTATTTTGCGTATTTTGGATATCGCTCGATTGCATATTGTTTTGCTCTTTTTTTGCTTATGGTATTAGAGTACCGCATTCGTTCCAATAGAAGAAATGATTGTCATGACAGGAAAATTGATCAAAACGGCAATTTGCAAAGCTTAAAAATTATAGTAAAACAAACATGAATTAAATCTTTCTCTGTTTATTATTGGGTGTCTATGAAGCGATCTGTTCTCAGCCTTATGTACTTAATTCAAGGCATGCGTAAGGCAGGCATAGATGTGGATCAGAAACTTCAAACCATTGGCTTGCGTATTGATGCACTCGATGCAACTTCGGTGATTCACCCAAGCCTTGAGTGGGATGTGTTAAAGGTGATTGGGCATGATGTGCCGCCAGAGCAAGGAATGTTCATTGGTCAGCATTATGCTTTAGCAGGTTATGGCCCCTTGTTAATGCTATTGGTGACTAGTCCGAATATTCGAACTGTACTTGAGCAGGGCATGCGCTTTCAGCAATTAACACATTTAACGGGTCAATTGGGCTTAGATTTTCGTGAGCACCAAGCAGCTTTATGTTATCGGCCACAAAATATCAATAGTCCTTTAGGTTTGTTGTTGGCACAATCTGAAATATCAGGAACTTACAAATTTATTCGTGATTTGTACAAAATGATGGGTCTGGCTTCGCCACAAATTCAAATTGAATTACCCTTTGACTTGCCTAGTGAGGCACAGCAATTACAGGTTTATCATGATTATTATGGTCAGCAGGTTAGCTTTGGTGCGCCATTTGCGTCTTTTTGGTTTGAGCAGTCAGTGTTGGATGTCAAAATTCCTTCTGCTGATGCAATGACCTTTAATTTATATGAAGCCAAGTGCATTGCTGAACTCAACCGACTCAATGCGGATGAAACAGTACCTTCACTGATACAACGAGTGCAGGATTATTTAGAGCTTCAAACAGGTGTAATGCCAAGCATGGCTGAAACAGCACAAGCACTAAATTTACCAGAGCGAACGTTAAGACATCAGTTGCAACAACTCGGGAGTAGTTATAAACAAATCCGTGAAGATATTATTAAAGATAAAGCCTTACGCTTAATTGAATACAATGAATATTCAATAGAAATGATTGCGGAACTTTTGGGATACTCAGAACCAGCGGCGTTTAATCATGCATTTAAACGGTGGTTTGGTCAAAGCCCAAGGCAATATTTAAAATAGCCTAAGCATGTATATCCCAAAGTGTTATATATTCAAGTTTAATCTTCGCTATAATTTAAAATAGCCCAAAATAGTATTTAGAGTTATGTCAGACATTCAAGCACAGCACAGTAAAGCATTTACCCCAATTTCACCGGCAGAGCGATATGCTGAAGTTTTGGCATCAGGCCAATTCCTACCGGATGAAGCACAGGCGCAAGCTGTGCATGAATTAGATCGCGTATGGCAAGAACTGATTCAACGCTTTAAAGCATCTAAAAAGGCATTTCGTCGTTTCCGTCGCCAAACTGCACCACAAGGTGTATATATGTGGGGTGGTGTCGGACGTGGTAAAACATGGCTCATGGACCAATTTTATGAGTCGATTCCATTTCGCCGTAAAACACGAATGCATTTTCACCACTTTATGCAGCACGTACATCGTGAACTCAATAAGCTTTCAGGGCAACGTAACCCGCTCGACTTAGTGGCAGACCAAATTTATAAAGAGGCCGTTGTCATTTGTTTTGACGAGTTTTTTGTTTCAAACGTGACAGATGCCATGATCTTAAGCGATTTGTTCCAAAAACTCTTTGCACGTGGTATTACACTGGTTGCAACATCAAATATTGCGCCAGATGGTTTATATAAAAATGGTATTCACCGTGACCGTTTTATTCCAACCATTGAACTGGTTAAAAAGAATTGTGTGATTTTAAATGTGGATGCAGGTGTGGATTATCGCCTGCGCGTATTAAAGCAAGCACAATTGTTTAAAACCCCACTTACGCATGAAAATAAACTTTGGATGGCAAAGCGTTTTAGTGCTTTGACGCAAGGTCAGACTCAGTCACAAGAGCCGATTATTATTAATAAGCGAATTGTGGAAACTATTGGTCATACAGAAGATGTGCTTTGGTGTGAATATTCAGAACTGTGCTTAAAACCTCGTAGTCCAGCTGACTTTATTGAAATCGCCAATGTCTATAACACCGTATTGGTCAGTAATGTGCCACACATGACGGACTATTTATCGGAAGGTACACGTCGTTTTATTTACTTGGTCGACGAGTTTTACGACCGTGGTGTTAAATTATTATTAACCTCTGAAGACTCGATTATTGATATCTATCAAGGTGAGAAACTGGCATTTGAAATCGAGCGTACACGTTCGCGTTTATTAGAAATGCAGTCAGATGATTATCTAAACGCAGCACATCGCCAAATTAGTGCACCAGCAGGTATGGAATTATAGTGAGCAGTTTAGTGAAAAGTCAGTACTTAAAATGGTGAACTTGAAATAGATATAGGGTGTATTTTTACAGCAAAATAGCTGGAATATGTTCATTATTTGTGTAAAAGCCACGGATCGAACAAAGATGAAGAAGCGCCATTTATGGCGCTTTTTTTATTCAAAAGTGACTGTGTGTTTTATCGACATTTCGGCTTTTTCATGGCTTAATCAGCATTGAATATGACTAAATTAGTGCTATTTGTATATTTTTAAATCAAAAGTCTGCACTTAAGTCTAATTTCGGCATAACAAAAACTTTATACACTGTAAAAGAGCATTCAAGCTGATGATGTTGCATTGCCGATCAGATGTTTAAGCAAGAAAATGAGGGTATTTACTTGCTAAAAAATGATCACTATTTAGTAATGTGATAGTGCTATTCAGCTAAGTATAAATGGGTATACTGGAATCTCTTGTTATAAAAAGTAGCAATATCAGGAAAGACAATGACTGCACGTATTCAAAAAGGCAAGTTAGCGATTGCTAAAGAACTTTACGATTTCATCGAAAATGAAGCGCTTCCAGGTTCTGGTTTAGACAGCGATACATATTGGAAAAACTTCGAACAAGTCGTTGTCGATCTTAGCCCAAAGAACAAAGCACTACTGGCTAAGCGTGACGACCTTCAAGCTAAAATTGATGAATGGCACCGCAACAACAAATTTGAACTTGGAGCTTACAAAGCTTTCTTAACTGAAATTGGCTACTTATTACCAGAAGTAGAAGATTTCAACATCAGCACAGAAAATGTAGACGAAGAAATCGCATTATTGGCTGGTGCGCAATTGGTTGTACCTGTACGTAATGCTCGTTACTGCTTGAACGCAGCGAACGCTCGCTGGGGTTCTTTATACGACGCACTTTACGGCTTCGACGTGATCTCTGAAGATGGCGGCGCAGAAAAAGGCAAGGGCTATAACCCTGTACGTGGCGAAAAAGTAATTGCATTTGCTAAGAATTTCTTAAATGAAACTTTCCCACTTGCAACTGGCTCACATGCAGATGTAACAAAATACGCAGTTGAAGCTAAAAAATTAGTTGTAACCTTAAAAGATGGTTCTACAACGACTTTAGCAAAAGAAGCACAATTCGTTGGTTTTAATGGTGACGAAGCGGCGCCAACTGAAATCGTTTTGCTTAACAATGGTCTACATGTGATCGTTGAAGTTGATGCGACAAGCCCAATTGGTCAAGCAGACCCTGCTGGCGTAAAAGACCTTGTTCTTGAAGCTGCTGTAACAACGATTCAAGACTTGGAAGACTCTATCGCAGCAGTAGATGCTGAAGAGAAAGTTGAAGGCTACCGTAACTGGTTAGGCTTAATGAAAGGCACACTTTCAGAGTCTATTGAGAAGAACGGTAAAACGATTACACGTACACTTAATAAAGACCGTACGCATAAAAACTTAATTGGCGGTGAAACTAAACTTCATGGCCGTTCATTAATGCTTCTTCGTAACGTTGGTCATTTAATGACAAACCCTGCGATCCTTGTAGATGGCGCTGAAATCTACGAAGGCATTATGGATGCGTTAATTACACCGTTATTGACGTTTGCAGATATTAAAGGCGAAAACGAAAACAAGAACTCTCGTAAAGGTTCTATGTACATCGTGAAGCCAAAAATGCATGGTCCAGAAGAAGTTGCATTTGCAGTTGAACTATTTGAACGTTCAGAGCAAGCGCTAGGCCTTCCAGCGAAGACTTTAAAAATCGGTATTATGGATGAAGAACGTCGTACATCTGTAAACTTGAAGAACTGTATCGCGCAAGCAAAAGATCGTACGATCTTCATTAACACAGGCTTCATGGACCGTACTGGCGATGAAATCCATACATTTATGGAAGCAGGCCCATTCGTTCGTAAAGGCGAAGTGAAGTCGCAAATTTGGTTCCCAGCTTACGAAAACCGTAACGTAATGATCGGCCTTCAAGCAGGTCTACGCGGTAAAGCGCAAATTGGTAAAGGCATGTGGCCAAAACCAGATATGCTGCTTGATATGTACAAAACTAAGATTGAGCATCCAGAAGCTGGCGCAAGCTGTGCATGGGTTCCGTCACCATCTGGCGCTGTAATTCACGCGATCCATTACCACCAATGCAATGTTTCAAACCGTCAGCAAGAGCTTCTCAAAACTGAAGCGCTTTCTTTAGATGACTTGTTAACACCGCCTTTAGCGACAGATACAAGCTGGTCTGAGGAAGACAAGATCAAAGAACTTGAAAACAATCTTCAAGGTATCTTGGGTTATGTAGTGCGTTGGGTAGACCTCGGTGTAGGTTGTTCTAAAGTTCCAGACATCAACAACGTTGGTTTAATGGAAGACCGTGCAACTTTACGTATTTCTTCTCAACACGTAGCGAACTGGTTACGTCACGGTATCGTAACGAAAGCGCAAGTTGAAGAAGTTATGCAACGTATGGCGAAAATCGTAGACGAACAAAATGCGAATGACCCTGCGTACACTGCAATGGCACCAGGTTTTGACGGTTTTGCTTACCAAGCTGCTTATGACTTGGTATTCAAAGGCGCAGAGCAACCATCAGGTTATACAGAACCACTACTTCATGCTTACCGCTTGAAGTTAAAAGGTTATACAGGTGACTAATCGTCAGACTGTTTGACTAAAAAAGCCTCTTCGGAGGCTTTTTTCATGTATAAATAGAAATAAATAGAGGAACTTATTTTATATGTATTTTTGGAATGTAAAACAGCTCATACACGATTTAAAAACTCATCAGGTTAAGCAAAGTCAATTTAAAAACTATTATATCGCGAGCAGTATTTTAATATTAGTTTCATTCTTTTTTGTGGCCATTACGCCTGAGCAACCTGTACGATTAAATTTAGCAACCTTTGTGGTGAATCTGGGGCTATTGATTAGTTGGACCAATGCGATATTTAAGGCCAATGGTGGGGAACAAGGGCAACAATTTTTAAATCGCTTTTTTGCATTATATTTGCCGATTGTGCTCAAAACTTTAGTCATTTTTGTAGTTGCTGTGATTTTGATTGAATTGATTTGGACAAATTATTCTGAAGGATGGAGTGAGCCAGAATTAGAAAAAATTAATGAATACAAAGATGTGGCAATTGATCCTATTTTTTCGTGCGTCGTGTATTGGCGGATCTATCGTGCTATGTTGAAAATTCAAGAACCTTTAGAAAATTAATAAAAAATGATGCATACACATCGCAATGTAAAGAAATAGTAGCTTGATGGATTTTAGTCAGAATGCACAAGCTTATGTGAATCTATTATTATATTAATAAGTTTTTTTAGTCTAGAAACTATGTGTGCTAATTTTAAACCGCTGACGTTGGAGCAATTACACAGATTGCACTTACCTGAAATTCCATTTGAGTATGTGGCGGAAGTATATCCAAATTACGATTTACCACTCTTATTTAATGCTCAACAAGGTTTAGAGTGGCGTAAAGTGGGTTTTGGTATGGTACCTAAATGGGCAGAAGATAAATCAATTGCATTAAAAACCTATAATGCACGTAATGAAACTTTGCTACAAAAAGCCAGTTTTATCAATGCAATTTCTAAATGCAAGTTTGGTGTTATACCCGTTGCAGAGTTTTATGAATCAAAATATATCGATAATAAACCCCAGCGTTGGGGTGTGCGTCGTAAAGACGGGCAGGCATTTTATATTGCTGCGCTCTATGATATTTGTCAGCAAGGTTCTGAAGTTATACGGTCAAGTACAATGATCACAATGAATGCCATAGACCATCCTATGATGAAGGACTTTCATGAGCCTGGTGATGTAAAGCGTTCAGTTATAGTTATACCGCATGCACGTTTAGAAGAGTGGTTAAACTGGAAATCGCCGAATATCCAGAGTTTTGTGGAAGGCTTTCCAGTAGAAGAATTTGAATGTTCACACGTACCCAAAATAAAAGTCGAAAAAATTAGTCCCCAACTAAATTTTTTCGACTGATATTTGAGAATGTAGTGAGATATATTTAACGAGACAAGTTCTTAAATATATGACGTAGGCTTTCCATGGTTTTTTCAATTTGAAGGGGAGTAAGGCCTTCGAATGATTGCTCCAATACAATATTGGTTAAATCATTAATCTTTTGCGTCATTAGATTGCCTTTTTCAGTGAGTACAACGCGCGTAATACGTGCATCATCTTCACATGAATAAGTGTCTACTAATCCTTCATCTTTTAAGCGATAGACAATCTTGGTTGTGGTGGACATTTTAGACACCACCATTTCAGATAAATCCGATACGCTTGCATGTGGCTTAGACTTCAATGCAAGGAGAATACGTCGACGTGAGTTATCAACACCATACTTCTTAAGTGCATGATCTACATTAAGAACATATTGTGCATGAACCTGAGTTACCCAATAATATGGGAAATTTTCTAAGTTGAAGTCGTCAGTCGTTGGTAAAAATTTAGAATACTTTTTCGTCATGAAATGCCCCAAGTCAAATTTTTTGTAATTTTATTTAATCTGTCGTTATTCTAAGTAAAAAGTGTGTTCAATATCAATAGATATTTTTAGAATTCACAACAAGTAAAAGAAATTTAATCATTTGATTATAGTTAAATGATTTTTCAAATGATAGATGCACCAGAATATTCGGATAAATGGCTTTAAGTTTAACTGTTAAATCAGTTTTTTACTGTCCGTCATCTATAACAAATATTGATTTTATAATATATAGGTCATGAATAGTGTCAGAGTGATAGTTGGTTTCTAAGTAACTGTATATTTTAAATATTAGTATTAATCTTTGTTTTATTGGTTGAATACAAAGTTTTGTAGTATGTGTATATATGTGTTTGGATGATTTAATTTAAGTATTTATTTGAAAAATATTTTACATATATAAAATTGGATTTTTATAACGGTTGATATAAATAAATATGAATAAATTAAATGTTTTATTGAGCTTGTAATAAATTATTAAGGTATTAAATTTTTCAATTTAAAGTCCAGTTTAGCCCAGCATACTTAATTTAGTTGTTTACACTACAGTAACTGAACACATATAAAGTAAGTTTTTACTCTGCGTGAAATTTGAGCTTTAACTCAAAAAAATTACAAAAAAATCATTACAAAATCTTAAGTTTGTGCATAATAAATTTATCTATAGTAACAAAGGCTTCAAATATGGATCCGTCGCCGTGCGCAGATCTGCTTAGTACCTACCAAACTCAATACTGCGGAGTAAATAACTAATGGAATTTTTTATGGATCCTGGGTTATGGGTTGGTTTAATTACATTAATCATTTTAGAAATTGTATTAGGTATTGATAACCTAGTCTTTATTGCCATTTTGGCAGAAAAACTTCCTCCTTCACAACGTGATAAAGCACGTGTACTTGGTTTAACGCTCGCATTGTTCATGCGTTTAGGCTTGTTGTTTGCTATTTCTTGGTTAGTCACCCTGACTGAACCTCTCATTAATATATTTGATCATCCTTTTTCTGGGCGAGACCTTATCCTGTTGGGTGGTGGTTTATTCCTTGTGTATAAAGCGGTTTCTGAATTACACGAAAAAATTGAAGGTAAGCCAGAAGTCAAAGTGTCGAATAATGTAGTCTATGCGAGCTTTGCTGCAGTTGTCGCGCAAATTGTCGTGTTAGATGCAGTGTTCTCTTTAGACTCTGTAATTACTGCTATTGGTATGGTGGATGATATCCGCATTATGATGGCAGCAATGATTGTCGCTATGGCAGTCATGTTATTGGCATCTAAACCTTTAACTGCATTTGTGAACCGTCATCAAACGGTGGTGATTTTGTGTTTGAGCTTCTTACTATTAATTGGTATCAGCTTAATTGCAGAAGGATTTGGTTTCCATATTCCTAAAGGTTATATCTATTCGGGTATTGGCGTAGCCATTGCGATTGAAGCTTTTAACCAATTTGGTCAACGTAATGTTGCCAAACATGCATCTAAAATTCCTTTGCGTCATCGGACTGCAGACTCCATTTTAAAATTAATGGGTGGTCGTGTTGAAACTACGGATGATCGTGTTGTCTTACAAGCACAAGAAGCATTTGCTGATGAAGAGCGTTATATGATTGGTGGGGTTTTAACCCTAGCAGAACGTTCAGTTGCATCAATTATGACACCGCGTAGCCAAATTTCGTGGGTCGATCTTGATGACACAGCAGAGCAAATTCGTGAAAAGGTTTTATCGGTACCACATAGTTTATTTCCTGTGTGTCGAGGTAGTTTAGATAAAGTCATTAGTGTGGTGCGCGCCAAGGATTTATTGGATGTACTCGATGACGAAACGGAACTCAAAGCTTTAATTAAACGCCACCGCCCAATTTATATTTTCGAAAAAATGAAAGTGATTGATGCGATTAATACCTTGAGAACTTCAAAAGGTTCTTTGGTGATGGTGAGTGATGAGTTTGGTAATGTGCAAGGTTTAGTTTCTCCACTGGACGTCTTTGAAGCAATCGCAGGGGAATTCCCTGATGCAGACGAGCAACTTGATTTAGTTAAATTAGATGAACACACATGGCGTGCTTCGGGCTTGCTAGATGTTTATCAGTTAGAACTTGAATTGGGCATGTTGGACTTGGTTGAAGAAGATGCAGGCTACATTAGTGTGTCTGGTTTAATTCTAGACAAGATGCAGGGTGTGGTCGATATTGGCACACAGCTTGAATATCAGGGCGTTGTATTTGAAGTCACTGAGATGGATGAAAATCGCATTAAAACGGTTCTAATACGTCATTAAACACGCTTCACATACTTATTTAAAAAGCTGGTAGTTATCTACCAGCTTTTTTTATAGGGCTTGAATGAAGATTTTTGTTATACGCTTAGGTATGATTTAGTTTTTTGTTCAATATGTACAGGGTAGATTGTCTATTGTATAAATAGCCCAAAAGTTCTGGATATTAGGTCATTGTTTTATGCGTGAAAGTTATTATGCTTAAGACAAATAGACTCATTAGAGTCATATATATTTTAAATTAAAAAAATATTTTTTATTATAAAGTTAAATGCAGTGAGTGCATCTTATGAAAATCACAGAACGAGTGACTGATTTTGTGCAGCTCTCTGTAGAGCAAAAGCATTTGTTTTTTCAACAAATTTGGGCATTTGATCAGCAAATTTTTCCACACACTGAAATTGAAAACTTATATCAATTTGTATATGACTTAGATGCCGTTTCAGTTCAAGTGGTTCAGTATTTTCACAAAAACATTTTGGTTGGGCAAAATATTATTGCCATTTTAAAATTAAAATTAGATCACCAGCCTATTTTTGTGGTGATGTCACGTGCTGGATTTTTAGCTCAGTATCGTCGTCGCAATTTATCTTTACGTTCTGCAATTCGAGTTGCATTTCATCATCGCTTACGTCATCCCAGTGTTCCATTATGGTTTGTCACTACGCTTATGCAACCTAAAGTCTATTCTCTATTTGCTTCGCGCTCGGTAAACTTTTATCCGCGTAATGGACGAAAAATGAGTTCAGATCATTTGAGAGTACTAAAAATGGTGATGTCGCGTAAATCACAAGTTGAGAAACGTGATGATGAGGTATTTACACATTATTGTGATATTCCAAAAATTACGCCTGAGCAATTGATTCGACTGCGTAATAAACAGGACACGCATCATCAATTTTTTATGCAACATGTGCCTGATTATTTTGATGGGATGGGCATGATGTGTGTATGTCAGTTAGATTTAAAAACCATTGTGGAAACGACGTTTAACCTAGCGATTGGGCGTAAGGTGCGTTAAGCATACTGGCTGGGTATGCTTATGCACGATTAAAAACCAAGTCGTTGATACATATTGCTTGGGTATTAAGCCTCACTTATAAGGCTGTTATGTATAGGTCTTGATATTGATGCAGGCTATCTGCATCTAAGCAATGTAGTTCATCTAAAAATGCAACATTAAAACTTCCAACCGTATTGGCACGTTCATAGGCTTTTTTACCTGCAATTGCAAAATGTATATGTGCGGCCACAGTGCCTACCGTAGCGTTACTGACTGCACAATAGGCAGCTGTTAATGCACCTAATGCGCAGCCTGATGCTGTAATTTTCGGTTGTAGGAAAGAACCGCCTTTAACTTGAATAACTGCATTCAGTTCTTTAGATAAAATATAATCTGACTCACCTGAAATGGCGATGCAACTTGCATATTCGAGTAATGATGTCGCTTGTAAATAAGCTTCAGCGCTGTCTAAGGTACTGTCTACACCTTTGGATTCGACTTGATTACCTGCAAGTGCACTAATTTCAGAAGCATTGCCACGAATCACAGTTGGTGCATATTGAATCAGCTGATTGGTCATTTCTGAGCGCCAAGGCAGAGCAGGTCCATAACCAACTGGGTCAAGTACCCAAGGCTTTGCCATGTGTTGTGCCGTTTGTGTCGCAATTTGCATGGCTTGCATCTGCTCAGAAGTGGGCATGCCTAAATTTATATTTAAAGCACCCGCAATTCGTACAAAACTTTCTGCCTCGAAAGGGTTATCAATCATAGCTGGCGATGCGCCTGCAGCCAAAAGCACATTTGCAACATAATTATTGGCAACCCCATTGGTAATAATATGTACCAAAGGCTGTTGGGTTTGTAATTGTGTCCATGCTTCACAGACTTGCTCCATTAAGGGAGCGCTGAGGTCGCTTAAATGTTCAGTCGTGTTTAAGGGAAGCAAGGTTTCGAGTTGGTTCATGGGCTGATTGTCCCTAACGCGTGAAATAGTGATCTTGATGTTTACAATTGCGACAGAAAAGCGTGACATAATCAGAGGCATCGTAATCGACAGAGAGTTCTTCAGAGCCACAGTGGATGCAACGTTTGTTGGAATGGAAACTCAAACGCGCTTCAATTTTTTTCCAAGAACGCCATACTGGCTGGAAAAAAATCCGTTCGTCATAGCCCAAAAAGCGGTAAAACAAAATTTGGCTCATTTTGCTCAATGGCATTTGGGGTGGGCGTGGCAGGGTGCTGGTTTCCCATTTTTCTGTCAGGCTACGCTCTCGATATTGCTGTAAGGTTTTTTTTAATAAGTTGGTATTAATAAAGTTTTCGTTACGCGCTTGCAGTGCATTTTTTTGATACAAGTATTCTAAGGCCGTTTGGATTAGGTAATAAATTTGTCCAATTGCTAGCCCATCCATTAATTGATAACAAAATGCACGGAAGGTTTTATTGCCCGCAATTTGGATTCCCCACGAGCGACAATAAAACTGCATAAATTGAATAATTTCTTGATACAAAACCGTGTAAAGAGCATCTTTCACTTCTTCGGCATTTTTAAATGGCACACCCATAGAGAGGTTTTCATAAAACCACAACCGTAATTGGTGCGTAATGCTAAATAGGCTTGGTTCTGAGTAGCCATCTAAGCGAATATTCAGGTAATACTGCTGTGCTTGGGCAGTAAAGTCTTTGCAGATTAATACTTGCTCTTTTACTAGATATTTAATAATTGAGTTCTGAAAGAGATAATTTGGCGTTATTGGGTAATATTTTATTTGATCCCAATCGATAAACTCGTGATGTGTTGTATGTTCTTGCACAAGGTCATCTAAAAGCGCTAATAAAAACAGCCTTTGCATAAAGCTCAATTGACTGAGTTCATATTCATGCTGATCTTTTTGACGTAGCTTACGTTGCTCCTGTAATCGGGATTCCGCCATCAGCTTTTTACGCTGTGCTAAGCATTTTTCACAGTGGCATGTGCGTTGTTGCTCTGGAAATATTTGGTGCTGACAGTGACTACATTCAAAATAATTGATTTCTTGATCGTATTGTTCGGCTTCCGTCCAAAACATTGCAGCATGGCAAAGTGGGCACGTTGTGCTCGCATCCAGCTGTTTTTGTAGAACGTTTAAAGTCATAACCTAAGTCATCAAATCAAAGAGAAAGTGAATTGATTATACACCGTTGTCATTCGGTGCTAAGGGTTAAATTTAAGCGCCTATAAAGGATGAATCCTGTATAAAGCGTCGTATAAAGTCAGCTTTACACAGGGTATGCGTGGTTTAAGCGTACTAAGGTCATAGCATTGGATGTCCTTTAGCACTTTTCATATCTTGGCAATCCTTTATCTCCTGGTCAGTTAGTAGAAACTGCTGTAACTGTTTTTAGTAAGCTGCAGGGCATGGTAATGATTCATCTTCCTCACCGAGTTGTTTTGCATCAATCAATGCTTGGACTTTCTTTGTAGGGATTTTTTTGCCTCCTAAATGCTCATAGCTATTTAATATTGCGCTAACCTCATAGGTTTGTAGGGGAATACCTTCGCAGCTCATAAACATAGCAATCACTTTGTGATCAATATTTGCTGCATCCAGTGCTTGTAGTGCTTTTACGTTTTCTACGCGTACAATGTGATCTTTTAAATACATGGTGCACCTCTTTTTTGTTTTCAGTAAATTTTATTGTGAACTTTGTTCAGCTAGATAAAAGCAATAACTGTGCACAAAATGTACGAATTGGGCAATTTAGCGTGAATTAATTTTAATTATGTTGCTAAGTTGTTTAAAAATAAAAACTATTTATTGGCTGATACTTTAAAATTCAACATTTTAAAGCTTTGGAATTTATAGGATTGAGTTTAAATGCTGGCTGAACCTCAGTAGCTTTGTTATCTAGATGCACCATGAAAAGAATAAAATGATGTGGCTTGGTGCATGTACGGTGTTGCCATGAGCTTGCTTCAATCAGAGTAAATTTTGCCTAAAATTAGATACTAGATTTGCATGAAATTTGACCTGGATAACGTGTGTATTTTCCTAAAGTTTTAGTGAATTTGTTATTTAGGTGTATGTTCGCTGATAAAACTTAATTAGCGTGCTTAAGAGCTGTTGCGCTTACAATTGTATTGTGAGCTTGGTTTTTAATCTGCGCAAATATACAGCGGGCATCATAAATATTCAGCGAAAGCAATTGAAATGAGTGCGCTTTATTCCCATATACATTACAAATGAAATGCACAGACAGCTAGAAAAACTTATCGTATGATCTAATGCATTGCCCATTTTAAGAATCGTCAGCTGTCTAGACGTTTAAATAAAGGATTAGGACTCTATATGAATATTGCAGCACATCCAGTAGTTGAAGCAGACCAAACTGTTTATTTAAAAGATTATCAAAAGCCGTCTTTCCTTGTAGATTCTATTCAGCTAGATATTCAAGTCTTTGATGACAAAACGCATGTTTACGCCAAACTCGATATGCAACGCCAAACGGTAGGCGATCTTGTTCTTTTAGGCCGAGACTTGCAACTACAATCCATCAAAGTGAATGGTCAAGTTTTAGCAGAAAATGAATATCAACTTGACACAGAACAACTGTCAATTGCGAATGCACCTGAACATGCTGTAATTGAAACGCATGTCATTATTCATCCAGAATCGAATACACAACTTGAAGGTTTATATTTGGCGGGCGGTGATTTATTCGTTACGCAAAATGAGCCAGAAGGTTTCCGTAAAATTACTTTTTACCCAGACCGTCCAGATGTGTTGTCGGTATTTACCACACGCGTAGAGGCAGATAAAAAATTCCCTGTGCTTTTAGCCAATGGTAACTTGATTGAAGCCGGTGAGGCGGGTGAAGGTCGTCACTATACGGTATGGCAAGACCCAACTAAAAAACCTGCTTATTTATTTGCCTGTGTCATTGGTGATTTAGCTGTATTAAAAGACTCATACGTCACTTCTGAAGGGCGTAATGTTGCCTTAGAAATTTATGCAGAAGAAAAAGATATCGCGAAATGTCATATTGCGATGGAAGCCTTAAAGCACTCTATGCGTTGGGATGAAGAACACTACGGTCGTCCTTATGACTTAGATAACTATATGATTGTCGCAACCAGCGCTTTCAATATGGGCGCAATGGAAAATAAAGGCCTGAATATTTTTAATACTTCATGTGTATTGGCAGATGAAGAATATACAACGGATGCTGCCATTATGCGTGTGCAGTCAGTAATTGCGCATGAGTACTTCCACAACTGGACAGGTAATCGAATTACTTGCCGTGACTGGTTTCAATTGTGCCTAAAAGAAGGCTTAACGGTGTTCCGTGACCAGTCTTTCTCTGAAGACCTACAATCAGCTGCGGTACAGCGTATTGATGATGTTGCTGTACTTAAAGCGCATCAATTCCCAGAAGATTCAGGCCCGTTGTCGCATCCGCCACGCCCTGACCATTTTGTTGAAATTAATAACTTCTATACGGCAACAGTCTATGAAAAAGGCGCTGAAATTAACCGCATGATGGCGACTTTGCTCGGCAAAGAAAAATTCCGTGCCGGTACAGATGAATACTTCAAGCGCCATGATGGCCAAGCAGTAACTGTCGAAGATTGGGTAGCTGCTTTAACTGCAGGTTCGGGTGTAGATTTATCAAGCTTCCTGATCTGGTATAACCAACCAGGTACACCAAAATTAGAAGCGCAGGGTGAATACGATGCAACTGCACAAACTTACCGTTTAAGCTTAAAGCAAAGCCTAAAAGCACATCCTAAATATCCAAATTTAAAAGCAGTGCCGATTCCTGTGGCGCTTGCACTCTTTAATAAAGCGTCTGGCGAGCAATTGGTGTTAAATTCTGATGCATTGTTTGAAAACGCCGTAAAAGATGGTGTGTATTTATTTGATCAAGATGAAGCTGTGATCGAATTTACAGGCGTAAAAGCACAACCTGTTGTTTCATTGCTACGTAGTTTCTCCGCGCCGGTAAATCTGGAATTCAACTATTCAGATGAAGAGCTTGCATTCCTTCTGCAGTATGAAACCAATGGCTTTAACCAATGGCAGGCGGCGCAGAGCCTGGTCGAAAACATTCTACTGAAAGATCATGATGCGCAAATTTATTTAGATGCGATCAGTTCGCCTAAGCTGCTGCCTCAATTGGTCTGCAAAGATCCGTTATTGGCTTCACGCTTGTTGGATGTTCCGGCTGAGGGCTATTTGGGCAGCCGTATTGATGAGAACTACAATCCAGCCATGATCCAAGAAAAGCGCAATGCTTTACTTACCGCTGTTGCGCTGTCATTTACTGGTTTTTGGAAAAATATTTATCAAACATTAGAAGCGCCTGCAGAGTTCAGTCAGGCAATGGGTGTGCGCGCGCTGAAAAATATCGCTTTGAATATGATGGCGCGTCAGGGAGATGAGTCAGTATTTGATTTAGCCTTTGAACAGTTTAAAACCACGCAAAATATGTCTGAACGTTTAGGCGCTTTAAAAGTGCTGGTTTGGAATGATGCGCCGCAAGCCAAAGAAGCATTGGCGGATTTCTATGCACGCTTTAAAGGTGAAGCGCTGTCGATGGATCAATGGTTCATGGTGCAGGCAGCGCATCCGAAAGCGACAGCTGAATCTATTCAGGCATTAACGCAGCATCCGGATTATGATTTGAAAGTGCCGAACCGTATCCGCGCAGTATCTGGCGGCTTGAATGCCAATCCTGTAAATACATGGAGCTTTGGCGTGCAGCATTTTATTGGGCTTGCGAAGTACCTTGATGAGAAAAACCCAATTGTCGGTTCACGTTTATTGCAAGCGTTGTCACGTTGGTACACTTTGGCAGAACCACAGCGCTCGGTGGTAAAAGCGGAATTGGAGGCTTTAAAACCTCAAGTAAAATCTAAAAACGTATCAGAAACTCTGAACAGTATGTTAAGCGTATAGTGCGAAAGGGTTGGCTTAAAGCCGGATGTTCGCATCCGGTTTTTTTATGTCTATTGTGTATATAAAGTTAATTTAAAAATAAATTTAAACTTATGAAATAAAAAAACATCCTGTAAAAATGATGTTTTTTTAAATGAGGTATATTGAATAATTCATTGTTTTAATAATGCTAAATTATTAAATTTATGTGAAAAGTGTTATGTATTTCACGTTTTAGGAGTACAATTATTTAAATACATTACATTTTATAGTGTCTGACTGTAATAAATGTATCAAGTGAAAGAGTTGATGAGACTCAGTTAGTGTGAGCGAAATTTTGAGGCTGTTATGTTAGTTAAAGTTGAAGATGGCTTTTATTTAAATACCCAACATATTATTGCAGTGCGAATTTCTAAGAGTCAAAGTGGCGGTTTTACCGTTGCAACAGAGTACACCCCAAACAGCGTGCAAAAAAATGCAGTATTCGAAAAGCATTTTGATACTGGCTTAGAGGCAGAAGTATTTTTGCAACATTTGCATAAAGCTATGAGTTAATTCAAATTTCAAGTGATATTAAAAATCCTTCAATAGAAGGATTTTTTTATACAAAATTACAATTTAGTCTGTAAATAGACTGCTTTATAGTAAGTGAATAAAACAAAAAACAAGGATAATTCACATGCTTCAGGAACCTTCTCAATATGCAGGATTTTGGATCCGTACAGGCGCGTGTATTATCGATTCCTTTATTTTATTGATTATCATGTTGTTTCTTCTTTTTTGGTTTTACCAAGGGGATTGGGATTTAATTTTAGATACGGGACGTTCTGAGCAATTATCCGTATTATGGTTTGATGTCACGATTAATTATATTTTACCTTTTATTTTAACTTTATTGGTCTGGCACATTTGGTCGGCATCGCCTGGGAAAATTCTTTTGGGGCTTAAAATTGTAGATGCCACCACAGGTGACAAAATAAAACCCTTACAATCGTTGATACGTTATTTGGGCTATTTCCCTTCATCCTTGGTATTTGGGTTGGGTTTAATTTGGGTTGCATTTGATCAAAAGAAACAAGGTTGGCATGACAAAATGGCCAATACCGTTGTTATTAAAAGCAATGAATAAATTGTAGTTTGGTCAAAAAATGAATAAAACTTTGATTGAAATGAATCGCAATAAATTAATCTGCGGGATAGGATTATTGTAAGTCACTAGATTCTAAAAAAGCATTTTCTACATTGGCACGAGTAAAGCTTTAAATTTTATGCTGTTATTGAGATGTAAAAAGCCCAATCGAAAAGGATTGGGCTTTTTTTAATTATATTTTTTGCTTGAATTTAGACTTTGACAATTAGTACAGGAATTGGTGATTGGGTCAGAACATTTTGAGCCACACTGCCGAGCATAACTTTTTGAATACCTCTGCGACCATGAGACCCCATAATAATTAAGTCTGCATTGACTTCATCAGCCACTTGAATAATACCTTGTGAAGGAGATACCCCATGAATAAGTTTGATATTCACACTGAGGCCATCACGAACAAAAGATTGTTTTACATCTTCTAGGCGCTCTTTGGCATTCTTTTCTGCTTGCATAAAGTAGTCCGTAATTGCAGGGGCAACTTTATAAAAATCGACACCAACAAAGGGATCAATTGCAATCACGCTCATGATAGTAACTTGACTTTTTAAGTCTTGTGCCAAGCTTAAGGCTTGTTCTACAGCAGCATAAGCCATAGGGGATTCATCTAAAGCAACAAGAATGTGTGAATATGCGCTCATGTTAGACTCCTTAAGTCATCACATTATTATGGTGATGCATTCATAAAAAAACGTGTGATTTTTGTGTTGTTGTAAATCGCTTAAAACGGTGACTCATTGGGATCGTAGTGAGTTTTAAGATTTTACAATCAGTACAGGTAATTCAGTATTACTTAATACATCTTGTGCGAAACTACCGAGCAGGATTTTTTGGAAGCCTTTACGGCCATGTGAACCCATTACAATCAGATCGGCTTTGTATTGTTCGGCAGTTGCCACTACGCCTTCGGCAGAAACAAGACCTTTTACCACTTCTGTTGATGCATCTACACCAAGATCTTTTGCAATTTGCGCTGCTTCTAGCAATGCTTTTTCGGCATTTTCATAGGCTTGAACAAAGTAATCACGCATGATGGCAGCAGAGTAATAGAAGTCTGCATCAGTAAATGGATCTTCTGTAACTAAGCTAATCAGTGTTAATTTGCTATTAAAAGCAGCAGCGAGTTGAGCTGCTTTTTTAACTGCAGAAAGTGAAATTTGTGAACCATCTACAGGGACTAAAATTTGTTGATAAGCCATGAGAAAAACTCCAATATTTATCTTTGCCAGTGTATTATTTATACATAGCATATTGTGTGTGAAGGTTCAATTTTAAATAGAAAATAATATTTGAATTCATATAATTAAGTTTTTTAAATGCCAATTGATTGGCAAATAATTCACAGTAAAAAGCTCAGCTTTTGACTAGATTGTTTTGGTTAGTCATTCAAATTAATTATTCTCTAATTAAAGGTATAATTTGTGTTTGGTATTATTTGCTGTGAGCGGAATCATGCATAAAACAGGGATGATAATTTTAAGTATTTTGTTGATGTTACAGTTGTCTGCATGTCAATCTACAAAGTCCAATAGCCGTGTAATTGCAGGTGTATTTAATGCATCGACTCAAATTCAAAAAAAATTCATTGATCGACACGCACCTCAACATATCAAGGTATATAACAATATTCCTTATATGCAAACACCAGAGCTTGGGCTTGATTTATATCAGTCTGCTCATGTAGCGCAATTAGCACCACGCCCCGTCATTGTGTGGATACATGGTGGTGGTTGGATTTCTGGCGATAAAGAACATGCCCGTGGCTATTTTAAACGTCTTGCAGATGCTGGTTATAACGTGGTGTCTGTACAATATCAATTTGCACCTGAAGCAATTTATCCCACACAGTTACATCAAATAAACCAAGCGATTGCTTATATTCAAAAGCATGCGACTCAATACCATTTAAATGCACAACAGATCTTTTTAGCTGGAGACTCGGCTGGGGCTAATATGGCCAGCCACTATGCCAGTTTTGTGAGTAATCCTGGATATGCACAATCGCAAAACTTTCAACCCGTTTTAGAACAAGCAGATTTAAAAGGTCTGATTTTGCATTGTGGCATTTATGATTTAAGTGCATTTGTACAAACAGCCCCAGAAGAAATTAAATTATTAGAATGGGGGATTGTCAATTTAGTACAATCTTATACAGGGGATCGAATGCAGGATGTTGATTTCTTAGCCAGTATTTCACCACGTCAGCATTTGAGCGCAGCGTATCCGCCTGTCTTTATCAGCGGGGGAAATAAGGACTTTTTAACCCAAAGCCAATCCATGCCATTTGTGCAAAGTTTAAAACAGGTTAATGTTCCCGTAACTGAAGTTTTTTACCCAGAGAGCAAAGAATTATTGGTTCATGAATATCAATTTATGATGGGTAAAAAAGCAAGCCAACAAACTTTGCAAAAAACCTTTGAATTTTTAGCGCAATATGCGCCCTAAGATCATATAAAAACTGCATTCAAGTAGCATCGATACACAAAGTAGTGATTCACAGATACACGTATGGGCTTGCATTCTTTTTATAAAACTATAACATACCGACCATGCGGTATGTTTTGGTGAGTGTAAATACAATGAATCCGATTTATATGGCTTATGCCATGCTGGCCTTAGCCATTATTACTGAGGTCACAGGTTCTACTTTTTTGGTAAAATCTGAAGGCTTTACAAAATTTTGGCCATCGATAGCTGTTGTTGTGCTGTTTTGTATTGCATTTTATTTACTGTCACAAGTAATTAAGGTTATTCCATTGGGCATTGCTTATGCCATTTGGGCGGGTGTGGGTATTATTTTAACTGCAGCAGTGGGCTATTTTATTTTTAAACAAAATTTGGACTTGCCTGCAATGCTGGGTATCGCACTGATTGTTTCAGGCGTATTGGTGATTAACTTATTTTCAAATTCAACGGGGCATTAATGGATAATCCTTACAAGCGGAAAAAAGAACCTGAGCGAGTCCGACAACGTATTTTAGATGTGGCGATTCAGTTGACCGCAGATAAAGGTTTATCTGGTGTGTCTTTGCAGGCTGTTGCTGATTTATCCGGTGTAACGAAAGGTGGTTTACTCCACCATTTTCCGAATAAACCCGCTTTAATTCATGGGGTTGTTAGTACTGTGTTGCAAAGATTCGATCAGGCTTTTGAGGAATATATGGCGCGAGACCCTGAGCCTTATGGCCGCTTTACCCGTGCTTTTATTCATTTTACCTTACAGCGTGATGCGCAAGAAATTGGCAGTTTATGGACAGCGATTTCTATGGTCATGCTGACGGATCAGGCGTTTAATGCACAGTGGATTGAATGGTTAAATGGGCGTTTGGTTTTACATGCAGAGACAGACAGTGGCATTGAGTTGCAACTTTTACGCTGTGCGGCTGACGGTCTTTGGCTGACTATGTTTACAGGGGTAGATGATCCAGATGAAACACAGCGTTTAGAGTTGGAGATGATGCGCCGTACTTACCGCAATGCGCCATAATTTCAGTTAGGGACAAATAATTATTGTCGTTAAAAGATCCCTAATTCATCTTAAGTATGGTTTTAGTGTTTAGAGTGATGAAAATGCCAATTTCAGCCCAAAACCGCAAAATAAAATGCCGACACTGGCAACACAGCTGGCAGTTAAGCGTTTACGTGCAGTAAAGTAAGACGCCAATTTTGCGCCTGAAAAAATTAAAATAGTTAAATAGCTCATGCCAATGATTTGCAGCACGATAGCTAACATGGTGAATGTTAAAGCAGGGTACGGGTAATTGGGATCTGCAAACTGTACGAAAAAAGACAGATAAAACAAAATTGCTTTGGGATTTAAAACGCTGATGGTAAGCGCAGTTTGGAAGGGCTTTAATGACGAAAGATCTTCTTTTTGCTGTACAGCTTGAGGTGCATCGGAAGTGCGCCAAGTGTCATAGGCAGCCTTTAAAAGCTTAATGCCTAAGTAGCTTAGATATGCAGCGCCCACAATTTTTAATAAAATAAACAGCCAAGGAAATGCATGCAGTAAAGATGCTGCACCTAAAGCCGTTAAAATAATCAGAATTAAATCGCCACTATAAACACCAAAAGCACCTTTATAGCCAGCGCGAATACCGTAGCGTGAAGCGATGGTCATTACATAGATGGAATTTGGACCCGGAAGTAACACAATCAATGTTGTGCCAATAATAAAGGTCGTTAAGTCTGTAATGCCAAACACGTGATTTTGCCAATAAAAAACTGATGCCGTCAGTATAACAACATCAGTTTTAGAGTGGACAAGATATGTAGATAAATTAGAAAATTCACCTGATTTATAAAAGCTTCTATGCGTAAAGCAGAGAATTAAGCTTTAATTTCTTGTGATTCACCAAAAGCTTGGCGTAACAACTGACTCAGCTGTTCGCGTGCTTTAATAAATCCATCAATACCACCTTGCAGTAATTGGAATGACATTAAGTCTTTTTCCAGCTGTGCTTTAAATCCAGTTTCTGTGAGCGGACTGATTGGGTGTTCAGTGTGTGGATGTGTATGATCTGCAGAAAGTTGCGCTTCTACCGTACGTTGATCTTGCGCTAATGCATCTAATAGGTTCGGAGAGACGGTCAGTAAATCACATCCAGCTAAGCCTAGCACTTGATCGACGCTACGGAAGCTTGCCCCCATAATTTCAGTGCGGATGCCATGCTGTTTATAGTAGTGGTAGATTTGTTTTACAGACAATACGCCAGGATCTTTTTCAATCGGATAGCTGTCCACATTTTCTGCTTTTTTGTACCAGTCTAAAATACGACCTACAAAAGGCGAAATGAGCGTAACCTTTGCATCTGCACAGGCTTGAGCTTGGTGTAAGCCGAATAACAGCGTCAGGTTGCAGTGAATACCTTCAGCCTCTAATACTTTGGCTGCTTGTATGCCTTCCCATGTAGATGCAATTTTAATCAAAATACGGTTTTGGTCTACACCGTACTGTGCATAAAGTGCCAACAACTCTTTAGCTTTTGAAATTGTAGCTTCAGTGTCATAAGACAGCGCTGCATCAACTTCTGTTGATACGCGACCTTCGACCAGCTTTAAAATTTCCGCGCCAAATTTTACCGTTAAAATATCAATAGTACGCTCAATCAAAGCATCATGCTGTAAACCTTCTTGCTGTGCCTGCAGATAAGCGGCCTCAATTAAAGCCATATTTTCAGGTTGGTTTGCGGCCGCAGTAATTAAAGAAGGATTAGTTGTTGCATCCAGTGGACGGAATTTTTCAATCGCAGTTAAGTCACTGCTGTCTGCAACGATCGTTGTTAAATTTTTTAATTGAGTTAAAGCTGTATGTGTCATTTAAATCTAGTTCTTAAAGTTATTGCCCTTGATTTAGTTATATCATAAAGACTGTACAGCAAAAGTGCCTGTGGCTATTTTTAAGACATTTAAACGGTGTTTTTACGCAGTTTTTTTACATAATCTATTAAAAAACGCGCAGCCGTGCCCTGAAGGCTTTCTCGATTCCATACCAAATCTACAAAATAATCAAACTTTGGGGTGAAATCTGAAAAGTTTAAAACTTTAAGTTGTTTTTTCAGAAATGGATTTTCATCCAGCATTTCGACAGGTAAAACTCCCCAGCCAAGGTTTTGTAAAATCATGGCACAGGCTGAGTGATGGTTGTCTGTACGCCAGTAATTTTTTGAAAATAAGAGTTCAGGCCGAATATTGCGGTCACGACTGGCAACGACAATTTGTCTACTTTGTAAAATTTGTTCAAAACTTTGCTGTGTAAATTGTGCAAGGGCGTAGTTCTTCGCTGCCACAGGAATCAAAGCTTGTTGTTTAAGTTCAATGAACTGCTCATTGCTTTCAAGCTGTTCACGTTCAAACATCAATGCAAATTGTGCCGTGCCATTGATCAGCATTTTTTGTGCATCTTCTTGGGGGGCTGTAAAGATATTAATTTGCAGTGTGGGAAATTGGGCTTCCAGTGCAGCAATATAATCCGTCCAGCGGGTATGCAGTAGCTCAGATACGACAACAATATTCAATTCAGATTCAAGTCCCGTGCTGAGCGACCGTGCAAGCTGTTTCCATTGATTCATTTCGATGAGTAGCTGTTCAGCTTTTTCATATAATATTTTTGCATGTGAAGTAGGGACTGGCTCACGGCCAATACGTTCAAACAGCTGCAGATTTAAATCAATTTCTAAGTTGGCAATGGACATGCTGACAGCAGAAGGTACTTTTCCTAAAGCCCGCGCAGCGGCAGAAAA
The DNA here is from genome assembly GCF_003419885.1 of Acinetobacter sp. SWAC5. Classification (NCBI taxonomy): domain Bacteria; kingdom Pseudomonadati; phylum Pseudomonadota; class Gammaproteobacteria; order Moraxellales; family Moraxellaceae; genus Acinetobacter; species Acinetobacter sp. SWAC5. The sequence goes on from NZ_QUWR01000014.1 coordinate 75,570, forward strand.
AGAACCTGTTTCCATGACTTTTTTAAAAATAATCAATTGTTCTTGGTTCAGATTCATAGGAATCTCTTGTGAAGCTAAATTTACGTTAATCTATCAAATAAATTGAAAGAAGCTAACTCGATCAATCAAAAATATACAAATAAAATAGGCTCATCTTAAACAAACAAGTTGAGTAGTTGAAAATGTTGATTTCCAAGAGAAGGATTGTTCATGCGCTGAGCTATGAAATTATCCTATTGGTGATCATTGCAATTGCGCTGAGTTTTATTTTTAAAATGCCAATGGAAGTTACAGGCACTTTGGGCATTGCTATGGCTGTAACCTCTGTAATTTGGAATATGATTTTTAACCATTTTTTTGAAAAATTTGAAGCAAAACGTCAATTGAAAAGAACAGTCGGCGTCCGTATTTTGCATGCGATTGGTTTTGAAGGCGGCTTAATGCTCGCGACTATCCCCATGGTGGCCTATGCGCTGAATATGTCTTTAGGGCAGGCTTTCATTACTGATTTATCTTTGACGATGTGTATTTTAGTTTATACCTTTATTTTTCAATGGTGTTATGACTATATTGAAGCTCAGCTCGGTTATCAGCCAGCGCATAGAACTTCATAATGAACAGCGAAAAATAGTCTGTACATGAAGAAATATCGCTGCAATAAAAAAAGCACCTCAATTGAGGTGCTTTTTTTAAATCTATTTTGCAGATTATTTTTCTACAATTGCTGTGACGCCTTGACCGCCAGCAGCACAGATCGAGATTAATACACGGCCTGAACCTTTTTCATTCAGTAGCTTCGCAGCAGTAGCTAAAATACGTCCGCCAGTTGCAGCAAATGGATGGCCTGCAGCAAGTGAAGAACCTTTAACGTTTAATTTAGCGCGGTCAATTGAACCTAATGGCGCATCTAGGCCTAAACGTTCTTTACAGAATTTAGGATCTTCCCAAGCTTTAAGTGTAGACAATACTTGAGATGCAAAAGCTTCATGAATTTCATAGTAGTCGAAATCTTGAAGGCTAATGCCAGCACGCTCAAGCATACGCGGTACTGCATAAGCAGGCGCCATCAATAGGCCTTCTTTCTTGCCAACAAAATCTACAGCAGCAGTTTCTTGGAAAGTTAAGTAAGCTAATACTTCGTGACCATTTGCTTTCGCCCATTCTTCAGAAGCTAAAAGCACACAAGATGCGCCGTCAGTAAGTGGCGTAGAGTTACCCGCAGTCATTGTACGGCCGTCACCTTTACCAAATACTGGCTTAAGTTTCGCAAGTTTTTCTACAGATGAATCTGGACGCAAGTTGTTGTCACGGTCTAAACCAAGGAATGGCGTGATCAGGTCATCGAAGAAACCTTCTTCGTATGCTTTCGCCATTTTTTGATGAGACGTCGCAGCAAGTTCATCTTGCGCTTCGCGTGGAATACCCCATTCAAGCGCTGTAATCGCTTGGTGGTCACCCATAGAAAGGCCAGTACGTGGTTCACCATTCTTAGGTGCATCCATCAAATCTTTGACATTAATTTTCGTTAATGCTTTCAGGCGGTCTTTACCCGTTTTTGCAATGTTTAATTCAAGCAATGCTTTACGTAAGCCATCACCAAATGCGATTGGCGCATCAGATGTCGTATCTACACCGCCAGCAACGCCTACGTCAATTTGACCTAAAGCAATTTTGTTTGCTACAAGGAATGCAGCTTGCAAGCCAGTACCGCATGCTTGTTGAATATCGTAAGCAGGTGTTTCTGGAGCAAGTTCAGTATTTAATACGCATTCACGTGTCATGTTAAAGTCACGGCTGTGTTTTAAAACTGCGCCTGCAACAACTTCGCCTAAGCGTTGACCTTGCAGGTTGAAACGTTCAACCAAGCCATTTAAAGCAGCTGTAAACATGTCAGTGTTAGAAGCTGTGAAAAAAGCGCCATTTGAACGTGCAAATGGAATGCGGTTACCGCCAATGATTGCTACGCGGCGAACTGAATTTTGGCTCATGTGTTTTTCCTGTTGAACAGAAGTTTGAGTTGTTTGTTTTGAAGCTGTAGTTTTAGACGCTGTACTTTTACTGCTGCTACGCGGCGCTGCTGAGCGTGTGCTGGCAGGTTTAGCGCTTGCTGCTGATTTGGCCGTTGTACTGGTTTTTCGAGCGGTGCGGCTAGATGCGGTTTTTGATGGTTTTGACACATCTTGTTCAGCAGAAGTTTCGACTGCTGGATTTTCTTGAGTAGTCTTGCTCATAAGGCTTTTCCAAGCATGTAAAAGTGTTTCTGAAGGCTACATTATCATAAACTCAGCAGTGCTGAATTGACTGGAATGACATTGCAGAATGCATTCAGGTCAAGTCATATCTACATTAACTCAAGTATGATTCAATGGAAACTGGTGGATCTATTGAAATATAAGGCCAATAACATCATATTGAAGTTTAAAGGATATCTTCAAAGCCATCAAAAAATTAATTTATTCGAGAGATACAAACATGACTGACCAATACCAAGCATTTTCAAAATCTCCAATTGGTAAATTTGTCATTAAAAATTTAGGATTGCCAGCACCGACTTTCCTAGAGCGTTTTGAATCTGCTTCTCCTGTGGTGAAAGGCGCTATTTTAGTCGGCGCTGCGCCAAACAGCACTTTGGCTGGTTCTATTGCTCAAGTTTTGGCAAATGTGCATGCAAATGGTTATGCAGGCAATAATGCAGAATTGCAACAGGCAGCGGCAAAAGCAGGTTTGAACCTAAGCGCATTTAATGAAGGCGACAAAGAATCAAAATTTAAAGTGGTTGTATTTGATGCATCGGGCATTGAAAACTCAGAACAGCTTCATGAGCTATATGCATTTTTCAACCCAATTGCACGCCAAGTTCAAGCCTCTGGCCGTGTGGTGGTTGTAGGTCTTACACCTGAAACTGCAAAAACTGCAAAACAGGCGATTGCACAGCGTGCGCTTGAAGGTTTTGTAAAATCTGTAGGTAAAGAATTCAAAAAAGGCATTGCAGCTAATTTGGTCTATGTAGATGCAGGTGCTGAAGCAAACCTAGAATCTGCGCTTCGTTTCGCGATTTCACCGCGTTCAGCTTATGTTTCAGGTCAAGTGATCCGTGTGTCGAAAGCGGACACAGTAGATATTGATTGGACTAAGCCACTTGCAGGTAAAACAGCTGTTGTGACAGGTGCGAGCCGTGGTATTGGTGAAGCGATTGCGCATGTACTTTCACGTGATGGCGCGCATGTGATTTGTTTAGACGTTCCGCAGCAGCAAGCTGACCTTGACCGTGTAGCTGGTGCAATTGGCGGTTCAACGCTTGCGATTGATATTACAGCAGGCGATGCAGGCGAAAAAATTAAAGCTGCGGTAGCTGCGCAAGGCGGTTTAGATATTATTGTGCATAACGCAGGTATTACTCGCGACAAAACTTTGGCAAATATGAAGCCTGAGCTTTGGGACTTGGTAATTAACATCAATTTGTCTGCTATTGAACGTGTGAACGACTACTTGTTAGCGAATGACGGTTTTAATGCGAATGGCCGTATTGTTTGTGTATCTTCTATTTCAGGCATCGCAGGTAATTTGGGTCAAACTAACTATGCTGCTTCTAAAGCAGGTGTAATTGGTGTGGTTAAATTTACAGCACCTACACTAACTAATGGTGTGACCATTAATGCCGTTGCGCCAGGTTTCATTGAAACGCAAATGACCGCTGCTATTCCATTTGCAATCCGTGAAGCGGGTCGCCGTATGAACTCGATGAGCCAAGGCGGTTTGCCAGTCGATGTTGCTGAAACAATTGCATTGTTTGCTTCAACTGCATCAACAGGTCTAAATGGCAACGTAGTACGTGTTTGCGGTCAAAGCTTGTTAGGGGCTTAATGTAACCCTCTTGAAATTCCCTCTCCTTAAAGGAGAGGGCTAGGGAGAGGTAAAAAGTTTACTATAAAGGGATATGAGTCTACCCTCATCCCAGCCTTCTCTCAGAGGGAGAAGGGGCTTTTAAAACATTGAAATAAAAACTTCTCAAAGGTTCAGTATGAATACTCGCCATTTTAGTCAACTTCCAAAACCTTATTTGGCTTATCCAAAAGTCATCCAAGGCTTGATTTTCAAAAAGCCGAAAGGTGAAAAAGTGCTGCCGCAAGTTGAATATGTGGTGGATTCATTTCAAGTCGATGCAAAACACTTAAAAGCGTATAACGAAGTTTGCGGTTTTAAAAACAACGGCTATATTCCTGCAATTTACTTGGCTGTACTGTCGCAAAGCCTGCAAATGCACATGATGACAACTGAAGCATTTCCATTTGCAATTTTAGGCTTAGTGCATATCCGCAACCAAGTGAAGCAAACCCGTAAAGTCGGTGTAAATGAGCAGTTAAGCCTGTCTTGCAAATTTGGTGAATTAAAGCCACATGATAAAGGCGTACAGTTTGACTTTATTACCACTGCAAAAGTAGGTAATGATGTTGTTGTAGAGTCGCTGACTACTTATTTAGCGCGTCAAAAAACCGATGCAAAAGCTGCAGCAAAAACGGCTGAGAGCAAAACACCAAACTATCAGCTGGCTGCGGAGTGGGATGTTTCTGAGAATACAGGCCGCCGTTATGCAATGACCTCTGGTGATTTCAACCTGATTCATATTCATGCAGTTACAGCAAAAGCATTTGGCTTTAAACAAGCCATTGCACATGGTATGTGGAGCAAAGCGAAAGCACTGGCGAATTTAAGCCTGCCAGATGCTTATGATGCAGATGTTTGGTTTAAACTACCAATGTATTTGCCGTCAAAAGTTGAATTTTTAACTGCGGTGAATTCATCTGAAACAGACTTTATGATTCGTAGTACAAAAAATAAAAAACCGCATGTGACGGGTACAGTCACAGCGCTATAAGCCTGAAAAGCCTGATGTCTTCATTGCATCAGGCTTTTTTTCTGTCCGAAAATATGTCATATCATTTATGCCTTATAGTATTTGGAGTTCAAAGGATATGAACCAGCTCAAAGAAGTTTTATTTGCAAGTACTGATCATTATTCAGGTGAAGCTGATGCATCTTTTCAAGATGTAGCAAAGCTGTTTAGTCGCTTACAGGATGCGCGTAGCACGCAAGGTGGCGCTGCGCTATGTGTCTATTTTAAGGGGCGTAAAGTACTGGATATTTTTACAGGTCAAAAATCGGCAGATGAAAAATGGCAGCCTGATACACTTTCAATCTGCTATTCCACGGGTAAAGGTGTGCTCGCTACCTTGGCGCATATTTTGGTCAGTGAAGGCTTTATTGACTATGACGTACCAATTGCTAATTATTGGACTGAATTTGCACAACATGGTAAAGCTCGTATAACGCTTAGACATATCTTGAGTCATCAAAGTGGTTTATATGACATGCGTAATAATATTGATCAGGCCGTTGAAATGGCAGATTGGCAACACATGCTCCAAGTAATGGAAAATATGACGCCACGTTTTGGTTTGGGTGAAGACATGGCATATCAGCCTCTAACCTTTGGCTGGCTGGTGGGTGGTGTACTGGAAAAAGCGACCAAGCGAAGTTTATCTGAGTTAATGCAACAGTATTTGGTCGGACCTTTGGCTTTGGACGGCGCGTATTTTGGTGTACCGCAGGATCAGTTTGAGCGCGTAGCTCGTCCATTGCCCAAAGCGCCACGTTCAAATGTAGCGCAGCCACAAAAATCTTCAGATCACTCGAAACAGCGTAAGACATCACCGATGGATAAGTTGATTGAGCTGAGTGGCCAGAATCCGCAAGATTTTCAGGATGCGATGATTCCTAAAGGCATGAAGCATTTTAGTTTCTTTAGTGATGAAGGCATGCAGGCCGTCATACCGGCAGCCAATGGTGCTTTTACTGCAGGAAGTTTAGCTAAAATGTACGCTATGCTGGCAAATAATGGTGTGTGGAATGGTCAAAAGTTGATTAAACCAGAAGTGTATCGAGTACTAAGTACAATCCAGAGTAAAAAGCGTGACCGAATTATGCCTTTGCCGATGCATTGGCGACTGGGCTATCACCGAGTACTGAGTTTAGGAAAATCATCCAATGGTTTTGGTCATATTGGTTTTAATGGCTCAGGTGCATGGTGTGACCCAGAGCGTGATTTAAGCTTTGCATATACACATAACTTTCCAACAGGCTCACTGACGGGGGATTACCGTTTATGGGCGTTGACGCAGGAAACACTCCGCTGTGCAGACCGTGTGCTAAAAGGGCGGAAAGGCTGGCTTTAATTGCACATGCTGTACATTAATAGACGACGTATCGGTTTGTTTGTGCTATTTTTCCCGCCGAATGTATGACAGGCAGGCAACACATGAATAAGTCGATCTTAATTCCCTTAGTTTCTCTTTCTAGTTTGACTGTGACTGGTTTGGTGGGTTGTGAGCGTGCCTCCGAGACGACTGTAAAGCAAACAGAGGCTGTGCAAGTGAAACACATCGTCCCAGCTTGGGTTGGTAGTTATAGCGGGCATACGCCATGCATGAGTTGTAGCGCATTGTGTGAAGATTGTGAGGGAATGGCGGTTAAACTGACTTTAAATGCTGATATGACCTATACCTTAGATCGTCAAAGCATGAGTGGAAATGACCAGCCAGCTTTACTACATGGCGCGATGAAATTTCATAATCCAGAAAAGACTAAATTAGAGCTGGTGAATGTAGAAAGTCGTAATTTGCTGTATGTTAATTTAGCAAATAAACAGTTAGAAATTTTGAAGAATGACACCGCGCAACCTTATGATGCGCAAGATAACTTTTTACTTGAACGTGCCTAAATCTACATATTGAGCCAAAGTAAGCACTGATTAAAAAATGATTTTAAGCTGAATATCGATTGAATCAGTTAGCTACATCAGCTGACGGATACTTTACATCAGATATTGCAAAATAATCCTCAGACTTACCAAATCCCATGGTGGGCTGTGGCTGAATTGGAAAATCATCAAGTATCTTTTAAGTTATTGAGCCTGTTATTTTTACCGCTTAAACCAGAATGATAAAACAGGAAAACCGCCAATCGGCCGCAATTGAAATAAATTGAGTGATATAGCCACAGTGAGTCAAGAAGCGCATTCACTCTTCGTCAAAAAAACAGTATCCTTATGCATGTGAAAAGGAGCATACATGTATCAAGTACTTGCGCGAAAATACCGTCCACGCAATTTTAATGAACTGGTTGGCCAAAACCATGTCTCACGCGCATTAACCAGCGCTTTAGACCGTGGTCGCCTACATCATGCCTATTTGTTTACAGGGACTCGCGGTGTAGGTAAAACCACAATTGCGCGTATTTTAGCGAAATGCTTGAACTGTGAAACAGGGATTACTTCTACGCCATGTGAAGTTTGTGCGACCTGTAAGTCTGTCAATGAAGGGCGTTTTATAGACCTGATTGAAATTGATGCAGCATCGCGTACAAAAGTAGAAGATACACGTGAACTTTTAGATAATGTTCCTTATGCGCCTACGCAAGGACGCTTTAAGGTTTATCTGATTGACGAAGTGCACATGCTGTCTACGCATTCATTTAACGCACTTTTGAAAACGCTGGAAGAACCGCCTGAGCATGTAAAATTCCTGTTTGCGACGACAGATCCACAAAAATTGCCAATTACCGTCATTTCGCGTTGCTTGCAATTTACCTTACGTCCGCTGGCTGTTGATGAAATTACAACGCATTTAACCGATGTGTTACACAAAGAAAGCATCGAAGCAGAGCAGGATGCGATTTGGCAAATTGCAGAGTCTGCGCAAGGCTCACTTCGTGATGCGATGTCATTGACAGACCAAGCAATTGCTTATGGGCAGGGTGCTATTCATCACCAAGATGTCAAAGACATGTTGGGTCTAATTGATCGTACGATTATTTATGATTTGATTTTAGCGATACATCAAAATCAGCAAGCGCGGATTAGCCAGTTGTTAATGCAATTCCGCCAGCAAGCACTTGATGTTTCTATGGTGCTGGATCAATTGATTTCGACACTGCATGAATTGGCATTACTACAGTATTTGCCAGATTTAGCTTTAAAATACAGTGCTGAAATTAACCAAAAAATTATGCGTTTATCAGCGCAAGTCACAGCACAAGATTTGCAATTATATTATCAAATTGCTTGTAAAGGTCGAGCTGATCTACAGCTAGCAGTGACACAAGAGCAAGGTTTTGAAATGACCGTGCTACGTTTGCTTGCTTTCCGCCCAATGCAACCGAGTGAAATATCTGCATCAGCACCAGTACAAACAGCTCAACCAGTTGCACATGTTGAACCTGCACCTGTAAGCGAAGCGCTAACACCTCAAAGCGATCAAACAGAAGCACATGCATCACCATTAGCAACAGATATACCTTCAACGCAGGATGAAACAAACGAAGCGCTAAATTCTGATGGTTTCTTCTCTGATGAATATGATGATGAGCAAGATGACTTTAGATCGCAAGCAACTGTGAATGAGCCTTCATCAGATGATTTTTTGGATGAAGCTGAATTTGAGCTGTCTCCAGAGCCTGAAGGTACGAAACATCAGCTAGAGTCTGAGGTTCTAGTCGATGTTCAAATAAGCTCTGAAGCACATACGCAAAATGTCGATTCATCTCCAATAGATCAGATACAGTCACCTGATCAAAATCAAATTATTTTTGACCCATCGAATGGTGAAACATTATTTGGTTTAGATGCTTTGGCAGGGGGGGATCAAGTTGTAGATCTAACACCTGATTATGCCTTTGAATCTATTGCTCCCTTAGAAACGATTATTAAAAATAGCCCTGTAACTGAAGCGCAAGCTGAGCCAGATCAAGACGGCGCAGAGGCTGGTTTATTTGCACAAGACATGACAGTTGCAGCTGTAGTAGAAAGTTTTGTACAGGAAGAAATATCACAGCAACCTCAAAGTTCAGTCACGGTATCATCTGCATCTGTTAGCCATCTTATGCCACAGGATATTTTGAAACTGCCTGTACAAGACCTACAAGGTGAATGGACAGTCGATAAGTGGGAATACTGGTTCCGTCATAGTGATTTGTCACCTGCTGTACAGGAGTTAGCACAACACGGGGTGATGATTGGTACGATTGATGGTGAGAGCAATTTCCATATTCCTAAAAAATATGAACAGTTGCTGACTCAAATGCAACATCTGTTGGAGCAAGCATTACACAGTGCTTGGCCAGCAACACGCTTTAATGTGGTGTATGGCGATGTGAGTGAGCGTACGCCTTATGTGTTGTTAAATGCACGTAAAGAGCAAGCGTATGTTCGCGCCTCAGAGTTATTGCATAGTGAGCCTACCGTGAAATCTTTAATCCAAGCATTTAATGGTGAACTACATAATATTCAACTGAAATAATCAGGTGGAATAGATTATTCATCATTACTTAAATTAATAAGATAATGCTTTAAGGCATCTCGCATTTCTGATGGAATCGGGGTGCTTTTTTTATGTTCACGTTCAACAAAAACATGTACAAAACTACCTTGTGCAGCGGCGTGATTTTGTCCTTGTTTAAAAATTGCCAAGTCATAGCTTAAAGAGGAGTTTCCAATTTTTTGAATGGCAACACCGACTTCAATAATCTCTGGGTAACTGAGTTCTTGCATAAAGTTGCAAGAAGAGCTCACCACTAGACCTATGATGGGAGAGTGGTGAATATTAAAGCCTGCTTTTTGAATTAATAAGGCATTGGCTGCTGTGTCAAAGTAACTGTAATAGGTGACGTTATTGACATGCCCATACAAGTCGTTATCTGCCCAGCGGGTTTGAATAGGAAATATAAAGCGATATTGATTGCGTTGTCTGATCGTTGGTTTCATTTGGGTCGGTATTGTTATCAAGCATTATGTGTTTTTACTTTGCTACGCCAGTTTATTCAAGTAAAAAAAAGCCATTCAAGCAATTTGAATGGCTATGGCAAAATGAAAGCTTAAAAATTAAAACAATAATTTTTTCTGTATTTTTGAGTTAGAAACGATAGCCAAGGCCTAAGTAGGTGACAACGGGATTAATTTCAATTTTACTTGATCCAAGTAACACCGTGTCACGGTCACCTGTGTTGCTATTACCAATGACATTAAGTTTTGCATTGGTCGAGAGATGAGAATAGCTGACTGACGCCGTACCAAACCAATTTTTGGTCAAATTCACATCAACACCTACCGTAGCAACAGGTGCAAAAGCATCATCGACTTTAATTTTGCCTAATTCGGGTTTAAGTAAACCACCTACGAGTGGATTATGTGTCTGTAGTTCTGTATTGATGGCAGGATCTGCTTTTACATTGCTGAAATGCGCGTACATTACACCTGCGCCCACATAAGGCCGAATACGGTTGTTAATTGAGCCAAAGTGATAGCGTGCAGTGAAGGTTGGGGTATATGCATCTGTTGTTGCAATTTTATTAAATTGCTCTAAGTTTGCGACTGATCCAACAACTGGGAGGCTAATTTCACCTTTACCAGATAACTCCATTTTTGGCGGTGCACCTAAAACTAGTTCGAGAGAAACATTGTCATTAACAAAGTAATCAAGCATTAAGCCAGCAGTATCCGCATTTTGTACTTCAAAGCCAGCATTTGGAGAGGAGGCCTGTTGAGCGCCTAAAATAGGTGTTTTATCTGTTGTACTTCCTGAAACACCTTGCGCGCTACTTTGAGGCATGATGTGCAACCAACCTGCTGAAACAGCCCATGTTTTTCCATCAGATGTAGAGGCATGAACCAAAGGCATTGCACCACATAGTGCGACCAATAATGCTGATTTTTTAATATGATTCATTTGCTTTTCCTTAGTCTGTATTGCGTCATACCAATTCAAATCCTGAAGTGGTTTTAGATATAAGTGTATGCAGTTAATACATGAAAAAGCTTAATAAATAAGAAAATTTACAATGTAAATGAAGCTTTTTTAAAATATAAAAGTAATAAAAAGTGTTTAAAAACAATATGGTTTTTGGTGATTGATTTTTAATCAACATCTAATGTGTTGAATTCGAATGTATAAATAAATCACCATTTCACTGATTTAATAAACAGTAAAAGTGTAGGAATGTCGAATTCATCACAGCTAGACAGTCATAAATTATTATTTAAGCGTAAATTGCGTTGTAAATCTGTAGAGCATCCTGTTGTTGTAAGGGGCGTGGGTTGTTTTGTAGGAGCCTAGTTTGCAACATGGCATCAGTAGCCAACTCAGTTAATTTGGTATGTGGAATATCGAGCTGTTGCAATTTAAGCGTTAGACCACTCTGATCTAGATGGTTTTGCATGTGATCAATAAATAAATCACATAAGCCTGCTGTACATCCTGTGCTATAAGGGTCAAGCCATTGCATAAGCTCTGCGTAATGGCCTTTGGCTTCTGGTGCGTTAAATTTAAGAACTTCAGTCAGTACTAAAGCATTGCTATGTCCGTGTGAAATGTGAAAATGCCCACCAAGCGGATAGGCTAAAGCATGTACTGCACCTACGGGTGCATTCGCAAATGCTTGTCCAGCGAGCATTGAGCCAACCAGCATGTTTTGTCGTGCTTCAAGATGATTTCCATCGTTGAGTACCAACGGAAGATTTTTATTTAATAAGCGAAGCGCTTGCTTGGCTAACATATCTGCATAAGGATTTTTCTTTATTTTAGAAGTGTAAGCTTCGATGGCATGCACCATAGCATCTATACCTGTGGCAGCTGTAATTGAAGCAGGTAAATTTTGCGTAAAGTGGGCATCCAAAATAGCGACATCTGCATATAACACAGGTGAAACAATGCCAGTTTTGGTGGTTTCACCTGTGGTGACGATAGAAATAGGAGTAACTTCTGAACCGGTTCCTGCCGTGGTTGGAACTAAGATCAGAGGCAGGCGTGGTCGCTTGGCATTGCCTACACCGTATAGGTCTTGAATAGTTTGATGCTGTTGAGGGTGCGCTAAGATCGCAATCACTTTAGCCACATCTAAAGAACTACCGCCGCCAAAGCCAAGTACGAGATCAATTTTTTCATTTTGCGCAAATTGTACTGCATCGAGGACCAAATGCTCAGGAGGGTCTGCTTGTACATTGGCATAAATTACATAGTCTTGTTTAAGCGTTTCCAATATTTCGACAATGGGTAAATGCAACTGATGAAGCAACATACCTGGATCAGTCACAATTAATACGCGCTTCGGGTTAAAGTCATGGAGCAGGTTTTTAAGCTCAAGAATTGAACCCAACCCCGAAATAATATTACTCACCGTTTGAAACTGAAATTGGCTCATGACTTTATCCTTAATTTTTATATCTAAATGCGCATTATTGTTGAGGGTTGATATAGGATTCATCCTTTAAATAACTTAACATAAGATGCTTGAAATAAAAGTAACATTGAGGTTCTTATGTCATCCCAAACGCCCTATCAGGTGTTATGTGTTTGTCTAGGTAATATTTGCCGCTCTCCTACGGCTGAAGCTGTGTTCAGGCACTTATGTGATGAAGCGAACTTGAATGTTGCAATTGATTCTGCAGGTACCAGCAATTACCATCCTGGTAAGGCACCAGATTCTAGAAGCCAGCAACATGCTAAAAAGCGTGGCTATGATTTGTCTGCCTTACGTGCACGTCAGCTTAAAACTCAAGATTTTGTAGAATTCGATTTGATTCTTGCCATGGATTATGAAAACTTAGCGAATATTCAAGCTTTAAAGATCCAAGCACAGCAAGAATTTGGTGCAAATGCCTTACGTGCTGATATTGCACTCATGAGTCAGCATGATCCTGACTTTTTTGAACAAGCTGTTCCAGATCCGTATTATGGTGGTGCAAATGGTTTTGAGTTGGTACTTGACCAGTGTGAATCCAGCAGTCGTGCCTGGATTCAGGTTCTTCAGAAAAAATTAAAATATTAAGGTTTAAGATTCGATATGCATATCCAGACTCAAGTACAACTTAAGCCTTTTAATACGCTCAATTTAAATTCGATTGCTTCTCATTATGTTCAAGTGTCTTCAAAACAAGACCTGTTAGAAGCATTGGCTTTTGCAGAGGCAGAGCAACTGAATGTATTTATACTTTCAGGGGGCAGTAATATGCTCCTGCCAGAGCACATCAATGCTTTGGTATTGCACATGCACATAATGGGGATTGAAACTCTCGTAGAAGATGAGCATACCCGCACGGTGTGTGTGGGTGCTGGTCAGGTATGGCATGACTTTGTGTTATGGACGACGACACAGCAGTTGTATGGTTTACAAAATTTGGCTTTGATTCCTGGGCTTGTAGGCGCGGCACCTGTACAAAATATTGGTGCTTATGGTGTTGAAGCAGGTGAATTTATTGATACGGTTGAAGTCTATGATCGTAATCAGAAAAAATTTACATGTATTGCATCGGCAGACTGTGATTTTGCATACCGTCATAGTGTATTTAAAGACGATCCAAATCGTTACATTATCTGTGCGGTTCAATTTAAGCTGTTGAAAGCACCAGAACTGAAATTACAGTATGGTGATTTAAAAGCAGCAGTAGGTGATGAGCTTACCGCAGAAAACTTACAACGTCAGGTGATTCATATTCGACAAGCTAAATTACCAGATCCTAAAGAATTTCCAAATGTGGGTAGTTTTTTTAAAAACCCAGTCATTTCTCAGCAGGATTATGAAGCAATTGCAATAAAACATCCTAACTTACCGCATTATCCTCAAACGAATGGGCAGTTCAAAATTGCAGCAGGCTGGCTAATTGATCAAGCGGGTTGGAAAGGCAAAAAGTTAGGTGTTGTAGGAATGTTTCATAAGCAAGCTTTGGTGCTGGTAAATTATGCTGATGCAACTTTGCACGATGTACGCCGTACCTATCAAGCTGTACAAAATGATGTATATCATCAGTTTGGAATTGACTTAGAACCTGAACCTGTGTTGTTTAGTCAGCAAGGTTTAATCCGTTCACATCAGGACTAAAAAATGAAAAAAACGCCATGGATAGTCCGTTTGGTGCAAATAGTCGCTTTACTATTTGCGCTTTTCGGCTGTCTGATCGTTTTTATTTATACGCCTTTTTATTCTAGCTTGATCGTACGTGCGCTGAATTATTTTGTACCTGTAGAAGTGAATGAGGTGGCTGCCAAAAGTCAAAAAATGGCTTCTTTAAGTGACCACGAAAGCTATGAGCCAGGTTCAGATATGTGGATTGCACGTCAAGCGTATTTAAAAGTGATGGAAGAAGCGATCCAAACTAAAAATGCACAAGATTTGATGTTGGTACAGGCACGTTATAAAGCACTGCAAAAAAATATCGAAGAAGACATTCAAAAAGAAGCTGAAGAGAAAAATCGGCCTCAAGTGCCATTATTGGTGCCTGTGGATGATCAAGCAGAGGCAAGTAGTGCATCTGAAGCGACAGTGGCAAATGTTTTTGATTTCAATGCAAAACTTGATGATGAACAGATGCAATATTATATTAAGTTTTTAAAAACACATCCTGTTGAAATGGCGGCTTCAGAGCCTGTAGATGATGAAATATTTAAAGATATTGCCCTGATTCAGAACCAAAATGAAAATGAGAAAAAAGCCACACAAGCAAAGCCAACGCACTTATCTGAACCTTATGCAATTGTGGTGTTAGGTGGTGGTTTAACACTCGATAAAAATGGTAAAGATATTGTTGTAAATGACTATACACGCTTACGTTTAGAAAAAACGCTCACAGTAGAACAGCGGTATAAATTGCCAATTGTACTGAGTGGTGTAGAAGCACCTTATATGCAACGTTGGTTGGCTGAGCGTGGTGTAGAAGCCAAATTGCTTGAAGACCGTAGTATGAATACCTGTGAAAACACACGTTTTAGCTCTTTGCTCTTGCAGAAAAAAGGTGGTGCACCTACAGTAATGCTCATTACAGATCGTTATCACATGCCAAGAACTCGACGTTTATTTGCACTCAATGGCATTGAAACAATCGCTATAGAAGCGCCAATGCCAACGCATTTAACCCGATGGCGCCCAAGTGAAAAAAATTATGACCATAGTCGCCGTGCCAATTATGAAATGTTGGCGACAATGCGCGACATGTGGGTAGGTACAGAATGCAGGGAGGTACCTTAATGTCTGATATACCTTTTTTAAATCCTGCAATTTTAAAGCAATTAGAGTTGCCTATACCGAGCCGTGAAACTACGCCTCTGTTATTAGAACAATTAAATTTAAATCGGCCTTATACGCCGACTTTGGAAATTCAAGCTTATCGTCGTTTGTATGGTTTAGATGCTTTGAATTGTGAGCATTGGCAAGGTGCAATTGAAATGCCTTTGTTTAAGCTACATGTACAGGTCTTTCAACCCAAATTAGAACAAGGTCAACAGAGTAAGGGGACGGTATTTTTATTGCATGGCTATTTAGAGCATAGCGGTATTTATCAACCGATAATTCGAGAAATACTTGAGCAAGGCTACAGTATTTTGACCTATGACTTACCTGGGCATGGTTTAAGCAATGGCTCACCTGCGAGTATTCAAAATTTTGATCATTACCAAGCCGTATTAGACGCCGTATACCGTTATGTAAAACATGCTTCGCAATTGCCTCAGCCATGGTTAGGCATTGGTCAAAGCACGGGTGGCGCAATTTGGTTGCATCACTTGCTTGCCTTTGCTGAGCGTCGTGAAAACCCGTATGTAGATCGCGTATTGTTGTTATCGCCACTAATTCGTCCAGCCAAAACTGCTTGGTGGCACAATTCGGTTGGTTTGGGCATTATTCGCCGTATTAAGCGTGAAGTGCCTCGTCATTTTCGCCGCAATAACCATAATCCTGAGTTTTTACGCTTTGTACGCCTAAAAGATCCACTACAGCCACGTATGATGGGTATGGATTGGATTTTAGCAATGTCGAAGTGGATGCAGGAAATGGAAGATCGTCCAGCATGTCGCATTCCAGTGTGGTTAGCACAAGGTGCGCAGGATCAGACGGTTGACTGGCGTTACAATATTGAGTTTATTCGCCGAAAGTTCCGTTTACAAACGCTACTCATGTTAGAAGAAGGCTCTCATCAGTTAATTAACGAGCGTGCAGATATTCGCGCTGCGCTAACAGGTTTAATTCCTGCTTTTTTAAATGCAAATAGCAGTAAAAGTTATTACTAAGTTGCAGGTTTAGCCTTGAGTTTTTGTTGATCAAAAACATAAAAAAAGTAGCAATATGCTACTTTTTTTATGTTCATTCAGTTGTTTAAAAACGCTCGGCGCTTGCCATATTCCACATGCGATAATAAAAATTTTCTTGATCTTTATTCTCACAGTGTAGAAGTTCACCCTCTTTTAGCCAAAAATGGAGCTGGGCATAGTTTTTAATTTCACGATCGTTAATGCGCTGCGCTAAATGATGTGCCTTTAAATCCGCAGGGTGGCTTAAGCCGGCTGAGGCTAACATTTCAGACAAGCCATGCAGGGTGTTTTTATGAAAGTTATAGACCCGTTCTGCTTTGGTGGGTACATGAATCGCTTTTTGGCGGTCTGGGTCTTGCGTGGCAACGCCTACAGGGCATTGGTTGGTGTGGCAACTTTGCGCTTGTATACAACCAACGGCAAACATAAAGCCACGAGCAGAATTGACCCAATCAGCGCCAATCGCCATTGTGCTGGAAATATCAAAAGCGCTAATGATTTTACCGCTGGCGCCAATTTTAATTTTATCGCGTAAACCAGCACCCACTAAGCTGTTGTGTACAAAGAGTAGACCTTCTCGTAGCGGTGTACCCATATAGTTAATTAGCTCGACAGGGGCTGCGCCAGTGCCACCTTCAGAGCCATCGACCACAATAAAATCTGGCAAAATTTGGGTTTGAAGCATGGCTTTAACAATACCCATGAATTGCCAAGGTTGGCCGAGGCAAAGTTTAAAGCCTACAGGTTTACCATTGGAAAGCTCTCGTAATTGTTGAATAAAATGCATCAATTCGAGGGGGGTACTAAAAGCAGGATGGCTTGACGGCGATACGCAATCATGATCGCGACTAACACCACGGATTTGAGCAATTTCAGCAGAAATTTTATCTTTAGGCAAAATGCCACCGTGACCAGGTTTAGCGCCCTGAGACAGCTTAATTTCAATCATTTTGACTTGAGGAAGTTTGGCTTGTTCTGCAAAACGAACAGGGTCAAATTGACCATCTAGTGTGCGACAACCAAAATAGCCACTTCCTAGTTCCCAAACAATATCGCCTCCATGTTCTAAATGATATGGGCTAATGCTACCTTCACCAGTGTCATGGTAAAACTGTCCCATCTGTGCACCTTTGTTGAGTGCACGAATGGCATTAGCACTTAAACTTCCGAAGCTCATGGCTGAAATGTTTAAAATTGATGCACTATAAGGTTGAGTACATTGTGGCCCACCAATGCTGATTCTAAAGTCTGCAGGATTTGCAGGTTTACATGGGCTGAGTGAATGGGTAATGAAGCGATAATTATCCTGATAAACATCTAAAATAGAACCAAAGGGTTTATCTGCATTTTCATTTTTTGCACGTTGGTAAACCAAGCTACGTTGCATGCGAGAGAAAGGAAGGGCATCTTGATCAGCTTCAATAAAATATTGGCGAATTTCAGGACGGAACTCTTCAAATAAAAAACGAAAATGCCCCATGATTGGGTAATTTTTTAAGATGGAGTGTTTATTTTGAAGCACGTCATACAAACCAATCAAACTTAAGATTGCCGTGATAACCCAAACACTATTGAGCAAGGTTTTGGGAACAAAATAATAAATATAGCGAGGCTCATAGCCAATATGGAATGACGTGACCAGCAAACAAATAAAAATACACAAGAACCAAATAGAATGGCGTGAAAAAAATGTATTGAGCAGTTTATGTCGTATAGATTGTGTTGGGCTTGGCATATAAAAATTTATCCATAGACTGCATTAAGCTTTTAATGTGCCGATTTTGTTAGCAATTCTCAAGTTTTAGTTTGTTGATTGAATGTAGTTCTGTGCAAATTAATATGCGAAATTCATGAGCTATACGCATGGTTATTTGCAAAGAGTGGACTAAGTTTTTCTGAAAAATTGTTTAGGTTTTGATCTGCTATACAAAGCAATTCTTATGATTTCACCCACTAAGATTTTTTAGATAAATTGATTTTACCCCAGCAAAAGGAGCAATAAAGATGACTAAAAAATCGATCCGTTTTAACAATGCAGATCTAGCATGCTTATGCTAATCAAGATCTCTAAACTGACTTTAACTTACCAATACCGTATGCAGTGGGGAAAGCAACTGAATACGGTATTTCAATCAGCCAATCAACGCTAAGAATGACAATAACATTTTAAGAAATTATCAGTCCCAGTTTTGGGACTTTTTTCTATGCAGCCTTATGCTTGTAAAATGGCTAGATAAGCTTGGCCATACCGCCTCATTCAAAGCTTAGCTTGAATACAGTATTTGGATTTTTTTAGCGTTTTAAGGTTCATTGATTTGTTGTACTGCATGTAAAACATATTCGGGTTCAATATTTTGAATACGTTTTCCAAAGCTACGTAACCACCAAACCAATTGCGAGGTATAGGGTACAGTTGCAGTAATTAAAATCTGTCCATTATCTAGTTTTTGTATGGTTTGGTCTCTACTGAGCTGAGATTCTTCAAAGTAGCCTGCATCTTGTTCTGTAACAGTGAGGCGAAGCTCGATATTCTCAGTAGGTTGATTAAAATCAACCCTAAAGCCCAATGCACCAGATTCTATATAAGCATCTATATCAAAATTGACTGGATGCAATGCACGTGAATTAAGCACTTGCGCAGATTTAAAGCGGTGCAAAGCGAATGTTTGGATGTCGGTTTTGTCATGTCGGGTGCACACTAAATAAATGATTGCACCTTTTTGAACCAATGCCAGTGGATTTAAGATGTAGGTCTTTTCCTCACTTTGTAAACCACGGCCTTGATATACACATTCTAATTGCTTGTCTTGGAGTAAGCCTTCATAAATCGTTTGTTGTGATGTTTTATCTACAGTTGGCGGTATAAGAGGCTGATTGGCCGGCACAATACGAACACGGTTGATCCATTGGCGCACACTGTTTTGGGTGGAAAGACTTCGGCGAGCCAAATCAAACCAAGGATTCATTTCCTCTATGAGGCTAGGCGGCAGTAAATGTTTAAGATGTTCCTCAACCATCATAAAAGTTACAGCCTGAGAACTGGTCATGTGTGGCAAGCTTTGAATAGGTGCATCAGCCCGCCAACGCCAGCCCTGAGGCGATGTTTTGCTACTTTCAATTGGAAAGCGCTGGGCAATTTGGTTTAAATCACGCTGAATGGTGCGCAAACTAATATCGATACCTTCGCGTACCAAGCTTTCTTGCAATTCACGTGTCCCAATCCACTTTCCTGTGGGTAATCGCGACAAAATTTGCCATTGGCGATAGAGACTGTTGGATGTTTCTTTTTCTTGTGAGGACATAATGTAGACAATAACTAATCTAGTAGTGAGATGGGCAACGCCAAAATACACAATAAAAAAACTGGATTTATTTCGCAAGTCTTTGACTTAAAAAAAACAGCACAATTTGAAACAAGATGGCGCAATTTTAGTCTTGTGTACATGTTGGAAATGATCAATAAATGTAAGACAAGGTGGTAATTTATACAGCTGGCATGCTTATTGCTTTGATTTGCTTACAATAGATTACAAAGAGAAGAGGTTGGTATGTTGAAAGAAAATATACACGATACAGCTTCCAGTACATCCTTAGAGGCGTATGCATCATCTGTATCTACCATGAGTAGAAATACAGCGACAGCACAGTCCTATGCGTTGTTTGAACATTTGAAGTCAAATTTTTTTAATGAAATGCGTGATGATCGATTGATCTCGGGTGAAGCATGCCAAAACATAGAACATTGGCTATCGCAGCATAATTTAGATGAATTAAAAGCATTAAACCAACGTGCAAAAGAACATTTTTTATATGAAGGTATTACCTTTAATGTTTATGGTGAGGCTGAGGGGACCGAACGTACAATCCCTTATGACTTAATTCCACGTGTGATTGCGAAGAAACAATGGAATACCGTAGCCACTGGTTGTGCTCAACGTGTTCGTGCACTCAATTTATTTTTACATGATATCTATCATCAACAAGAAATTTTAAAGGCGGGTATTGTTCCTGAGTTACAAGTGTTGTCGCATGAGGCATATTTGCCTCAAATGGTACAGCACCATTTAAAAGGTCAGGTCTATAGCCAGATTAGTGGTGTTGATATTATCCGTGATCGTCATGGTGAGTTTTATGTGCTTGAAGATAACTTACGTACACCATCAGGTGTGTCATATATGTTGGAGTCACGCAAAATAAGCCAAAAACTCATGCCCGATTTATGTGCAAAGAGCAATATTTTGGGCATAGAGCAATATCCAAGCTTGCTCAGACAAATACTTGAAGAAAATGCTTATTGTGATCATCCATTTATCGTGATTTTAACGCCAGGTCGCTATAACAGTGCCTATTATGAACATGCTTTCTTGGCACGTGAAATGGATGTACCGTTAGTAACTTCTGCGGATTTATTTGTAGAAAATGACGTGGTCTATGTCAAAACCATTAAAGGTCGTCAACGGGTAGATGTGATCTATCGTCGTTTAGATGATGCGTTTTTGGATCCATTAACGTTTAGACCAGACAGTACCTTGGGTGTTGCAGGTTTAATGTCGGCTTATCATCAACATAATGTTGTGATTGCCAATGCACCGGGTACTGGTGTGGCAGATGATAAATCAATTTATCCGTATGTAGATAAAATGATTCAGTTCTATCTAGGTGAGCAAGCCATTTTAAAAAATGTGCCCACTTACCAATGCCGTGAAGCAGCAGATTTAGATTATGTGTTGAGTCATTTAGAACAATTGGTGGTAAAAGAAGCACAAGGTTCTGGTGGATACGGCATGTTAATTGGGCCCCAAGCGTCTGAACAGCAAATTCATGAATTTAGAAAGAAAATAAGCCTTACGCCACATTTATATATTGCACAGCCTACTTTGGATTTATCTGTGTGCCCAACGCTGACTGCGCATGGGGCTGCAGAAAGACACATTGATTTACGTCCTTTTGTGCTGAGTTCACCTTATCGCACAGAAATTGTGCCTGGTGGTTTGACGCGTGTAGCCATGCAAGCGGGTTCATTGGTGGTCAATTCATCTCAGGGTGGAGGGATTAAGGATACTTGGGTGGTGGATAACCTACATGTGTGATGCCTTATACCAATAAAAGGAAAATGAGATGATTTTGTTAAAAAGTAATGTACAAAATATTTTTTGGTTGGGGCGATATTTAACACGTATACAGTACTTATGTGCTCAATTTCCTTTTCAAGTAGACGAAGAAGCAGCGCAGTATGCACATGCATTTGCTTTAAATGCTGAGGATGCAATTGAGTTAAATGAGCTATTGTTAGATCCAACACAGGTGGCCTCATTTTCTTATCAGTTTGAATGTGCAAAAAACAATATTCAAGATTTACGCGCAGTGCTAAGTGCAGTGAATTATGCAGAATTAAGTTTGTTGATAAAAAATGCCAATGAAAATCGAGGCTATATTTGTGATGTGGCATCTGAATGCCAAGATATTTTAGAAACTGAATCTGAAACTATTTTTCTATTTTTTAGTTTGGGGCAAGGTATAGAGGAACTCGATCGACAGTTACGTTTACAACAAGATGAAACAACGACTTTAGCGAAGGTTGGTCATATTGTGAGCTCATTGGAGCACTTAGGTTGGTCTGATTTAGAACAAACATGGGCACAATTGCAGCAAGTTCCTAATAACACGCATTTTTTTCATTTTTATGACTCGATTCAACGGATATTTGAGGCTGATACATGAAATTCATGGTGAATCATCAAACGCATTATAGTTATTCTGCGGATGTAAATCGGAGCATTCAATATATTCGTATGACACCACCCAGTAATGTCCATCAAAAGGTACATCATTGGGCGGTGAGTGTGCCTGGTCAGTCTATTGCGAAACACGATGCATTTGAAAATATTTGGTTGACCAGCTCACAATACGAACCTTATAGCCAATTGACGATTATGGCGCAGGGAATTGTGGAGTTGAATGTAAATAATAGTTTGGGTGTAGATTTGGCACATATCTCACCTGCTATGTTTTTACAGCCGACAGATCGTACCTTGTGCAATACGGAAATGCAGTGTTTCGCACATCAGTATGTTCCAACTCCGACACATCAAAACTTAGTGGCTTTGGCTGAGGCAATTTTACAGTGTATTCCGTACACACCTGCAAGAACCTCAGTACATACCACAGCATTAGAAGCTTTTTTGCATGGTGAAGGCGTTTGTCAGGACCATAGTCATGTGTTTATTGCAATGTGTAAGTATTTGGGTATCCCAGCACGTTATGTATCGGGGTATTTATATGTACCACAAACAGCACATCTGGCCAGTCATGCATGGGCTGAAGCATTTATAGACAATGCATGGTATTGTTTTGATATTAGTAATCAATTGTTTAAACCAAATGCGCATATTTATGTCGCAATTGGCCGTGATTATTGGGATGTTGCTCCCGTGCGGGGGGTACGGGAAAAAGGCGGTATTGAATCAATGAGTTCGATTGTGCAAGTACTTCGCTGTTGAAAAAAAGAAGGATTAAAAATGACTTATTGTTGTGCGATGCGCTTACAGGATGGCATGGTGTTTATTAGTGATACGCGTACTAATGCGGGCGTAGATCATATTTCTGTATTTCGCAAATTATATACCTTTGGTGTAAGCAATGAGCGCTTCATTGTGATACAAACCTCAGGCAATTTAGCCACAACGCAAGCCGTGATTGGTCATCTACAAAATCAGTTGGAGCTGAAAATAGAGCCTAATTTGTATAGCTTAAATACGATGTTTGAGGTTGCTGAATTGGTTGGGCATACCTTAAGAAAAGTCATTGCAGATGTCACTTCAGATACAGTTGAGCAAAGTAATTACTTTTGTAGTTTGTTGGTCGGTGGGCAAATTGGTCGTGCTGATATGCAATTGTATAATATTTATCCGCAGGGAAATTTTATCAGTGCAACTTCGGATACACCATATTTCCAAATTGGTGAAAGTAAGTATGGTAAGCCTATTTTAGACCGTGCATTACGTTATGACATGCCTTTAGATGAAGCGATGCGTTGTAGCCTAATTTCATTTGATTCGACCATTCGTTCTAATGTGTCTGTGGGTTTGCCATTGGATGCACTTATTTATAAAAAAGATAGTCTTGTCATTCCTAATGGAAAGCGAATTTATGAAGAAGACCCATATTTTACAATGATTAGTAAAGGTTGGTCTGATGTATTACGCAATGGTTTAGTTGGCCTAGCAAAGCCCACAGAAGATTATTTTAATTAATTGATCCGTTGAAGAATGCTATGTTAAAACTGTATTGGAACGATAAGATTCCAATGCAGTTTTTATTTTTTAGGGGCTAAAAAAGATGAGGGCAGTTCGATGATGAAGCAACTTTGCTATGCCAGCTGTTCAACATCTTCTCCAGTGACATTGCTGGAAGATTTAAGAAACATACTGAGTGAAGCGCGAGATTTTAACCATCGTCATGCAATTACAGGTGTGCTGTATTATGCAGATGGCCACTTTTTTCAGTGTTTGGAAGGTAACGAGCTAATACTTGAACTGCTGGTAGAAAAGCTAAGCAAAGATTCTCGACATCGTGAGATTATGATCTATGGATTTAAGAGCATTGATCAAGCACATTTTGCAGACTGGTCGATGAAGTATGTGAGTAGGAATAGTCATGCGCTACAGTATTTGAATGAACAAGGGCAGGAAAAATTTAGGCCATTTGCTTTGAATGCTGATCAAGTGGAAGCCTTTTTGGTGCATTTGTATGATGCACAGCCTGATGAAGCTGCTTAAATCAAAAAGCCCAAGATTGACTTGGGCTTTTTGTGGAAATGATCTAAAAATAGATTTTCTATCTTTTTAAACCGTTTTACGGATTGGGCGCGCACTCATACGGCAAAGTAATTCATAGCCAATCGTACCATTGGCTTCTGCGACATCATCTACTAGACGGTCTTTGCCCCAAAGCTCTACGGTCGTGCCAATTGGTGCATTTAAGCCAGTCACATCAATCGCAATCATATCCATTGCAACACGGCCAATCACACGGCTTGCTTGACCATTAACATGGACGTAGTTTTGTTTTGGGAAGGCGCGTGGATAACCATCACCATAACCAATAGAGACAATAGCTAACTGCATGGTTTGTTCAGCCACAAAAGTTGAACCATAGCCTACTGATTCACCGGCTTGAATAGTATTTAAAGCGATAATATCCGCTGTAAACGTCATGACCGGTTTAAGGTCAAGCTCATGAACTGTTTTGTCGGCAAAAGGTGTTGCACCATAAAGCATGATGCCAGGGCGGACAAAATCAAAGTTTAATTCAGGCCATTTAAAAATAGCAGCTGAGTTACAGCAAGAGCCTAAAATAGGCGCACAAGCTTGTTTTACGTGCAGGAATTGGTCACGCTGTTGCTCATTTAATGGATGATTGTCTGCATCTGCATTGGCAAAATGCATAGCAAGTACGCAAGTAAAACCTTCAGCTTTGAGTGAGTTAATGACCTCAATGATTTCAGGCACTTTAAAGCCTAAACGATTCATCCCACTGTTGAGTTTGACCCAAACTTTTAGGTTTTTTGCAATGTATGCATCTTTGTTTGCCAGTAGCCATTCCAACTGTGGTTGATGGTGCACAACAACTTCGATATTGTGCGCTAACACGGCAGTCATTTCATCCGCGCTGAAAATACCTTCAATCAACGTAATCGGTTGTAGATAACCGAATTCACGAATTTCTAAAGCTTCTTCTAGGCAGGCAACACCGAAGGCATCGGTTTCTGTTAAGGCTGCTAAGCAGTCTTTTACACCGTGTCCGTAAGCATTGGCTTTCACCATGCTGACAATTTTCGCAGTTGGGGCAAGTTGTTTGACGCGGTTTAAATTATATTGAAGTGCAGATTGATCAATATAGACAGTTGCTTGGCGCACCCTAATAACTCCTTAGGATTGGTTTGCTCGCTATAGATTGATTATGCTAAGCGAGTGAAGCCATAAAATATATTTGGCCTGTAAGTTTACGCTAATTTAGTTTAAAGCGCAGGCCAAAGACGTTCTTGATGCACTATTTTAGTGAATTTTAAGCAAAATGATGCGAGTAAATTTGATTGGAAATACTGTGCAGATCAAGTATTTAAATTGGTTTTTTTAAAGTAATTATTTGAACAAAAAGTTAAAAAATATACATATAAAAAAGCAGGCCTAAGCCTGCTTCTATTGATTATTCTTCATCGTCATATTGTGCATAGAACTCAGGCGATAAATTACTAAAACGCGTATATTGACCTTCAAAGGCAAGACGAACAGTACCAATTGGACCATTACGCTGTTTACCGATGATAATTTCCGCCGTACCAGCTTCTTTAGATTCTTTGTTATAAACCTCATCACGATAAATAAACATGATTAAGTCGGCATCCTGCTCGATCGCACCAGATTCACGCAAATCTGACATCACAGGTCGTTTATTTGGGCGGTTTTCCAGTGAGCGGTTGAGCTGTGAAAGGGCAATTACAGGGCACATCATTTCTTTTGCCAAAGCTTTTAAGCTTCGAGAGATTTCCGAAATCTCACCCACACGGTTATCACCCATGCCTGGAACTTTCATCAGCTGTAAGTAATCGACCATAATACAGCCGAGCTTACCACCATGCTGTTTGGCAATACGACGCGCACGTGCACGTACCTCTGTTGGAGGAAGTGCAGATGAGTCATCAATATACAGTTTCTTTTCTTGTAACTGTAAGATGGTACCAGTCACTTTAGACCATTCATCACCATCTAATTTACCCGAACGTAAATGCCCTTGATGTACCTTACCGTAAGACGAAATTAAACGCATTGCGATAGAGTCGGCAGGCATCTCCATTGAATAAACCAAAGCTGGCAAGTCATTATTAAAGAGCACACTTTCAACCAAATTCATGGCAAAAGTGGTTTTACCCATAGAAGGGCGGGCCGCGACAATAATTAGATCGCCGGCTTGCATACCAGAGGTTTTATTGTCGAGCTCTAAGAATCCTGTTGTTAAGCCTGTAATGTTTCCTTCCATTTGTGACAATTCATTTAATTTGTCAAAAACGTCTGCAACGACAGTATTAATTGCTTTAGGGCCTTGAGCTTTCGCGTTGTTATTGTGCTGTTCTGCAATCGAGAAAATATTGGTTTCTGCAAGATCTAAAATTTCACTGACTGTACGACCTTTGGTGTCATAGGCATTTTGTAAAATTTCAGAACTCACTTTAATCATATTTCTTAAAGTTGAAAATTCTTTAATTTTAGATGCATAGGTTTCTAAGTTGTAGAAACTTGATGGTGAGTCAGCCATCAATTGCATTAAATATTCCTCGCCACCCACTGCATCCAATAGGTTTTGCTTAGTCAGCCAGTCATGCACTAAAACGGCATCATAAGGTGAACTGTCTTTGGAAAGCTGATCAATGGCGCGAAAAATATATTTATGACGTGTTGCATAGAAGTCATTTTCAACGAGCGTATCACCCACTTGTTCAAATGATTCAGCCACAGTCATGAGGGCTGCAAGCACAGCTTGTTCAATGGCAAGATTATGTGGAGGCGTACGAAATTCTTTAAGTTGTCCTGACTCTGATGTAGGTGTAGGAGCTGATTTTTGTTTCGTATCGGCATTGGCCTGAGACATAGATATTCCGTTTAACAGTCAATACTTGGGCTTAAATATTTATAGCAGATAAATAGGGTATATAGCAGTAGATCATACGCTTTCTACCATAGAAATACGATCATCTATACTGAGGGTTCATCTTATATTGAGGTGTATCTGTATATGAATATTTGTGTGAATAGTTTTGTTAAGACTATAACAAAATGTACAGATAAAAAAAGAGCATGCAAATGCATGCTCTTTTTTTTTGGTGCGAAATTACTCTGCTACGATAGTAACAAGAACTTCTGCAACAACATCATGGTGCAATTGGATTGCGATGTTGAATTCACCAGTGTGGCGAAGCGCGCCATTTGGCAAACGTACTTCTGAACGATCTACCACTAGACCAGCGTTAGTTAACGCGTCAGCGATGTCACGAGTACCGATTGAACCGAATAGTTTACCTTCGTCACCAGCTTTAGCAGTGATAACGATGTTAACTTCGTTCAATTGGTCAGCACGAGCTTGAGCAGCAGCTAAAATTTCAGCTTCTTCTTTCTCAAGTTCTGCACGACGAGCTTCAAAAGCAGCAGTGTTAGCTTCTGTTGCAGCAACAGCCTTACCTTGTGGGATAAGGAAGTTACGGCCGTAACCAGCTTTAACTGAAACTTTGTCACCTAGTTTACCTAGGTTTTTAATGCGTTGTAGTAAGATAATATCCACAGCTCAACCTCACTTATGATTGTCAGTGTAAGGGATCAAAGACAAGTAACGCGCTTGTTTAATAGCTAACGCTAATTGACGTTGGTAACGAGCTTTAGTACCTGTAATACGGCTAGGAACAATCTTGCCGTTTTCAGTGATGTACTGTTTTAAAGTGTCGATATCTTTGTAGTCGATGTACGTAACGTTCTCAGCTGTAAAGCGGCAGAACTTGCGACGACGGTAAAAACGTGCCATTTAGTGTTCTCCTTATGCTTCAGCAGAGTCTTGAGCTTGTTGTGCTTCTTCACGTTGAGCTTTACGCGCACGTTTTTCTTCAGCACTCTTAGCCAATAGTGACTCTTCAGTGATAGCGTTTTCACGACGGATGATAAGGCTACGAATAATTGCATCGTTGTAACGGAACAATTCTTCAAGCTCATCAAGAGTAGCTTGACCACACTCAACATTCATAAGAATGTAGTGAGCTTTGTGGATCTTGTTGATTGGGTAAGCCAATTGACGACGGCCCCAGTCTTCAAGACGGTGGATTTGACCTTCAGCTTCTTTGATTTGTGAGATATAGCGTTCAACCATACCCACAACTTGATCGCTTTGATCTGGGTGTACTAAAAGTACGATTTCGTAATGACGCATTGTCAGCTCCTTACGGTTTAGACAGCCCCTAACGTAATTGTTAGAAGCAAGGAGGCATAACTACTATAAAATAGTTATGTCGCAGTGTCTGCGAGGCACAGATTTTAGAGGGTTTGCTATTGGAATACAAGGTGTTTAGCTAAAAAGCCTGTATTTTTTATGGTTTTAGCATAAGTGGGGTTGTTGTTTGTACAGATGTGTTGAAATGCGACATGCATGTATGAGCAGATCTGACTGGATATTTTTAGTGAGGCGCTTCACGCAACAAAAAAACAATATAGCCTTTGAAATTAGGATTGTTTTTAAAATCAATGCTTTTATCCCATTGGCCATGCTGTACCAAGCCAATTTTAAAGGGCAAGTTTAGCGCTGCAATTTTACTTAAATATGCGCGATAATGCGGAATAGTTGTGGAGCCTTGATAAGTTTGAATTGCAATTTCATCAATACTGCTTTGGAGTAACTGGAGCGTTTTTGTGTTTTGAAGATTACTCCAGTCCATCAGTCCAGTAATACTTAACTTGTATTTTTGAGGCAACTGAGATCTAAGCAGTGTCAGAAATAAAGCATAATCGTGTAGATTCTTGGTTTTAGCATCAAAATCAATTTGAATGCCTTCAATATTGCTTCCCATATTTTCCCAGCGTTTTACACGCTTTAATATGCTATTGAGTTCATTGTTGTTCCAATTTAAATGGTGATTGCGGTAGACCAGCCATATTTTTTGATGTGGCATGCTCATTGGAGCAATACCTTGTACGCTAAGTACTGACTGCTGGGTATGTTGCTCGAGATAAATATTGCCCTGCAGTATATAGAGTTCTTTGGCTTGACTGAGGTAGGGGGCAGATTTGATATTGCCCCAAATCCAGAATGAATCGTAGCTGTTGGCATTGATATAATCACTTGCCTGAGCAGATTGACTTGGCTTACATGCCGTCAGCGTAAATATGTAGCATAAAATAATGCAAACTGCTGTTAGCCAAGTTTTCATTTTTAATTACCAATAGTATTTCAGCGATTTAGCCCAGCTGGTCTCTGGATAATCACGCTTAATTTGGTCAAACCATTGTTTGCGTACGGATTTAGCCACGTCAGCATCCTGACAGTCATTAAGCCCACCTGGTGAGTAACACATGATTGCACGGTACAGTGCGTAGGCTTTTAAATCGGCATTGGACGTTGATTTGATTATATCCTTATAGACTTGACCGCGTGCGAAGATTGGCCCTTGCAAGGTACTGCGCTGTTTTTCATCTTCTGTGATACTGCTTAAACGGTAAGCTTTATCTGAACGAATATATTCACCTAGACAGAGCTTTAAGCTCAAATCTTTTGGTGCAACTTGCAGTTTTTGCGTAAGACTATAAAGATCTGGGCAGCTAAGCTTGGAGTTTATGGTTGAACCTTTCCAGACAAAATTACCCAGTGGAGGCTGTTTTTTATAAGATATGTAGTCGGTGTCACTAAAAACATATTGCGCAGCATTTTTTGGCAGTAGTGTGTAGGCTTGATTAAACAAGCTGTAGTTTTGATGAATCAAGGATTTTTCTAGCACCGTATTTAGCGCTAGATTTTTTTGATCTTCGCTGGCAGATTTGTCCTGCACAATATGCATTAAGCTGTTTTCGTTGGCTTGTTCGGTAATGAAGTTACGTTGTAGAAAACGCGCTTTAATTTTTGAGTTTTCGCCGGCAAAAAAGCTGGCATTTTGTTGCTTGGCATAATATGAATACAGCATAAGCTCAAACAGTCCGCGTTGCTCTGGTGTTTTTGCTTTGGTTTGTAAGTTTTCCCAGTATTGCTGCGTATTTGCAGATTGTCCGGCTTTTTCCATAACCCTACCTTTGAGCAATATTTGACTCAGAGCTAGGTAACTGTTTGAATTGCCAACCTGAGGGTTAGACAAATAATTCAAGGCTTCATTGGGTTTGTTTTGCACATAAAATAAATGCGTAGCTTGTAAATATTGGAATAGTTCTGGTTGTGTTTTAAATACAGTTTTTTGGCTGTTTAATTCATTCCAATTTATTACGCGGTCTTCCGCCGACTCAGGTTTGCGCATTCGCATTAAATCATATATGGCTAACAAGAAAGGATCTTTTAAATACTGCGCTTTGAACAATGGGGATTGGAAAACGTGACGGTCAATTTCATAGGCCAAATTACTCATTTCTAGATTATAAAATGGCGATTTGGGATTGTTAATTTGCCAAGTGATTTCATTTACCAATAACTGCTGTTGCCCACCAATCCAGTAACAGCGACGCAGTAGACCACGCGCGCTGGCTGCATATCTGCCCGATGGATACAGTTTTAAATACTGGCTAATGCTGTCATAAGTATTTTTGAGTAATTGCTGATTAATTTTGGACTGATCCAAATCTCCATATTCACCTAAGCCGGTTTGATAGGTTGCGTTGAGATTGCTACGAATTAGCATGTATTGCGCAGTTTCTTTAATCCATGGTTGATCTGCGGAAGTTAAAGCTGAATAAATCTTAGAAGCTATGGAAAAGTTAGTATTGTAGAAGGCGATACTGCCATTTAGATATGAAGCAAATTGGCGTGCAGTCACAGACCAATGAGGATCTACGGTAATCAAACTGATGTGGTCGTCGCAAGTTTTGAGCTGGCTACGCGCTTTGATCAGAAAATCACGCTCTGTACTGGACAGTTTTTTATCTGCTTTAACCTGCTGAATAAAATCTTGATGGCTGTTCAGAATGGTGTTGCAGTATTCTGAATTTGAACCATCTAGTGCTTTGTTGGGTTGTCGCGCATTTTTGGCCAAATTGACGGCGGATGCTGTGAGTGCTTTGGTTTCGAATGGAACAGTGCTTGATGATGTGTACCATAAGGTTTCAGTATCGGTAGCAAATTTTAATTTGGCTAAGCCTAAGTCGCTAAGTAACAAGAGCATGTTGACTTGGTTGTCATTGGCTGGTGTTAGTGCAGGGAGGGCATTGCACGCGGTATATTCATTATTTTGAATCTGAGCTGAAGTCTCGCAATAGATGTCTACACCAGAAAAAGCATGTGTGCTGTACATTAGAGCAAAAGGAAATGTAGAAATAAAAAGTGAAGTTTTAAAAGCTGTAGGGATTAATTTCATTATTGAGCGGTAGGTTATTATTGTGCTCGCTATGGTATCAATTAGAAAATAAGACTCAAGAATTTTTTTAGGGGTATAAAGAAAAAAGATAGAGTAAAACTCTATCTTTTTTAAAACAGCGGTAAATGCGGTGCAGGTGAGGAATAGCTAAAACTAAAACTAAAGCTTAAAGCAGTAATTAAAATCACTGAATATAAGAAATAGCGTTTTGCCCAAACCTGATCATTTTCGGCTTTAAATCCAATAATTGATAAATACACCCAGTATGCACAAAGTGCATTAAAAGTGATTAAAAAGAATATATTGGTATAGCCAAAGCAATACAAACCATTGAGTACCAAAGCAAACAAAATTACGTAAATCAGGCTTTCGACCTTAGTACGAAAAATTGAGCGAGCGACAGGTAAAATAGGAATGCCTGCATTTTTATAGTCATCAAAACGATAAACTGCAATTCCCCATGAATGTGGCATTTGCCAGATTGCATAAGCTAAAAAGATTAGCAATGCTGCAACATCAAATTCATTTGAAACAGCGGTATAGCCAATGACTGGAGGGCTTGCGCCAGAAATACTGCCAATCACCGTTTGGTGAATTGAAGTACGTTTGCTCCAAAGACTATAAAAAACTACATAAACCACAAAACCAAGTACAGCAAAGCCAAAAGCATAAGCATTCACAAAAAACCAAAGTAGGGCAAAGCCTAAAAGTCCAAGTACAGCAGAGAAAGTCAATGCGACAGCTGGACTAATGGTTTTTTTAACGAGTGCTCGGTTCATCGTCCGTTCCATCTTTTGATCAATATCTTGATCAATGACGTTATTGACGACACAGCCAGAGGCTACAACTAGGGTTGTACCAAGTAGGGTGATAAGAAGGAGGAGGAAATCTACAGACCCCTGAGCGGCTAAAAAGAAGCCGCCCAGAGTGGTAACGAAGTTACCAAAGAGAATTCCTGGCTTAGTCAGGAATAAATACTTTTTCAGCATGACGAACAGTTTAGATCATCATGTTGTAGTGTAAGTAGTTCATGATCCATACAGAACCAACCAATAAGATTGCAACTGTAAGAATTGTATAGATGAACGCAATAACATTCCAGCGTTGCTCTGAAGAAGAGTTCATGTGCAGGAAGTAAACTAACTGTACAAGAATCTGAGCAACTGCAGTGATTGCAATTGTCGCAACAACTAAACCACGGCTAAAACCGCCCATCATAACCATACCAAAAGGAATGATTGTTAAAGCAACAGACAGGATGAAGCCAATTGTATATTGCTTAGTATTGCCGTGTGCAGCACCAGCTGAGTTATGGTCGTGACTCATTATAGAACTCCCATTAAGTAAACTACGCTGAATACACAGATCCAAACGATGTCAAGGAAGTGCCAGAACAAGCTTAGGCAAGCAAGACGACGAGTGTTTGGAAGTGTCAAACCATATTTCTTGATTTGGAACATCAACACAAGCATCCATACCAAACCAGAAGTTACGTGAATACCGTGCGTACCAACTAGAGTAAAGAACGCAGATAAGAACGCACTTGTGCTTGGACCATGACCAGCGTGTACAAGGTGATTGAACTCATAAAGTTCCATGCCGATGAAGGCAGCACCAAATACCCAAGTAATTGCTAACCAAGTTAAAACTTTTGAAACGTCTTTTTTGTATGCAGCAAGTACAGCAAAACCAAACGTTACAGAAGAGATTAAGAGAGCAAAAGTTTCTGTTAGAACGAAACCTAAAGTATCGCCAAACAATTCTTTTGCACTTGGAGTGCCCACAGGAACGTGACTGCTTAAAACAGCAAACGCAATGAAGAGTGTACCGAATAGGATCAAGTCACTCATCAAGTAAGACCAGAAACCAAAGACTGTGATGTCTGTATCATCGTGGTGATGATGTTCATCGTGTCCGTGGTTATCGTGATGAAGTACTTCAGCCATTGTCTTAGTCCTTCTTCAAGTGTTTTTCAAGAATTGCGTAACGTTCGTTTTCAATACGCTCAACTTCAGCTGCAGGAACATAGTAGTCCACTTTCTTCGTGAATGAAGAAACAATGAAGCTGATGATTGAAGCAATGAACGTAACAACAACTAACCACCAAATGTGCCAGATCAAACCAAAGCCCATAACTGTAATAAACATTGCAATTACGAAACCTGCCGCACGGTTAGTCGGCATGTGGATGTCTTCATATTTAGTAGGTTTAGCGTACGCGATGCCGTTTTCTTTGTCAGTCCAGAAAGTATCAATACCATTGATCTTTGGAAGGTGAGCAAAGTTATAGAACGGAGCAGGAGATGAAGTTGCCCATTCAAGAACGCGGCCATCCCATGGGTCACCAGTAACGTCCATATTGTCTTTGCGTTGAAGGAAACCAACAACAATTTGCATAACAAAACAGAAGATACCGATTGCAACAAGTACAGAACCGAAGAAAGCAATCGCTAAGTACGGATCCCATTCAGGGTTGTCATATGTATTCAAACGACGAGTCATACCCATGAAACCAAGGATATAAAGTGGCATGAATGCAAAGTAGAAACCGAAGAACCAGAACCAGAATGCAGCTTTACCCCAAGCTTCATTTAATTTCCAACCAAACATTTTTGGCCAGTAGAAAATGATGCCGGCGAACATTGCGAATACTACACCACCGATAATTACGTTATGGAAGTGAGCAATCAAGAACAATGAGTTATGTACAAGGAAGTCAGCTGGTGGAACTGCCATTAATACGCCAGTTAAACCGCCGATACCGAAAGTCACAAGGAAGCCAAGTGTCCAGTACATTGGAGTTGTAAACGTGATGCGGCCCTTGTACATGGTGAATAACCAAGAGAAGATTTTCACACCAGTAGGGATCGCAATGATCATTGTCATGATACCGAAGAACGCGTTTACGTTCGCACCTGCACCCATTGTAAAGAAGTGGTGAACCCACACAACGAATGAAAGAACGGTAATGGCAATAGTCGCATAAACCATTGATTTGTAGCCAAATAGTGTTTTGCGAGAGAACGTTGAAGTAACTTCTGAGTAAATACCAAAAGCAGGTAATACAAGAATATAAACTTCTGGGTGACCCCAAGTCCAAATCAAGTTCACGTACAACATTGGACTACCGCCCATGTCATTTGTGAAGAAATGGAAACCGAAGTAACGGTCAAGGGAAAGCATTGCAATTGTAGCTGTTAACACAGGGAATGCAGCGATAATTAGTACCGCAGTACAAAGCGCAGTCCAAGTGAAAATAGGCATGTCCATAAGTTTCATGCCAGGAGCACGCATTTTAATGATGGTAACAAAGAAGTTAACACCAGTTAAAAGAGTACCAAGACCTGAAATCTGAAGTGCCCAGATGTAGTAGTCCACACCTACGCCTGGAGAGTATTCAATGCCTGATAGTGGAGGGTAAGCCATCCAACCAGTTGCAGCGAATTCACCAATCGCAAGAGATGCCATCATCAAACCAGCAGCGCCTGCGAATAACCAGAAGCTTAAAGAGTTTAATAATGGGAAGGCTACGTCACGTGCACCAATTTGAAGTGGTACAGAAACGTTCATTAAGCCAACAACAAGACCCATCGCTACGAAGAAGATCATGATCACGCCGTGGGCAGTGAAGATCTGGTCATAGTGTTCTGGGTGTAAGTAACCTTCGCCGCCACCTTTTGCAAGGAACAACTGAAGACGCATCATGATCGCATCGGCAAAACCACGCACAAGCATGATAATCGATACGAAGATATACATGATACCAATTTTTTTATGGTCTACAGATGTGAACCATTCAGTCCACAAGTAGTTCCATTTTTTGAAGTAGGTGATACCCGCAACAACTGCGATACCGCCTAGGATCATCATAGCCACAGTCACCAACACGATTGGATCGTGTGGGATTGAATCCGGGCCTAACTTACCTAATAAGCTCATGTCTTATTCCCCTACAGAAGCAGTCGCATGATCTGCATTTGCATGAGCTTCAGAAGCTACTGCTTCATGACCAGCAGCTGAGTGATCAGCACCGTGGTAGTTGCTCATGTATTTGTTAATTACAGATTCGAACAATTTAGGTTCTACTGAAGAGTAATAAGTCACAGGGTGTGGCTTAGTAGGATAAGGACCTTCTGCTTCAGCTAGAGCTGCTGCTTCTTTTTGCTTTTCAGTTTCAGCGTGTGCAACCATCATTTCAATTTGATGCTTAGAACGGTTGCCGTCACGTAAGGTTGCAAATTCAGCTTGGTCTAAAACAGTTTTTTGAACTGCTTCAGGATTTACTGAAGTACCATTGCCTGCTTTCACAGCCGCAACCCATTCAGCAAACTGAGCATCTGTCACAGAATGAGCACGGAAGCGCATTTGTGAGAAGCCGTAACCTGAGTAGTTAGAAGAGAAACCGCGGAAGCCTTCAGCTGGGCTAGTTTCGTCTGCCAATAAGTTCAGGTGAGTTTGCATACCTGCCATTGCATAGATCTGACCAGACAATGCAGGAATGAAGAATGAGTTCATTGTGAAGTTAGAAGTCAAACGAAGGCTTACTGGAGTTTTCTCTGGGAAGCGTAGTTCGTTAACAGTCGCAATGTTTTGCTCTGGATAGATGAAAATCCATTTAAATTGTTCAGCGATAACTTGAACAGTTAAAGGAGCTTTATCTGATTCTAGCGGACGGTACGGGTCATATTTGTGGGAACCCCACCATGTTAAGTACGCAAGAATACCAATAATAATGATAGGAACACCCCATACTACAACTTCAATTGCAGTTGAATGTGCCCATGTTGGTTTATAGTCTGCATCTTTATTTGACGCGCGATATTTCCAACCAAACCATAACGCCATAAGTGCTGATGGAATCACCACTAAAAGCATTAAATAGATCGCAGTCATCATCAAGTCAGATTGACCTTGAGCAACTGGACCTTTCGAGTTTAGAAGTACCATATCACCACCGCAACCTGTTAACAGTGCGACGATCGCAGATAAAGACAATACAGCTAAAATTGTTTGTCTCATTTTACAACCTCGGTGAAGAGTCCCATTCCCTAATTAAATTATGGGATAGCGATTATAGTGTAGCATGATTGAGAATATTCTTATTAGACATAGAAAATCCTTCCCAATCATGAGACACCGCTACGTTGTTGGGCATTATGCCTCATATCTGGAAACTAAGCTATACATAAAGCGGGTTTAAATGACTGTATTAAAAACCTATTTTGTCAGTCGGAATTCATAAATGCTGTTAATAATTTTATTTTAATTTCAAAGGAATGAATAAAAAAGGGATGAAAACTCATCCCTTAATTTATGTTATTTTTGCTGCTTAATCACCTTAGTTTTCGCTAATTTATCATGTAAAGTTTGACGTTTCGCGCCAAAAGCGAATAAATAATCAACAATAGCCACCATTAAGAACATAAAGTTGATTAAAATAAATACGATGCTGCGCAGGGTAAATGCACGTAAGGTTGAAACTTGTTCACCTGATTCGGCATCTACGATTTGAATTTTGGTGATTTTTTTACCAATGCTTTGCCCTGACTTGGTAATAAAGTAAGCTTGAACCATAAGCATGATGACAAGATATGCTGTCATTGCCATCCATGCTTGTTGTGAAAACATATCAAAAATTTGATTTTGCAAATTTTGAATGACCGTTGGATTTGTACTTGCATCCATAACAGCGGTAATAAATTGCTCATTCAGTTTGTTGAATGCTTCAGTTTCTTGAGCGCTAAAGAAAGATGTCAAAATGTAGGTTGCAGGTAGCCAAAGCAATAGGTCAATAATTTTTGCTAATGCGCGACTTGGAATAGAGGCAAGTGTTTGCGATGCAACATTTGTGCTTTTTTGTGCCGTGGCAACAGGTTGTTGGAATGGTGTAGGTGCGGGTGTTGGGGGGGTGTAACCTGCAGGTTGGTATGTAAGTTGTCCTTGAGTG
Organism: Acinetobacter sp. SWAC5; assembly: GCF_003419885.1. Taxonomy (NCBI): domain Bacteria; kingdom Pseudomonadati; phylum Pseudomonadota; class Gammaproteobacteria; order Moraxellales; family Moraxellaceae; genus Acinetobacter; species Acinetobacter sp. SWAC5. The sequence goes on from NZ_QUWR01000014.1 coordinate 112,729, forward strand.
AGTTCACCTAAAGCCTTCCATTCGGTCATACCTTGGTGCCAAGCCAAATCTGTCAGTAAAACTTGTTGGCTTGAGAGCATTTGATTAAGTTGCTCTAAAGTGTATGGTCCAGCTTGTTGATTATTTCGTGCCAAGTAAATCTGCATAAAAATACAATCTCAAAACGTATATAAAAAGTATAGGTGAAAAAAAAGACCCAAATGTGGGTCTTTTTTTAACACAGATTTTTAAGCTTGTTGAGCTTTTTCTTCTGATAAGAAGAACCAAGTGTCTAATACTGAGTCTGGGTTCAATGAAACAGATTCAATACCTTGTTCCATTAACCATAAAGCAAGGTCTGGGTGATCCGAAGGACCTTGACCACAAATACCTACGTATTTGCCAGCTTTACGACATGCTTGGATTGCCATAGAAAGTAAAACTTTTACAGCTGCATCACGTTCGTCAAATAAATGAGAAACAATACCTGAGTCACGGTCTAAACCAAGTGTAAGCTGAGTTAAGTCGTTTGAACCGATAGAGAAACCATCGAAGTGTTCAAGGAATTGGTCTGCTAACAATGCGTTGGTTGGCAATTCACACATCATGATCACTTTAAGGCCGTTTTCACCGCGCTTAAGACCATTTAGAGCAAGTAATTCAATTACACGTTTCGCTTCGTTTACAGTACGAACGAATGGAATCATGATTTGAATGTTTGTTAAGCCCATTTCGTCACGAACTTTCTTCAATGCACGGCATTCTAATTCGAAGCAGTCACGGAAGTTGTCAGATACATAACGGCTTGCACCACGGAAGCCCAACATTGGGTTTTCTTCTTCAGGTTCGTATAACTTACCACCGATCAAGTTTGCGTATTCGTTTGACTTAAAGTCAGACATACGCACGATCACTGGTTTGTCAGCGAAAGCAGCTGCAAGTGTAGAAATACCTTCAACGAGTTTTTCAACATAGAATTCGATCGGAGATGCATAACCAGCAGTACGCGCCATAACTGCAGCACGCGTTTCACGTGGAAGGCTGTCAATATTAAGCAATGCTTTAGGGTGAACACCAATCATACGGTTGATGATGAACTCTAAACGTGCAAGACCAATACCTTCGTTTGGAATTTGAGCGAAGTCAAATGCGCGGTCTGGGTTACCTACGTTCATCATTACTTTGAACGGAAGAGCAGGCATAGATTCGATAGAGTTACGCTGAACTTCAAAATCTAAAGAACCTTCGTAGATGAAGCCAGTGTCACCTTCAGCACATGAAACAGTCACTTCTTGACCGTCTACAAGTACTTCAGTTGCATTACCACAACCAACAATTGCTGGAACACCTAATTCACGTGCAATGATTGCAGCGTGGCAAGTACGGCCACCACGGTTTGTTACGATTGCAGCAGCACGTTTCATTACTGGTTCCCAATCTGGGTCAGTCATGTCTGATACAAGTACGTCGCCGTCTTGAACTTTGTCCATTTCTTTAATTGAAGTCACGATACGAACTTTACCAGAACCGATACGTTGACCAATTGAACGACCTTCACATACTACAGTACCTTTTTGTTTTAAAAGGTAACGTTCCATAGTACCGACATTTTCACGGCTTTTTACAGTTTCTGGACGTGCTTGAACGATATAAATTAAACCGTCATCGCCATCTTTAGCCCATTCGATGTCCATTGGAGAACCATAGTGGTTTTCAATGATCAAGGCTTGTTTAGCAAGTTCTTGTAATTCGTGATCGTTCAAGGCGAATTGTTGACGTTCAGCTTTGTCTACATCAACAACAACAACAGATTTACCTGCAGCGCCTTCTTCACCGTAAATCATTTTTTGGTGTTTAGAGCCAAGGTTACGACGAAGAATCGCGTGTTTACCTGCATTTAGAAGCGGTTTTGATACGTAGAATTCGTCAGGGTTAACTGCGCCTTGTACAACCATTTCACCCAAGCCATAAGATGCTGTAATGAATACTGCATCACGGAAGCCTGACTCTGTATCTAGTGTAAACATTACACCAGCAGCACCAGTTTCAGAGCGAACCATACGCTGGATACCAGCAGACAATGCAACAACATCGTGTGCAAAGTTTTGGTGTACGCGGTAAGAAATTGCGCGGTCGTTATAAAGTGAAGCAAAAACTTCTTTAATCGCGATCAGAATGTTATCGATACCGCGAATGTTTAAGAAAGTTTCTTGTTGGCCAGCAAATGACGCATCTGGTAAGTCTTCTGCAGTTGCAGATGAACGAACGGCAACCGCGATGTCAGGGTTGCCGTTTGAAAGTGCTTCGAATGCTGTGCGGATTTCTTTTTCAAGCTCTGCTGTAAGCGGAGTGTCAACAATCCATTGGCGAATTTTAGCGCCTGTTTCAGCGAGAGCAATCACGTCATCAACATTGAGTGCTGCGAGCTCTGCGTTAATTTTAGCGTTTAGGCCACTTTGCTCAAGGAATTCACGATAAGCTTGTGCTGTTGTCGCAAAACCACCCGGGACAGATACACCAGCATTTGATAGATGGCTGATCATTTCACCGAGAGATGAGTTTTTCCCACCTACTAGTTCAACGTCATGTTTCCCTAATTTTTCTAGACCAATTACGCGCGCTTCCAAAGTTGTTACTCCACTTTTGCAGTATTAATCACTATCTTGGCATGAAATTATAACAAATTACTTAGCATTTTGGATTTACTAAGTGACAGTCATGTAAGATGGTTTACTATAAAGATTATATAGCACTTAGACAAATATTTGAGGAGAATTTTAATGTCAGAAGGTAAACAAATTCAGCGCAGTGTTTTTTTTATTTCTGATGGTACGGCCATTACCGCTGAAACCCTCGGACACTCTTTGCTGGCGCAGTTTCCGCATGTAGATTTTGACATTCATATCATCCCTTATATTACCTCTGAAGAGGCTGCTACAAACGTCGTAGCTGAGATCAATCAACGCTCACAAAAAGACGGTCAAAAGCCTTTGGTGTTTGATACCTTAGTTGACCCTTATGTACGTGATATTATTAATACAGCTGATGCAATAAATCTTGATGTATTTGAAGGGCTTATTAGTAAGTTGTCTGATGAATTAGGCACATCGCCTACGACTTTAGTCGGACAAACTCATGCAGTGACGGATTCTGAGTCATATAAGGCTCGTATTGATGCGGTACATTTTGCTTTAGATAACGATGATGGTGCACGTACTCGCCATTATGACAAAGCAGATTTAATCCTGATTGGTGTATCGCGCTCGGGTAAAACACCAACATCAATTTATCTATCTTTACAATTTGGAATTCGTGTTGCGAATTATCCTTTAACAGAAGAAGATTTAGATGATAATCGTTTGCCTGCAGTGCTTCGCCCGCATAAACATAAGCTGTTTGGCTTGATGATTGATGCAGAGCGCCTTGTGGCGATTCGTTCGGAGCGTAAAGCAAATAGCCGTTATGCAAGCTATAACCAGTGTCAAATGGAATTGCGTGCGATTGAGGGAATTTACATTTCGGAAGGCATTAAATATTTAAATGTGTCTGAGATGTCGATTGAAGAAATCTCAACGCGTGTATTGCAAATGACTGGTTTGAAGCGTCGAATTGGTTAAAGCCAAAAGGAGCCACGATTTTGTGGCTCATTTTTTATAAATATGAAATATAGATTGATAAGAATTTAATATCAGTATATATCAAATAAATGCTATCTATAATGTCATTTTCTATAAAAATAACCTCTTGAAAGAGTAGATTAGAGAAAGCGCTTATTTTGAATGGAAATAAAAAACTAAAAATTGATCAAATTTTATTAGAAAAATTAAATAAAATATTTTAATCATCTAAATAATCATGATGTTTTTATTTGCTAAATTTAGACAAAAGTAGTGCGATTTCTATGTGGTAAATACGGATGAAAATGCTTTGATTCGACCCAACAATGTAGCTTATTTTTCAGATAGTTTTATGTACTAATTTGCTTTGATAGCACTTTTATAAGCACAAAAAAATGAACCAATTGATCGTAAAACAATCAAATTAAATTCGTGAGCCTATACGAAACCAGCATAAGCTCATTTAAAAATGGATGAATTATGGTGCTTTTACATGGTGAATGATGACATCACATGGATAAAGATGATCATTAATCGCCTGAATTTCATGACTATGCACTTTCATAATTGGCCATGTCACTAAGGTGCAGTTGGGACGTTGTAAAGCCAAATAATAACTATCTGACTTTAAAAAAGTCTTATTTTGAATGGCTGTATTTGGCATGAGCAAATGCTTAAGCCATGTATCTTTAACTTGATCTTCTAAAAAACGTAGCGCTAAAAGGCTTTTAATACGGTTGTTAAATAAACGTCGATTTTTAATGACTAAGGGATGCTCAATGAGTTTATGGATGAAACGTTCTGTTTTGGGTAAGACAAAATGAGGCTGTATTTGAAACACGGCAACCTGCTGAGCATGTTGGCTGATGTAGTTGAGCTGTGTTGCAGTATCTTGGTCGATGCCGATAACAGCCACATTTTTATCTTTAAAGTCAAAATTTTTAATGTCTTTTGAAGAAAGTAAGGTGCCTTTGAACTCTTTAAAATCTGTATGAATATTTTGAAAGGCCTGATGGGGTGCATCGGGCTGTTGTGTGCTCATAAGTAGTGTTCCAATAATAATTGTTTTCAGGTGTATTTATATGAATATAGATAGCGAACTTTAACGTAGAGGTAAAATACGGAATGTAATCTGGACAGTCATCCCGAAAATAATGCTGTGATGATCAAAAAAATGAGGTGCATTTGTGGAAAGTGGACGAATTTTAAGTCCATCTAAGTATAAAGGGCGTTCGAAAATAGCATCGTTCACTATGAACAATAAATATGTCGTGTGAAGATGCTATTTATGAGTTTGGATTGAATATTTTAAGTTTGGTTACGAATAGTCATTAAGCGCTCAAAACTTTCTAAACGCTTTTGCGTGTCATAAATATCGCAAGTAAAAATAAATTCATCAATTTCATAGCGCTGTGCTAATGCCTCTAGACCAGCTTTCACTGTGGTATTCGATCCAATCTGAGCTATGGCATAAAAGCTATCCACGGACATTTTTTCAGATGCAGACCAAACACCGTCCATAGTAGGAATAGGAGGTGGAAGTTTACCACGTTGATTACGGAACATACTTAAAATCCGTTGGTAGGGCGTAGTTGCTAAGAATTGCGCTTCAGCATCTGTTTCTGCAACAACAATAGGAACCCCCATAGAGACATAAGGGCGGTCTAAGTATTCTGAGGCTTGGAAATTGTCGCGGTATAATTGGATTGCTTGCCCTAACATGCGCGGTGCAAAGTGTGAAGCAAAAGAATAAGGTAAGCCCAAACGCGCCGCCAATTGCGCGCTAAATAAACTAGAGCCAAGTAACCAGACTGGAACAGCAGTACTTTGGCCTGGTGTTGCAATGATTCTTTGATTAGGTACAGGGTCTTTAAAGTACTGCAAGATTTCATTTACATCTTGGGGGAATTGATCTTCAGTTTCTTGTTGACCACGTCGAAGTGCGCGCATAGTGTATTGATCTGTACCAGGAGCACGTCCTAAACCAAGTTCAATACGGTTTGGATAAAGCGTTGCCAACGTACCAAATTGTTCAGCTACTACTAGTGGCGCATGGTTAGGTAGCATAATTCCGCCAGAGCCTAATTTGATGCGTTGTGTATTTGCCAATAAATAGCCTAAAAGTACGGATGTTGCGGAACTCGCAATACCTGCCATATTGTGGTGTTCTGCAACCCAGAGGCGTTCAAAACCCAGCTTTTCTGCATGTTGTGCGAGTTCCAAAGCATGATGTAATGCATCCGCAATGGTTTTGTTTTCACGAACAGGTGCAAGTTCTAATATTGAAAATTTAATTTCATTTAAGTTGCGCATAACTGGCCTCGTATACTTTATATCGAGATAATACGATATATGCGATTGGAAGTATATCGACAAATTTCGATATTAATAGAATTTAATACAAGCTAGTTTATGAAGTTACAAAACTAAAAAGAGTAGTTTGAATGAGGAAGGTAAAAATCATGGGTATGAATTGATACGTGATTTAAACCTATTACATTGATATTTTGTAAAAAATAAATATTTCTATGCTATTTAAGATGAATGATTGGATAAAAACTTCGTTATACAAAAAGCACCCGAAGGTGCTCAATAATGAGTGTTCTGATAAATAATAGGTCATAGCCTAATCATGCATAATGATTAGCGACGATCTTGTTTGTACCAACCTATGTGACGGCCATTGTCGTTGCGATATGCTGAATTGTTATAACGGTATTTAGAGTTGCGGTAGCCACGATTGTCATAGCGGTCATCATAACGGCTGTTATAACGATTATTGTATCCATCGTCATAACGACGGTCTTGGCTGACTTTTTGGCCTAAAACTGCACCACCTGCAGAGCCTGCAGCGGCACCAATATAACCACCGTTTGTGCCACCCATATTTTTACCAACGGTATAACCACCAGCACCACCTAGCGCACCACCAATAATTGCTCCATTACGATCACGCTTATTCGCTGATGCTGCAGCACCAGCGCCACCACCAATGGCTGAACCAATCATTGCACCTGTTTGACCACCCATCTGGTTACCAATGGCTGCACCTACCACACCACCAAGAGCTGAAGTAAGGGCTGTATTTGTGCTATTACCTGCATTTGCAGCAGTCATAGTCATTGCTGAAGCTGCAAATATTGCACTAAAGAATACGGTTTTGATTTTCATTTTTCGCGTCCTAAAAACACTTGTTTCTATCTTGATATCAATTTAAAAATAAATTTTGGAAAAATAATGAAGATGAACAGGACGCTCATGAAATAATTTGTAACCTGTATGTAACCCATCACCACATAGTGTACATAATGGTTGTTTTGTTCAAAGTCTCCCTTGTAGCCTTGCCTGAATTAAGTGTTTATATTTATTTGATATTAATATATTTTTTAAAAATAGTGATGTTGTCTTCACCCCAGAAAGTCAAAACCATGGAAGATAAAAATTGAAAATCGTCATTTTAAAATGCATAAAAAGATTTAAATATCTAAAACCTATGAACTCGGGAGTATGAATTTATTTGATCACTGCCGATTTGCATTTGGTCTTTTACAATACCCTTTTTATACTCATAATGACATAATAGTTGCAGTGGATTTATCCACTTAATAGTTATTCAAGTTAAGAATGACTAATAATCTATAAAAAGGTGTAAGATGATTCAAAATATTATTCGTGGCGCTATTTTTACTTGCGCACTAGGTATGTCTATTAATGCTGTTGCGGCTCAACATACAGTTTCTGTTGGCTATGCGCAAACAAAAGCGGAAGACTTTAAAGATTTAAAAGGTGTGAATGCACAATATCGCTTTGAAAGCGAATCTCCTGTAGGCGTGGTGGTTTCAACATCATATGTATCTGGTGATGACAAATCTAATTATGGTTTTGGCGAAGAAAAAGCTGAAGTTAAATCTTTTTCACTTTTAGCTGGTCCAGCATACCGCTTTAATGAGTATGTAAGTGCATATGCTTTGGCAGGATTTGCTAATGTTAAGGGCGATTACAGTGATCGTGAATTTGATGGAAGTTACAGCTATTCAGAAAGCATTACTAAAACATCATTTGCATATGGTGTGGGCGTAGCTGTTAATCCTGTGCAAAATGTATCTGTACATGTAGGTTATGAAGGTACGAAGGTTAAATTTAATGGAGAAAGCGCTAAGTTAAACGGATTTAACATTGGTGTAGGTTACCGTTTCTAAAATAATTTAGTTTTAATGGTCTCCAAGACAACTCAAAAGCCCTCAAAAATTAATCTGCACCCAAAAAATTGGACACACAGTCTGATTTGAAGGGTGCATTTTTATGTCAAGACAAAGAAGAACACTAGAGTTCAAGTTGGAAGTAGTACAGCATTTTATATCTACTTCTGATGGACAAAAAAGAACTGGAGCACGTTTCGGTATTGATGAAAGTCATGTAAGAAATCGGGCTAACTTATATAAATTACATGGTTTAGATGGTCTTAGAACCTCCAGAAGAACCTACACTCCTAAAGAAAAAGAATCTATTTTGTTGTACCGTATTAAGAAACACAGGTTTGGTTGTGAACCATAAGTGTGTACAGCGTCTTATGCAATCTATGAAGCTTAAATCGCGGATTAGAGCTGTGAAATATCGTTCCTATAAAGGTGAGATTGGTAAAATTGCTAACAATATATTACAGCGACAATTCAAGGCAGATAAACCTAATCAGAAGTGGGTTACTGATGTGACTGAGTTTAATGTTCAGAGTGATAAACTTTATCTTTCACCGATTATGGACCTATTTAATATTCCAAACTCAGCACAGACCAACCTTTTCGATAATCAGTATGATGCTACAGGATGCTCTCAGTAAACATAAACCAAACGATACCCTAATTTTACATTCTGATCAGGGCTGGCAATATCAAATGTTTCTCTATCAACAACAAGTTAACCAGCAAGGCCTAATTCAAAGTATGTCACGTAAAGGTAATTGCCTAGATAATGCAGCAATGGAAAGCTTCTTTGGAATTATAAAATCAGAGTGCTTCCATGGAGAGCAATTTAAATCAGTTGATGAGCTGGAACAAAAGGTGAAAGAATATATACACTATTACAACCATGAAAGAATCAAGGTTAAATTAAAAGGACTGAGTCCTGTACAGTACAGAATTCAGTCCTTAAAAGTCTCTTAATATCTTGTCCAGCTTTTTGGGGTCAGATCACTTTGAGGGCTTTTTTTAGGTAATCTTCCTTAGGGTGACGGAATAATAGTGAGCTGAACCGTACCGGGTTTGTCGGAGACTCAGTATTCTGAGAGAATGTTCCGATGACCAAATTAAAATATACCCCTGAAATCAGAGAAAGAGCGGTTCAATTATTGATTGAATCTGAAAAAGACTATCC